>JANMQR010000030.1:0-7155 GCA_031370625.1 Burkholderiales bacterium | reverse complement strand
AAACCGCGATTGGGATTGCGTGTGTCTTTTTTGTTCTTGTCGAACTTTTTACCGCGTGGGCCGGGACGGGGCATGATTCACCTCAGAAATAAATTAGTTTGAATACTTGAATTGGGTTATGTGCAAAATCAGCATCGAGTTGTAGCGATTCTTCTGGCTCAAAAAACCTTTGACAGTTAATTGATCCGCAACCTTGACGGCGTTTAACGCTTCAGCCACTTCACCAAATGCCACCGCATTTATTTCAGCTTCAACTTGCACAAAAGAATTTCCTTCTGCTTGTTGAGACTGGTGCGTGAGCGTCAGATTTAGTGCCGCGAGGCCGCCGGGGGTTACCCGAATCACATCGCGTGTTGCGACTACACCTTCAAGAACCACTGTGTTGGTTGCCGAATTCATCATTTCGAAAACGAGCGACCAACGAACTCAAATGACTTTTTTATGCAGCGACTTTGACGTCATCTTTCAGATCATGCGATCTGGATTTCTCTTCTTTCATCATCGGGGACGGCGCTGTTTCAGCGGCGTCCATCTTGACAATCAAATGACGCAAAACCGCATCGTTAAACTTGAATGCATGCTCAAGTTCTTCGAGCGTGGTCTGAGCCACTTCAATATTCATCAGCACGTAATGCGCTTTGAAAATTTTCTGGATCGGGTAAGTCATCTGACGACGACCCCAATCTTCGATGCGATGCACTTTGCCCGCAGCGGCTGCGATAGTTGCCTTGTAACGCTCAATCATCGCAGGCACTTGTTCACTCTGATCCGGGTGAACGATAAAAACGATTTCATAATGGCGCATAAATTCTCCTTGTGGATTAAGACCTTATGGTCGGAAAGCTTCCCCGCATGCGCACGCAGGTGAAGCAAGGGTTTTTCGTGATTCGCGCCTGAAAAATACGCCCAAACGCGACCAAGCCCATGATTATGCGGGAAAACGTCAATTAAATCAAACGGTTTCGCGGATTGTGTAGACGCAGGCGGAACGCAGTTCACGTAGGTCAGGTTGCGCAGCTACCTGACATTCGCAATTCGCGAAGGCCGACGTCACGTAGCTGCGCAACGTGACCTACTCATAAAGCGTAAAACCCTAGCATCGGCCGTCATTTCAAAGCATTTATGCTCTGAAATGCCCGCCAATGCTAGGGTTTGCATCTTATTACTTGGTGGCGGTACTTGCCGCTGCGACAGGCGCAGCACTCGCCGTTTTTGCCACCTTCGCAAAATCACCTGCTTTCACAAACGTGATCTTGTTCGGATCGATAAATTTGCGCATTGCGGCTTGCACATCTTCAGGTTTTAGCGCGGCGATTTTATCTTCGAACTGTTTTGACCAGACGAAGGTTCTGCCGAGATAGGAATTATTCGACAACGCACCGGCCAATGCACCATCTTGCGCGCGTTGCTGCAAACGCTGCTGTAAGGCACCTGATTTTGCGGCGGCAAGTTCGGCCACGGTGAAGCCATCTTTCAATGCTTTGGCCACTTCATCTTTAAACGCCGCTTCCACTTTCGCAATATTCTGCGGTGCGGCAATGGCGAATGCGCTCCACGAGCCACCGCGATCCGTCGAGCTCACCATCAAGCGCGAACCTACGCCGTAACTCAAACCATCTTTCACGCGAATTCGGTTGGTGAGGCGCGAATCGAAACCCGCAGCACCACCCATGATGTAATTCGCGACATAGAGCGCTGGATAATCAGGATCGGTGTCCTGCACATCAACGTTGATGCGAGCCGAGAAGAATGCGTTCTCTTTATCCGGTGTTTCCAGCGCGCGGTTTACCGGTGCAATATCTTTGTACGGATTGGCAATGCGCGCATATGGCACGCCGCCCTTCCAGTCGCCAAATGCTTCGCGAACGGCTTGGGTCACCTCCGCTTCATCGAAATCACCGACGATGGCGATATCGCCTTTCGCAGCAGCGTAAAACGTTTTGTGGAAATCGCGAAGGTCGGTGAGCTTGATCGCTTTCAAATCTTCTTCAGTTTCTTCAAAGCTACTGGCATAACGCACATCGCCACGCGGGAAAGTATTGAACTGCTTCGCGAGCGCCACGGTCGCCAACGCCTGCGGATCACTCTTTTGCGATTCAATTTGCGTCAGCAACTGCTTGCGCAATTGTTCGAATTCACTTTCAGGAAACGCTGGTTCACGCATCATCTGTGCAGTGAGTTTTATTGCCGCGACGATGTTGGCGCGATTGGTTTGGAAATTCGCCGACAGCCCACTTATGCCGCCTGATACTTTCAGCTTTTCAAGTTCATCGGCCAACTGCGTGCGCGATAATTTGGTGGTGCCGCGTGACAACATTTGACCCGTCATTTGCGCGATCATGGCCTTACCAAATAACGATTTTTCATCACCACTGCGCAGCCGCATGCTCAGGTTTGCGACTTCACCACGATTCTTTTTTGACAGTAGCGAAATCGTCAAACCACCCACTTCAATTTTCTTGGTGCGCTTATCCACGTTGGCGTTATCCGGATCAAACGCTTCGGCAGTGGAAGTCACTTCCTTGCCTTTAAAATCCTTCATCACTTCGGCAATCGTTGGCGGCGCAACAATATCGGCGCGCTGTGGTTTGTCTTCTGGCTGGAACAGACCGACCACGCTATTGTCGCGACTATATTATTTTGCCGCCGCGTTTTTTACGTCGTCCGCCGTCACTTTCTCTGCGCGATCACGCGACAAAAAGAACAAACGCCAATCGCCCAGCGCAATGTACTCCGATAACTGCACACCGATATTTTCATGGTTATTCAACACACGCTCGGCATCGTTCGCAAAATTTTTGCGCGCGCGTTCCATTTCTTCGGGCGTGGGCGGATTTTTGGAAAACTCTTCCACAATCTTGGTCAACTCTGCTTGCACGGGTTCAATCGCTTCGCCTTTTTTGACCACCGCGCCAATCAGATGCAAGCCGCCATCAGTGGCCAGCAACGGGAACGCCACGATCTGCGCTGCTTTACCACTTTCCACCAGCGCCTTGTGCAAACGACCGGTCGGCGAATCGCCCAATACGAAATTGAAAAATCCCAGCGCATCCGCATCCGCGTGCAACGCGGAAGGCACCTTGTAACCGAGTGCCACTATTTGCACATCGCCCTTGCGACGCACCGCAAAACTGCGCTCGCCGTCTTGTGTCGGTTCGACCGTCCACAGCTTCGGCAATACACGTGTTGGCTTGGGGATCGCACCAAAATATTTACCGACCCAGCCCAATACTTTCGCCTCGTCAAACTTGCCGGCAACCAGCAGCACAGCATTGTCTGGCTGATAGTACATGCGGTAAAACGCTTGCAGATTTTCGATCTTCACGTTCTCGATATCGCTGCGATTGCCGATGGTCGAATTGCCATAATTGTGCCAATCGTAGGCCACGCTTTGCATGCGTTTTAGCATCACACCAAACGGCTGATTCTCACCGTTTTCATATTCATTGCGCACCACCGTCATTTCGGAATCAAGATCTTTTTTCGCGATAAACGAATTTATCATCCGATCCGCTTCCATTTGCAGCGCCCATTCGAGGTTCTCATCACTCGATTGGAACAGCTGAAAATAATTGGTGCGATCCAGCCAGGTGGAACCGTTAAAACGCATGCCACGTTTGTTGAAATTTTTGTCAATATCCGGATTTTTTGGCGTGCCTTTAAACACCAAATGCTCCAGCAAATGCGCCATGCCGGTTTCGCCATAATTTTCATGACGCGAGCCGACCAGATAGGTCACGTTCACGGTCACCGTCGGCTTGGAGGCGTCCGGGAACAACAATATTTTCAAGCCATTCGGTAAACGGTATTCGGTAATGCCTTCGACGGAGGTAAATTTTTGCGGGACGGCTGAAACAGCACTGGCCTTTGCAACCACGGGCTTGGCCGCAGCCGTTTCTTTGGCGTGAATACTGGCTGCATTTAGCGTCAGCAGTAACGCGGCGGAAATAGCGCCGCACAGCTTGGAATAACTTGCAAATGTTCTTGTCATGTTGGACGACCTTTTTGCGAATGACGATGGGGTTGAAAGTTAAAGTTAGTGGAATTCTGGATGGTTCGCGATATTAGCTGCAAAGCGGACTTGCGGGCAGATCATGCGACAGAACCCCGATTTGCAAGATAAAACGAGGCAAACACAGCATGGAACGTTGCCACTATTGCGCGTTGAGAACAACCGACGGCTTGGCAAAATCACCTGCGTTAACTATCGTCATCTGATCCAGATTCAGGTGCTTTTGCATCGCGGCCAATACGTCAGCCACTTTTAGCGCGTCGACTTTTTTATCAAGCGCGGCATGCCATGTCATATCACGGTTAAGAAAGAGCTGCGACGCGAGCATGCTTGCGAGCTGCGCATCGCTCGCGCGGGCGAGCTGTTGCGATTGTGCATAACCCGATTTCGATGCGTCCAATTCCGCTGCCAAAAATCCCTCTTTCGTCAATTTTCGCATTTCGTCTTTAAATGCGCTGATTACCTTTTCGCGATTTTGCGGTGCATATTGGGCTTGTGCAATCCAATCACCCGCGCGATCAATCGGGCTCACATCAAGACCAGAACCCACCGCATAGCTCAAACCTTCCTTCACCCGAATGCGCGCCACCAAGCGCGCCGAGAAACCGGCACCGCCGCCGAGCATCCAGTCGGCCATTTTTAGCGCCGCATAATCCGGATCATCGTCCTGCATATTCACATTGAGCCGCGCGATAAAAGTAGCACTTTCTTTCTCGGGCGTTTCAATTGCGAGTACTTTTGGCGTGACCGTTTTAAAGTCAGAAATAATTTTTTTGAAATTGTTCGCCGACTTCCAGTTACCAAGCGCTTGCGGAAATAACGGTTCAATAGCTTTTTCATCGAAGTCGCCGACAATCGATAACTGTCCGTAATTGCTGCCGTAAAAATCAGCATAAAACTTCTTCACGTCCGCAAGTTTTATTTCTTTGGTTTCGGCGATGCTGTCCTTTATCGTCGGCACATGGCGCACATCATCACGCGCATAAACATTGAAATGACTTGCCACCGCTTCTTCCGCCAGCGCAGCGGGGTCGGACAAAGAGCGTTCCAATTCGGCCAAAATTTCCTGGCGCACCAATTCAAATTCTGATTCCGGCAATGTCGATTCGCGCAACATTTCAGTGGCCAGTTTTAGCGACGCAGCCAGCGTTTGTTTGGTGGCAGTGATTGCCGCCTGCGCGCGCGTCGGCGTGCCGCTGACGACAATATTCGCTTTCAAATTATCGATTTCATCGCGCAATTGTTCGCGTGTTTTGGTCTTGGTGCCGCGCATCAACATTTGGCCCAACATCTGCGCTGCCAGGCGTTGGCCTTGCAAATTTGTCTCATCACCAAAACGCAAAACGATATGCGCGCTAACCGTTTCGCCGCGAGTTTTCTTTTGCAATAGCGCCGTTTTCATGCCGCCCGCAATCTCGCCGCACTTTACACGTTTCTCAATATTCTCTGGCGTCGCGGCAAAGGCCTCACCCTGCGCAATCGGTGCATCACCTTTGAAATTTTTGAGCGCTGCGCCAATATCAGCAACCACCGGGATTTCAGCACGCTCCGGTCTCGCATTCGGTACAAATTCGCCGAGCGTGCGATTGCTGGATTTCAAATATTTAAGCGCTGCCGCCTGCACATCGGCCACCGTGGAATTGCGAATTTGATCGCGGTTCAAAAAGAATAATCGCCAATCACCCGCGCCGATTGCTTCTGACAATTGCAGGCCCAAACGCTCGGATGAATTCATCGTCAGTTCAAAATTTTTGAGCTGCACGGATTTTGCGCGCGCCGCCTCTTCCGCTGTGACCGGCGACGTTGCAAAGCCATCCACCGTTTTCACAAAAATTTGTTTCGCCTCTGCCAGCGATTGTTCCTTGCGCAATTCCGCCCATACCAGCATTGCGGAAGGATCGCGATTTTCGAAGTTGTAGCTCGCGATGCTAGTTGCTTTTTTGGTTTCCACCAGTGCTTTATGCAGGCGGCCGGATGTGGCATTCGCCAACACATCCGTCAGCAACAGCGTGTGCGCATATTCGGGATGCGCCATCGGCGGCACATGAAATCCTGCGCCCACAGCTTGCACATCGCCCACACGTTCAAGCCTGACACTACGCTCGCCATCTTGCGTGGGCTCCTGCGTGTACAGCGCTTGCAGCTTGCGCGCTGGCTTCGGGATTTTGCCGAAATGCTTTTGCACCATTGCGAGCGTTTTGGCAGTGTCAATTTGCCCGCCGATCAGCAACACGGCGTTATCCGGCTGATAGTGATTGCGATAAAAAGCCTGCAAGCGCGGCACTGGTACATTCTCGATATCCGAGCGCGCGCCGATCGTGGATTTACCATAGTTGTGCCACAGGAACATGGTCGAGACGATGCGCTCGGTCATGATGTCCACGGGACTATTTTCGCCAATCTCGAACTCGTTGCGCACCACCGGCATTTCGCTCGCCAAATCGCTCGCGCGAATCGTCGAATTCACCATGCGATCAGCTTCGAGCGAGAGCGCCCAATCAAGATATTTTTCGCTCGCGGTAAATACTTCGTAATAGTTCGTGCGATCAGTCCAGGTCGATGCATTCCACTGCGCGCCGCGCTGCGTGAATTCCTCAGTGATCTTCGGATGATTTTTGCTGCCCTTGAACAGCATGTGCTCCAACAAATGCGCCATGCCCGTCTCACCATAATTTTCATGGCGCGAACCAACGAGGTAGGTGATGTTGACGACAATCGATGGCTTCGATACATCGGGTGCCAGTAAAACTTTGAGGCCGTTGGCGAGGCGATATTCGGTGATGCCTTCGACGGAGGTGATGAGGGTGACACCGGGCGGCGGCTTGACTGTGTTTGCTGCTACTCCAAATGCAATAAAAAACGCGCTTGATAAAAAAGCTGCATTGAAAAATTTGGCAATATTCATGCATCACATCCGCTCAAATGAAGAGCAAGGATTGTAATCGAAGCGGCGACGTGGGGTATGCGATTGTGGCCGGGAAAGTAGGTCAGGTTGCGCAGCTACCTGGGAACCTATATGCACGAAGACCGATGTCAGGTAGCTGCGGAACCTGGCCTAACAGGGGTGTGGGGGAAAAATGATAAACTAGCATTGGCGGGCATTTACAAGCAAAACTACTCTAAACACCGCTCCCCTGCTAGGG
>JANMQR010000018.1:0-3504 GCA_031370625.1 Burkholderiales bacterium | reverse complement strand
GGCGGCTTTGTAGCGTTTGAGGTTTGCCTTGACGCGCTTTAGATTGGCGACGGCTTGGTCGAGGCGGGAGAATTGTTTTTCGATTTCGGCGACGATCTCGCGCTGCTGGTGAAGCGGCACAATGGGAATTGGCAGTTTTTTGGCATTGGCCCCCGACAATTCTAGAAACGTTGTGCCGCTGGCGAAACTCTCGGCTGTTTGCTTTGATCGCTTCAGCCACCAATAGACGTATTCCGGGAGAACACCTTGCTTCAGGACAAAGCTCTTGAACCCCTGATTTGTCGAAATCGCGTTTCGCGCAATGGCGACATAACCAATTGGCGCGCGCGAAGTGAAAAGGACGGTCCCAGGCGGAACCATTCTCGCGGCCGAGGACGCAAGCCCTTTTTTCGTAATGGAGCGGCTACCGTGTGAAACGTATTTCTCCGTGTAGCCGGAGAGATCTGCTGGAGTAAGCCACGGAATGTCACCCCCTTCAAAGTTGGTTGAATCATTGGTTCGCGGCGTGCCTCCCCCAACAACGTCAGCAATCTCACCCATCGTCGTCCACTGCGGCGCGCGTTTTTCCAAAGTGCCGCCCTCGGTATCAACTGCGCTCACGCTGCCAATTCCTTATTCAATTCTTCAAGCACCTTCGGCAAGTCATTTCCAAACAACTGATACACCTTGCCAATACCGCCTTCTTGCGCGAACGGCGCATATTCAAAATCTTCTTTTTCAATGCCGAGGTTGGCGGCGATGTGGTCGCGGATCATTTCTAGCCAGTGGATTTGTTCGGGGGTGAAGGGTAACGGCGCTGTGTCCCCGCCTGCGCGGGGACGACGGGTCGCTTGTTGCGCGAGCCACGCTTTGAAATTGGCGTGGACGCGTTCGGGATAGGGGACGAGTTCGTTTTCTTGATGCATGGCGTAGCGCACGAGTGAGACCAGATCGGTGAGGATGCGCTTTGCGCTGGCGCCTTTGACTTTGGTTTTGTCGAGCGCGGCGTAGGCTTGCCACAGCTGGGATTCGCTCCACAGGCGCGGTGGGGCGTGGACGGCATCGGCCAGCGCTTTTAGGTCTTCAAAACGCAGCGGTGCTTTGGTGGGGCGGTTGTAAAGAATCTGCAAGGCGGTGATCTCGTCTTTGTGGTCTTGAATGAATTGCTCGAATGACGTGACGATGCCTTTGGCGCGTTCGCGGGCGGCCTCGGAGAAGCTGGCTTCGATAAGCTGATCCTGAGTGACTTCGTCGATGATTTGTTCGGCCTGGCGCTTTAGGTCGAGCAGCAGATTGCGCACGTTGGGGTCGCACAATGGTTTCACCGCTTGCATCAGCGCCCCTTCCTGACTATCTGCGGGCAGGTCGGGATCAATCGCGTGCACCAGGCCGCGCGCGAGGTCTTTTAAGGATTGCCCGCCGGTGGCCTGGCTGATTCGGGTTTTGGCTTGATCGTCAAGATCGCGATCCATCCGCGCCAGCCGCGCGGCGACGCTGCTGAGGACGTCCGGCTCGGTATTGCCGAGGGCGACGGCTTGCAGCAATTTATCGAACGGCACCGCTTTCTTTTGATCCATCGGGCGTGAGTCAGTCATGTCGCGTTCGCATACACCGACGCAATCGACGATTACAAAATGATCCTTGGCCTTGGCATCCGGCGTGACAGCGCGCAGGTCATCCGGGTTGATCACGCGCACGCCGCGGCCTTTCATCTGCTCAAAGAAATTACGCGATTTCACCGAGCGCATAAAGACCACAATCTCAACCGGCTTGATATCCGTGCCGGTGGCGATCATGTCTACCGTGACAGCCACGCGCGGGAAGTAACTGTTGCGGAAAGCTTTGATCAATTCCTCCGGATCGCCCTGCGTGCGGTAGGTGATTTTTTGGGCGAAGTCGTTGCCCTTGCCGAATTCTTCGCGCAGAATCTCGACGATTTTCTCGGCGTGGTTATCATCCTTGGCGAAGAACAGCGTCTTTGGCACATCGGTGCGCCCCGGAAAAATCTCGGTAAAAAGTTTGTCGCGAAAGGTGCGGATGACGGTGCGAATCTGGTCCGGTGTTTGTACGGCGCGGTCGAGCTGATTGGGTTCGTAGTCGAAATCTTCATCCAGCTCCTGCCAGCGCACCTTGCGGGTCTCACGATCGCGCAGGCCGACGTAATAACCGGCCTCAACTTTTGAGCCCGCCTCGCTGACTTCGGTGCGGATGCGGTACACATCGTAGTTCACGTTCACGCCATCGGCCACGGCCTGCTCGTGGCCGTATTCCATCACCAAGTTTTTGTTGAAAAAGCCGAAGGTCTGCTTGCTGGGCGTCGCGGTAAGGCCGATCAGATAGGCATCGAAATACTCCAATACCTGCCGCCAGAGGTTGTAAATGGAGCGATGCGCTTCGTCGGTGATGATGAAATCGAAAGCTTCAATCGGGATGTTCGGGTTGTACTCAATCGGGTCAGGCTTTTTGAACAGATTCGCGACGCCCTCGATAGATTCCTCGTCATCTTCTGGCGCCAGCTCGCGGCCTTTGAGCATGGAGTACATGCGCTGGATGGTGCAGATGGTGACGCGGGCGGTGGTGTCGAGGGTATTGCTGTTGAGGCGTTGAACAATGTATTCCTCGCCGAATTTGTAGTTGTTGTAGGGCGAGACGTATTGATCGAATTCTTTCTTGGTCTGACGGCCCAGGTTGCCGCGATCCACCAGAAACAAAATGCGGCGCGCCCCGGCGAATTTAATCAAACGATAGATAAAGCTGATCGCGGTATAAGTCTTGCCGCTACCCGTTGCCATCTGGATCAAGGCGCGTGGCTTGTTGGCGGCGAGAGATTTTTCCAGATTGTTAATGGCGATAATCTGCGCGGGCCACAGATTGCCCGCTGGTAGCGCGGGCATGCGTTGCATGCGCGAGAGAAAGGTCGTGTCAGGTGCGCTGGCATTGGGCGCAGCGTGCCCGCTGCCGGTGGACACGACCGTGGCCTGATGTGTATGCGATATCCATTCGGCCAGCATCTCCGGGCGGTGAAAAGCGAACGTGCTGCGAGCGCGCGGCTCGGGATCAAAGCGATTGGTGAAATGCGTTTCAACACCGGTGGATTCATAAAGAAACGGCAACGGGCGACGCCAAGCGGGAAGTGATGCGGGCAAGCCTTGGGAATATTTGCCGGATTGCGTTTCTACGCCGCTCAAGGTGGTGCCGTTTTTCTTGGCCTCAATCACGCCAGTGGCTTTGCCATCGACATAAAGCAAATAATCCGCAAAACCATAACCTGCAGTCAACGGAAACTCACGAATGGCCACACCGCGACCTGCGTGAATATTTGCGTCTTTTAAATCAAAGACGTGCCAGCCTGCGGCGTGGAGCAGCCGATCTATTTCGGCTCTTGCTTGTTGTTCTGGTTGAGGCGCCATGCCGTACTGTACCCAAGTTCTGTAGGTGGGTGAAATAAATGAAGCAACGCTGGGAAAATAATAACAAACTCATTGTGCAGGGCGGCGATTGGAGCAAAAACCCGGATTCAAGTAC
>JANMQR010000430.1:0-7790 GCA_031370625.1 Burkholderiales bacterium | reverse complement strand
AAGAGGAAATCACCATGGATCAACTCGCATCAATTGCTATCGCGGGCGGCCTCGCATGGGCCAGCGGCCTGCGGCTCTATATCGTGTTGTTTTTTGTCGGCCTTGCAGGGCACTTTCACTGGTTTGACTGGACACTACCTTCATATCTACAGGCGCTCTCTCATCCCATGGTGATTGGCGCGTCGGGGCTGCTGGTGTTTATTGAAACGTTCGCCGATAAAATTCCGGGGCTCGATTCGCTATGGGACGCAGTTCACACTTTCATTCGCATTCCTGCGGGTGCGCTATTGGCGGCAGGCGTGATCGGCGCGGATGATGGCGCGGCATGGGCAATTGTGGCGGGCTTGCTGGGCGGCACGATTACAGCGGGCACACATTTTATGAAAGCCGGTGGACGCGCGGCGATTAATACTTCGCCTGAGCCAGTGAGCAATTGGGTCGCATCGTTCACTGAAGAAGCGGCGGTCATTAGCGGGCTATGGCTAGCGTTTGCGCATCCAGCGGTGTTTATCGGTTTGCTAATTTTATTTATTCTGCTCGCGATCTGGTTGATCCCGAAGCTGTGGCGATTTATTAAGTTTGTGATCGCAAAAATTGCCGGGCTATTTTCGAGCGGACGCGCAACGACGGCAATCTAATTTCAGCTAACGCTGCGTCGTTCAATCAGCGCTTGCGCCAGCGTGCCGCTATCCACATATTCAAGCTCGCCACCCACCGGCAAGCCGCGCGCGATACGCGTGACCTTGATTCCCTGCTCGCCCAACATCTCCGACACATAATGCGCCGTCGCTTCACCCTCAACCGTGAAGTTGGTCGCCAGAATCACTTCGCGCACAATGCCATCCATCGCGCGGCGCAGCAGACGATCAAGATGAATTTCTTTGGGGCCGATACCGTCCAGCGGTGAAAGGCGGCCCATCAACACAAAATACAAACCGCGATAGCTCTGCGTTTGTTCCATCATCAGCAAATCGCCAGGCATTTCAACCACACAAAGAATTGTTTTATCGCGCTTGGTCGAGACACAAATTTCGCAGATCGGCGCTTCGGTGAATGTATTGCACATCGCGCAGTGGCGAATATGCTCAACCGCGCTCTTCATCGCGTCCGCTAATCGGGTCGCACCTTGTTGGTCACGCTGCAACAAATGGTAAGCCATGCGTTGCGCAGATTTCGGCCCGACGCCCGGCAGACAACGCAGCGCCTCGATTAAGGCATCAAGACTTGAAGGCGGACGCACTTAAAATCACACAAACTAAAACGGCAGCTTCATGCCCGGCGGCATTTGCAGGCCGGCGGAAAAGCCCGACATTTTTGCTGACGATGTTGACTGCGCTTTTTTCACCGCATCGTTTACGGCCGCTGCCACCAAGTCTTCCAGCATCTCACGATCATCCATCACACTGGGATCAATTGAGATGCGCTTCACATCGTTATGGCACGTCAATGTGACTTTCACCATACCGCCGCCAGATTGGCCTTCCACTTCAACATGCGCCAATTCATCCTGCGCTTTTTTCATATTTTCCTGCATCTGCTGCGCTTGCTTCATCAGGGCACCGAGGCCACCTTTTGGAATCATGATTTACTCCGCGTTAGTATTTAAGATTGTGCCGGCCGGATTGAAGCACGATTTATTTCCGCGCCAAAATCCTGCTGAAGATTTTTGATGAATGGATCGGCGTCAATCGCTGCCTCCGCATCCGCTTGCAATTGGGAACGTGCGCGATCTTCTGTAGCCGCAAGACTGACGCCACCTGCACCGCCAATTTTTATATTCAGCTTTACGTTGCTACCAAAATGCGGCGCAAGGGACACTTTCAATTTTTCCTGATACGGTTTTTCAGCCAGATGTTTGTGCTGATCCGGCACTGATAATTCCAGCACGCCACCATCGAATGATTTGAATTCGCACTGGCGCGCCAACATGCCCGCCATACCCGACATATTTTGTGCGGCCACGAAGGCAGGCCAATCGCCATCGAATGGCAGCCCGGCTGAAATCGAAACAGGCACCGCCTCAAGCGCCTTACTGGGCGCGGCGTCTGAAGGCATTTGCTCGGAAACGCCCGTGGATATTGGCTTTACAGACGGTGCACTCTTAGGAATTGCAGCAGCGCCTTCTTTATACGAAAGCATCCGCAACAACGTCATCGTAAAACCAGATTGCTCATCGGGTGCAAGTGCTAAATCACGGCGGCCGAGTAACGCAATTTGATAAAAAAGCTGCACGTCATCGCGCGTTAGTTGCGCAGCGATTTCTACAATTTTTGCTGCATCCGGCCCTTCAACAGCGTCCGCACCCGCGCTTTGCACCAGCGCCACACGCGCCAAAACGCCCGCCAAATCTTTCAGCGTCAGCTCAAACGAAACACTGCGCTCGCCCAAGCCTGCAATTTCAGCCAGCAACGCTTTTGCATCGCCATTTGCCAATTGCTGCAGCATCGAAAACAAATAGGTTTGATCGAGCACGCCCAACATCGCTGCAACCTGATCGGCCTTCACTTCACCAGCGCCATAGGCAATCGCCTGATCCAGCAGCGACAGCGCATCACGCGCACTGCCCTCGCCAGCGCGTCCGAGCATGTCGAGCGCGGTTGCCTCAAACGGAATTTTTTCCGTTTCCAAAATATGCGCAAGGTGGGTTGCCAATAACGCCGGTGCCAAATTTTTTAAGTTAAATTGCAAGCAGCGCGACAACACCGTAATCGGCAATTTTTGCGGATCCGTCGTCGCCAAAATAAATTCAACGTGCCCCGGTGGTTCTTCCAGCGTTTTCAACATTGCGTTGAACGCGGACTTCGACAGCATGTGAACTTCGTCGATGATGTAAACCTTATAGCGACCCGACACCGGCGCATATTGCGCAGTCTCAAGCAGCTCACGCATTTCATCGACTTTGGTATTCGTCGCCGCGTCAACCTCAAGCAAATCCACAAAGCGACCCGCGTCGATATCTTTACAAGCCGTGCATACACCGCAAGGCTTGGAAGTAATGCCACCGTTACCATCCGCGCCAAGGCAATTCAGCGCCTTGGCGAGAATACGCGCGAGCGTCGTTTTGCCTACGCCGCGTGTGCCGGTAAATAAATAAGCATGATGAATGCGTCCGGTATCAAGTGCATTCGCGAGTGCGCGCACCACGTGTTCCTGCCCGACCACATCAACAAAATTGCGTGGCCGCCATTTGCGGGCAAGGACTTGATGGGACATTTTTTTGGTGTGAATTAGGCGCTGGGTTTTACGCTTACATTTGGCGGGCTTTGCCCACCAAATGATTGACTAAAACTAAACAAAAGTAGGTTTTTACTTTTGTTTAAATGATCTGTGGCGAGCCTGACCCTCGGCACTTCAACTACTTCGCTGTGGCTGCTTCGTTCCCGACCTGACCAGATTCACAAAGGCTGAATGCGAGGAGACCCGCCACTTGCGATTTTATCTTAGTTCGGCGCACCGGAACAAACGTAGCCATTTAATCCATCGCACAGGTGCGAAAACCACAAAACATATCGCTGCGGTCAGGCGTATAAAAATTTCGGTATTGCGGATACTTCATGCGCGGATGCGTTGCGAACGAGCCGCCGCGCAATATCTGATGCGTATGAAACCAGGGCTCCGAATATTCTTCATACACACCGCGCTTGAAGCCCGGATAAGGTGTGAATTTCGACGCAGTCCATTCCCACACATGGCCCACGGACGCCGCGAATTCTGCTGAATGTGTCGCCGCAAATTCCCACTCCGCTTCCGTCGGCAGCCGACGATTCGCCCATTTGCAATAAGCGATGGCTTGCTCGTAATCAGCATGCATGACGGCGAAATTTTCTTCGTTACGTTCACCACCTAAAAACCGCGAAAACTCCGCCGCCGAAACCGGCTGCGAAGAAATCGTAAATGGCGCAACGGTAACGCGATGTGGCGGTTGCTCATTGCAGAATTGGTAGCGATCAGGCCGAAGCGGATCAAGCGCTCCCAGCACTATTTCGCCGCCGCCAAAACTAATATCCACAGCGGGAGCGTGCAATAGTCGGCGCGCAGGAAAAGTCGTCGACAACGGCAAATCAAGCGCGACCAAAGTCATCGCCAGCGCCTCGGCATGCATATCTTCATGTGCGACAACCAGCTGAAAAAGATGAAGGTTTTCAACACTCGATTTTTCCAACGCGTCGAGCGTACGCGCGTGTGAATCCTGCATGAATCGAAGGCACACATCGCGTGAAGGATAGGTGTTGGTCCAACGGGCCTGATGGGCAACATGTCGCGAATCGAACAGCGCATCCGCATCGGCAAAACATGAATTAGCCTCGTCAGCATCACGGCCAATCAAACGCACTGAAAAATATTCCTGAAACCACGCAATATGCGCAAGCTCCCATAGCGGCGGGTTGATGAGGGCGTGATACGGCACATTCGCAGGCAGCCACAGCGCTTCAGGCAAATCGCGGTAAAGTGCGAGCGTGGTTTCGCGTTGCGAAATCAACGCCTCACGAACCTGCCTCTTTATCGCGACAGCGCTATTTGTTTCTGCCAATGCCTGCATTCTTCAAACCCATTTATAAAAAATTACCAGCACATGAATCGCGCACCACTCATCCGCATCGTTACGCCCGCCCTTGCCGATGCCAACAACGGCAACTGGCGCACTGCGCATCGGTGGCAGACACTACTTTCGCCCACGTTCAAAGTAATTGTACAAGGCGACTGGGGAAGTGAAAACAGCGACGAAAGCTGCGACATCTTAATCGCGCTTCATGCGCGCCGCAGTGCAGCGTCCATTGTTCGCTTTCGCGCGACGTATCCGGCCAAACCGCTCATCGTCGTCCTCACGGGAACAGACTTATATCGCGACCTGAAAACTTCCCAGGAAGCACGCCATTCCCTGGATTTGGCCGATGCACTCATTGTCCTGCAAGAAGATGCGATTCAATTTGTGCCGCTTGAGCATCGCAAAAAAACGCATGTTGTGTATCAATCCGCGAAACAACTTACCCCGGCAGCGAAACCAAAACATCAATTGAACTGCGTGGTGGTAGGACATTTGCGTGACGAAAAAGATCCGGCCACGATTTTTCGCGCGGCCGAAAAACTTGGCCCCGATGATCACATTCATATCTTGCATATTGGTGCGCCGTTGGACGATGCGCTCGCTGCCACGGCACAAAAACTTGTCGTACAACATTCGCACTATCACTGGGCGGGTGCGCTGGCGCATGGACTCACGCGCGCCGCAATCAAACGAGCGCATTTGCTGATTCATCCGTCGATCATGGAAGGCGGTGCTAATGTGATTGTGGAAGCGCTAACGTCCGGCACGCCAGTGATCGCCTCAAAAATGTCGGGAAATGTAGGCATGCTCGGGCAAACCTACGAAGGTTATTTCCCGGTTGGAGATGAAATAGCGCTGGTTGCGCTCTTGAAAAGATGCGCGAATGATCCCAACTTCATGTCCAGACTAGGCACTGCCTGTCAAGCGCGCGCAAAACTGTTTTTACCTGAAACCGAACGAAATTCACTCAGCAATATCGTGCGCCAATTAATGGGCACGATGGATTAAGTTGAAACCAAACTTGAGCTGAACGCGTAGAATATTTCGAACTTATCTTCACATTATTTCTCACATCAGTTTGTAACCCTCCGGAGAACACCATGAACGCCCCCAACGAAATTAAAAGTATTCCACGCCTAACTTCACTCTCACATGGCGGCGGCTGTGGTTGCAAAATCGCGCCTGCGATCTTGCAGCAGATCATTTCCAAATCCGACAATCCGTTAATCCCGAAAGAATTGTTGGTTGGTATCGAAACTTCCGACGACGCAGCGGTCTACCAAATTAACGAAACGCAGGCCATTGTCGCGACCACCGATTTCTTCATGCCGATTGTCGATGACCCGTATGATTTCGGCCGCATCGCAGCCACCAACGCGATCTCGGATGTGTACGCAATGGGCGGCACGCCGCTATTCGCGTTGGCACTTGTCGGCATGCCAATCAACACTTTGCCGCTGGATCAAATCAAATTAATTCTCGACGGTGGCGAATCGATTTGTCGCGAAGCGGGAATCCCGATTGCGGGCGGTCACACGATTGATTCAGTTGAGGCGATTTATGGTCTGGTCGCAATCGGTATCGTCAACCCGAAAAACCTGAAGCGCAACGCAGGTGCCAAACCGGGTGATAAATTAATTTTGAGCAAGCCGATTGGTGTCGGCGTGTTATCCGCCGCGTTGAAAAAAGAAAAACTGAGCGCTGAAGGCTACGCCGCGATGATCGCCTCCACCACCAAACTGAACAAGCCTGGCATCAAGCTCGGTACCCTGCCCGGCGTACGCGCGCTAACCGATGTGACTGGTTTCGCGTTGCTCGGTCATTTGTTGGAGCTGTGCAAAGGCTCTAAAACCGGTGCCACCATTCATTTCGATAAATTGCCGCTGATCCCGAATGTGTTGCAGATGGCGAAAGACGGTTTTGTCACCGGCGCATCAGGTCGCAATTGGGATGGCTATGGTCATGACGTCGCCTTCGACGAAAAATTCGGCCAAGAGCATCGTGATTTATTGACTGATCCGCAAACCTCCGGCGGCTTACTGGTCGCCTGTGATCCGTCCGTGGTGGATGAAGTGCTGGCGATTTTTAAAGCCGATGGGTTTGATCATGCTGCGGTCATTGGCGAAGTCACTGAGGGTGCACCACGCGTCGCCGTTAAGTAGATTCAAGTATCTAAACCCTAGCATTAGCGAGCCTCTTCGAGCATTTTTGCCTGTTAAAGCCCGCCGACGCTAGGGTCTATTTTAAAATTTATTAACAACATATTCTCGCGTAGGTTGTCTCACCATACTGTAATTCACTTTCAAGTGATGAGGAATGTCCGTGAACACCACTGCACCTAGACGAACTCCGCGACGGTCGCCCCACGAGTCGCCACTCCCATCAGCCAAGCTGCAAGATCGATTTATATCCGTTCGCAACACCTCTGAAGCGCTCGCCAGACCGCTTGCGCCCGAAGATTGCAATCAGCAATCGATGCCCGATGCCAGTCCAATCAAATGGCATCTGGCGCACACCAGCTGGTTTTTTGAGACCTTTATTCTTGAGCGCTTCGAGCCCGATTTCGAACCATTTCATCCGGCCTTTCGGGTGCTGTTTAATTCGTATTACAACGGCATCGGCGACAAACATCCGCGGCATGAACGCGGGCTAATTTCGCGCCCCAATTTGGCGACCGTGATTGAGTATCGCCACAACGTTACCAAGCGCATCGCAAATTTAATTGAATCGCTCCCCGATTCTGATCCAGCGTTCATCGAACTGATGTGGCTCGGCTGCAATCACGAAGAACAGCATCAGGAATTAATTCTCACCGATCTCAAACACCTGCTCGCAAAAAATCCATTGAAGCCCGCGTACCAAGCGCGCTGGCCGCTCACCGGCGTTGAAGCAAAGAAACCCCGCTGGCATCGCTATGAAGGCGGTTTGATTGAAATTGGCTACGCGAACGCTGACTTTTGTTTTGATAACGAAACTCCGCGTCATCGGGTGTTTTTGGAGCAGTTCGAGCTTGCCTCACATCCCGTTACGCACGGTGATTTCGCCGCGTTTATCGCCGACGGCGGTTATCGTCGCCCTGAATTGTGGTTGTCACTCGGCTGGGATTGGGTGAATGCAAACAAAATAACGGCTCCGCTGTATTGGGAAAAACTGCACGAGCAATGGTCAACTTTTACGCTGCACGGCATGGTCAACATCGATGCCAATACGCCGATCTGTCACGTCAGTTTTTTTGAAGCTGATG
>JANMQR010000223.1:0-8914 GCA_031370625.1 Burkholderiales bacterium | reverse complement strand
CGAACCGCGAAATCTACGTATTGGAAGGCGTACGCGGATTCGCCACCATAGAACATCGGCTCTCGTAGGAACTCGCCGCTGGACATGGGCTTGAATGCCGGATCGCCCATCTTAGTAGTGTCGAAGTCCTTAGCCCACACCGCCGTCATGCATTCGTGGATTTCTGCGAAAAGTGTCTCAGTCTTGGCGATGCTCTCTTGAAAGATCGCAGGGTCAGGAAGCGAGAAATCGACGTCTCGCTTAATCATCAGTCCCATTAGGGTGGAAATCTCGGTTCGAAGAAGCCGCTCTGGCGAAAACAAGTTTTCTGTGTCCTTCGAGGTCATCTCCTTTTTGAAACGTACGAAGTTGTCGCGATAGCAAAAATAGGCGATCACATGAGCATAGCCGGGCGACCTGCTTAGCACTGCCAAATCTTCGAAAACCTCCTGTTCCGAGCGTGTTGGGATAGACATATTCAATAAGGTTTGACGCGAATGACCAGCTCAAAAAAACTTTGCATAAACGGCGTCATGCGCAAAGATAAATTGTATAAATGGTGTCTTTCATCATCATATTTTGTTTGTACTTACTGGCGAATTAACGCCTAGAAATCCATGTCTTAATGAGGCTAAAACACTAATATTGACGTGCTGTTTCAGGCATTTCTGTGTCAAGATGCCCACAGATATTAGAGTTTATAAATAATTTCTACGCGGTGCCAAACAACGCCAACGCCTCAAGGCAAGCATCACGATGCTGCTTCCCGCTTGCAGGTGCAATTGATTTCCCGGGCAGCTTTAACCCATACGGCAATTGTGCGCGCTCGGCTTCGAGCACCCACCATGTAATGCGTGAGAGGCGTTGTTCGATATCGATACCGACCAGCGCATCGTAATCAAGCCACAGGTCTGAGCCTGCCATTGAGCCGAATTCCTTCACCAGCAAACCTTGTCCTCGCGCGAGGGCTTTCCAAGCGATTTGTCTGGGCGTGTCACCGGGTTTGTAGGTGCGCAGCGATTGAAAATCGTCGTCGCCCTTGATCGGGATATTGCCTTACTTTTTGATCGCGCATCAATCGGTAGAGCGCCTGCGCCGGGGTCGGGCTGTGGATAGACCAAACAGGTGCTGCCGAAATCAACGTATGACCATGCGTGGAATAGTCCCACGGGATATTCGGTGAATATTTCGAGGCGCCCAACCGCCATGCGGCCACGTTTTTCGGCGGCCATGGGAATGTAAATCGTGGTTGATGCATCGTGCGGTACGTCGCCGAATTGTGGATCGGTGATGCGGACTTTTGCGCGCTTCACGCCGACAGCGAAACGCGGCATGGAGGGGTTCGCCAGCACCAGCGCGAATTGTGCGGTCTTACCTGCGAATACTGGCTCGACCATGCCGGGGCTGATCGATAATCGCGCCAGATTGCGGAAGGTATGCAGCATCGAAATGCTGACCATGCCGCCCAATAAAAACGTGAGTAAAAATCCGAGCGAGAGGGTGTAGTTGATTGAGGTTAACAACAATAACAACAACACAAACGCGAAAAAATAACCGGTGCGTGAAGGCAGGATAAAAATGCGTCGCTGTATCAGCGTAACTGGCGCGGCTTCGGGAAATTTTGCGCGAAAAATCCAATCGGCAATGCGTTGGCGTAATGCGAATCGGAAGTTGGCGAATGCGTTTGGCAGTGATTCAGATTTTGTGGCTGACATCGCGAACCTTTGGTGCGGGGAAAAAGTTTGCTGCGTGGAAGATTTTTATTATCTTACTTTCGCATAATATTTTTCTGCTTGATTGCCGCAAGCATGCACCTAGCAGCCTGTCGGACTTAAAGGAAATCGGCTGCAAAATGATCTGGACGGTGCATATTTCCCCGCTTTTCTACGCCAAGGGAACAACCATTGGCTTGAAAAGCGGGGAAATCTGCCCTCGCCCAGCTCATTTTTCGCATCGATTCTTTACGTCCGACAGGCTGCTAGCCCGCTAAAAACTTCGTCGTTCCCGCGCACCGAATGGTGTCTCCATCGATAGGCGGGAATCCAAGGCTGGTGAAATTATTGATAATGCAACGTACTTGGGTTCCCGCCTGCGCGGGAACGACATAATTTTTAAGTTTCGAAAAGTTCTTTGGACTTCTTCCTGATACCACCACTCACGAAGGCAATTTCCCGCACTTTCGAACCTTGATCTGAAACTGTCTTACCGCCATCGTCTCTTCGCTATCTGATGCTTTGCCGCTGGTAAATTTACTGGCTTTTCCTTGGAACTGAACGAGGTCTTCGTTCAGTTCGCGAAGCTTTGCTTCTTTTGCAGCCCATGCGGGCAGGTGAAGCGTGGCGTTGCGGGCAGCGCGATCCGTTTCATTGGATAAACGCTCGCGTTGGCAAAGGCGTTCTTCATATTCTGCAAACAATAAATTAAGCTTTTCAATCGTGGGGCTGGCGGGTTTGTCACCGATGGGTGCAGCCGAGGTTGATGAGGCCGACTTTTCAGCTACACAGGGGCGATCACTATATTCAATTTTGCCATCCGCGGTTTTGCACTTATGGTTCTCGGCAATGGCGTTGCCAATGTTTAAAGTTGAAAGAATAATGGTCAGGAATGAAATAGTGAGGATAATTTTTGAGGTGCGCATAAAATCTTATTTTTAGGTTGGAGAGTGCGCGTCCCCTTTCTTTTAACATCGTTTGCACTGCTTTATTTGCAATGCATCAGGGGATCGCCACATTCTTCAGCAAGTCCTGTGCCGCGTCCAGCACGCGGCCTTCGCCCGAATTGAGGTTGGCGGCGGGCCGCAAACGATGTCCAACCACCGATGGTGCAATCGCTTGCACGTCTTCGGGCAGCACCTGATTGCGTCCGTTCATGAGCGACCATGCTTGCGACGCCCGTAGAATGGCGAGTCCGGCACGTGGACTTAATCCCATTTCGTATCTGGCCGAATCACGGGTGTAGGCAATCAGCGCCAAAACGTAGTCGATCAGCGCGTCCGAAACAAAAACCTGCGACACAACTTTTTGCAATTGAATCAATTCTTCAACCTTCATCGCGGGCGTGATATTCGCGATAAGGTCGCGCCGATCAAGGCCCTTCAGCAGGGCGCGCTCGGCCACCTTGTCCGGATAGCCTAACTTGATCCGCATCAGGAAACGATCAAGCTGTGACTCCGGCAGCGGGAAAGTACCGATCTGATGTGACGGATTTTGCGTAGCGATGACGAAAAACGGCTCCGGTAGCGGCATGGTTTCACCATCGGCCGTTACTTGGTGCTCTTCCATCGCTTCAAGTAGGGCGGATTGCGCTTTAGGCGAGGCGCGATTTATTTCATCGGCCAAAATTACTTGGGAAAAAACCGGGCCGGGATGAAAACGAAAGCTGGACGAATCGCGATCAAAAATCGATACGCCGACAATATCGGCGGGCAGCAAATCGCTGGTGAATTGAATGCGTTGATAATGCAATCCAAGCAGACTCGCGAGAACGTGCGAAAGCGTGGTTTTGCCCACGCCGGGCACGTCTTCAATCAGCAAATGGCCGCGCGCTAATATGCACGCCATCGCCAGACGAATTTGCTGATCCTTGCCCAGTATGATTTCGCCCGCCCGTTGCATCACGGTATTGAGCGATGCCGACGATGAGGCGGTCAGTGTTGATTTGGTGTTGCCCACTTCGGCTAATAATTCTTTTTTCTCGAACAGCATGGTGCGCGTTTTCCCGTATTTTTCGACATTGAGTGTGGTGCGTTTGCAAAGCGGCTTGAAGGATTCTTGATAATTGTAGCGTCACAACGTCATTCTACGGCTAGACGCTACGGCAAGACGCAATTGCCGGATGCAGGTTTCACGTTTCAGGGTTCGTAGAGACAATATGTTGCTTGGCAAGAATTGCGTGCGTTTTCAGTGAAAATAAGCGTAACAGCAATTTTCGGCAATTGTTTCTCGCCGGTGCGCTGATGTAGTCCATCGGAGGAGAATTAAAAATGACGACCGCATTCATCACGCATCCCAGTTTTTTGAAGCATGAAATGGGCGCGCATCATCCGGAATGTCCGGCGCGTTTGCAGGCTGTTTATGATGCGTTTGCTCGTGCTGGTTTGAACGCAAAACTCAAAAAAGTTGAGGCACCCTTAGCCTCGCGCGAGCAGCTCGCTGCGGCGCACGATAGCGACTATGTGGATTCGATTTTTGATGCTTCGCCCGAGCACGATTACGCCTATCTCGACCCTGATACCGCGATGAATCCTTATTCGCTTGAGGCGGCACAACGCGCGTCGGGCGCGGTGATTCGCGGCGTCGATATGGTGATGGCAGGGGAGGCCGACAACGCATTTTGCGCGGTGCGGCCATGCGGGCATCACGCCACGCACAATCGCGCGATGGGCTTTTGCATATTCAATAACGTGGCGGTCGGTGCAGCGCATGCGTTGCAGACGCATAAGCTCGCGCGTGTCGCGATTCTGGATTTCGATGTGCATCATGGCAACGGTACGGAAGATATTTTTCATGACGATAATCGCGTCATGTTGTGTTCCAGTTTTCAGCATCCGTACTATCCCGGCACCGGTGCCAATTCGGGTAACGAACACATTATTCCCACGCCGCTGGCCGCGCGTACCACTGGGGCCGAATTTCGGCGTGCCATTGATGCGACATGGTGGCCTGCGCTGATGCGATTTGAGCCAGAGCTCATCATCATTTCAGCGGGCTTTGATGCACATGCAGACGATCCGCTCGCGTATTTGCAATTGCATGAAGACGATTATGTGTGGGTGACAGAACACATTCTCGAGATGGCGGATCAATTCGCCAGCGGGCGCGTGGTCTCGGCATTGGAGGGCGGCTATAACCTCGGCGCGCTCGGGCGCAGCGCTGCAGCGCATGTCACGACGCTGTTGCGGGAAGCTGCGTGAACAATTTAATTTCAAGCGTTCAGTGTGTTGCTTTCGTCCTAATGCTCTTTGCATCGGCGAGCGCGTGGGCGAAAGACGCGCCGAGTAAATCTTCCAGTCCGGCGATTTTGCTGGCCAATGTACTGAGCGATGATATTGATGTCACCCAATATCTGGTCAGTGAAAAATACGATGGCGTGCGCGCGATTTGGGACGGACGCGTGCTGAAATTTCGCAGCGGGCGGGTAGTGAACGCACCCGCATGGTTCATCGCAAAACTACCGCCGCAAAGCCTGGATGGAGAGCTCTGGCTGGCACGCGAAAAGTTCGAAAAATTGAGCGGCATCGTGCGTAAAAATACGCCAATCGATGAAGAATGGCGGCAACTGAAATACATGATTTTTGAATTGCCGGATGCGCCAGGCACGTTTGCCGAGCGCGCGCAACGCATTCGCGAAATTGTTGAGGCCGCAAAATTTCCGCAGCTCGTGGCGGTCTCGCAAACACCGATAGCCAGCCGCGTCGCGCTACAAAAAAAGTTCGATGAAATCGTTCGTGATCGCGCGGAAGGTCTGATGCTGCATTTGGCGAGCGCGCCGTATTTAGCCGGTCGCAGTGATGTGCTATTGAAATTAAAACCGCTGCTCGATACTGAGGCCAAAGTGGTTGAGCACGTGCCGGGAAAAGGGAAATATAAAAATATGATGGGCGCGCTGCGCGTGGAAATGCCGGATGGTAAGCGGTTCAATATTGGCACCGGTTTTTCAGATGAAGTGCGACACAACCCGCCACCGGTGGGCGCACTCATTACTTACACTTATCCCAGTCTGACCAAAACCGGTTTGCCTCGATTTGCCGCTTTTCTGCGGGTGCGCGAGAACTTTTAAGCGGTTGCGGCAGTGGTGATAGAGCCTCCAGCACATTTATGCGGCAGCGCACAATAAAAGACACAAGATTTATCATGCAGCTTGTAAACATATTCAGCTAACATATCGGTACAAATTCAGCGGTAAAAACAATGATGCATCGCCAACGTTTTTAAATTTCTATAAAAAGGCGAGCGCGCTTTTCGAGGAGTGGTTTTGGGTCGCGGTTTTTATACCATCATGGCAGCGCAGTTTTTTTCGTCGCTCGCCGACAATGCCTTATTTATTGCCGCTATTGCGTTGCTAAAGCAGAGTGAGGCGCCGGCCTGGCATAGCGCTGCATTGGTGCCGATGTTCGCATTGTTTTATGTGGTGCTTGCCCCGTATGTTGGCGCATTCGCAGATTACCTGCCCAAAGGCCGCGTGATGTTTATTTCCAACATCATCAAGGTCGCGGGTTGTTTGCTGATGCTGTTCGGCACCCATCCGTTGTTGTCATACGCGATAGTAGGTTTGGGTGCGGCTGCTTATTCGCCTGCAAAGTATGGCATCTTGACCGAAATGCTGCCCGTATCGAAACTCGTCACGGCGAACGGCTGGATTGAAGGGCTCACCATTGCGTCGATTATTTTGGGCGTCGTGCTGGGTGGGCAACTCATTGGTGATCCGGTGTCGATTCAGTTGTTGTCCTTTGACTTGCCCTGGCTTGAAACCAATGTGGATACACCTGCCGAAGCGGCAATATCATCAATCCTGATTCTTTATGTTGTCGCGGCCGGATTTAATTTATTCATTCCGCGCACTAATGCGCATCTGCTGCCGCTGCCGAAAAATCCGGTGGCCACGCTGGCCGATTTTATGGATTGCAATAATCGTTTGTGGCGCGACAAGTTGGGACAGATTTCGCTTTCAACCACCACCTTGTTTTGGGGGGTCGCCGGTAATTTGCGCTACATCGTGCTGGCGTGGGCGGCGGTGGCCTTGGGCTACAGCACAACGCAAGCATCGTCTCTGGTTGGCGTGGTGGCCATCGGTACCGGCGTTGGTGCGGTGGCCGCGTCAATATGGATGAAGCTGGATCGCGCGACCACGGTGATTCCGCTGGGCATTGCGATGGGGCTTACTGTGCTGCTCATGAATTTCATTTCAACACCGCTGATCGCCGCGCCGTTTTTGATCATTCTTGGCGCGCTTGGCGGCTTTTTGGTTGTGCCGATGAATGCGCTGTTGCAGCATCGTGGCCATAGTTTGATGGGGGCGGGGCGCTCGATCGCTGTGCAAAACTTCAATGAGCAGGCGTGTATTTTGGGGCTCGGCGCGTTGTTCGTTGGGCTGACGCGCTTTGGGCTTTCTGCCTATTCGGCGTTAACCGTTTTCGGCATACTGGTTGCGGCCACGATGACGCTGATTTACCGCTGGCATCAGCGTAACTTGGGCGAGCATAAACGCGAAATCGAAAGACAGCTCGCCATCGCACGCACCAGCGGCGATTAGGGTCGCGACCCGACCCCTTGCTGGCGGGATTTTGAGGCGACAAGCCACGCAAACGCCCGCCGATGGTATTGGTTTGAATTTCGTCAAAAAAACCAAACACCACTATCAGAGCGGCTTACCAAGCAGATTTGCTCGGAAATGCCCGTAGAATGGCGCTCTACAAATTTCATTTCTTGTAAAAATGAGCAGCATACCGTGTTGAATAAAAAGGGGGCGCAGCTTTAATGCTAAAGAAATTACGTCAATATTATTGGTTGATTCCAGTGTTGCTGATTGCGCTGATAGCGATTTTCGTTGGAATGAAATTGCTGAAGCCTGGTGCGCCCACGCGAGTGGTGTTGGCCACGGGCGCAGCTGGTGGTGCCTATGAAGGCTATGGCGCGAGGTATGTAGAAATTTTTAAACGCGAAGGCGTGAAACTCGACATCAAACCCACCAAAGGCTCCGTCGAAAATCTCGCGCTGCTGATCGATAAAACCAACGATATTGAAGCTGCGTTTTTACAAAGCGGTATTGCGACCGAAGCGCAGCGCGATGAACTGGTATCGCTCGGCAGTTTGTTCTACGAGCCGGTGTGGGTGTTTTATCGCGAGCCTGCCAACAAATCTCGGCTAACCCGCATCACGGAGCTTCAGGGCAAGCGTATCGCCATTGGCGCACTCGGTGGCGGTACACGTCCCGTGAGTCTGGCGCTGTTGGCGGCGAGTGAAATCACAGCTGCCAATGCGAGTTTCAACGATGCGGCATCAACGGTGGCAGCGAAGATGTTGCAGCGTGGCGAACTCGATGTCGTCTTCATCGTGGCCGCGCCGGCCTCACCTGTGGTGCGTGAATTATTATCTGCGCCGAATATTCAATTGATGAATATGGCCACCGCCGATGCCTACAGCCGTCTCGTGCCTGCGCTGACTAAAATCACCATTCCACGTGGCGTGATTGATCTTAAAAACGATATTCCCGCTGAGGATGTGAAGACCGTGGCGGCGACCGCAACATTGGTTGCGATGGAGTCGCTGCATCCGGCGATTGCGTATTTGTTTGTCAAAGCGGCGAAGGAGGTACATGAAGGCGGTAGCCCGTTGCATGCGCAGCGCGAGTTTCCCAGCGTGGCAAAATTTCAGGAATTTGATGTGCCGGAAAATGTGGAGCGACTGTACAAAGAGGGCACGCCGTTTTTATATCGGCATATGCCGTTCTGGCTCGCGAATTTGGTGCAGCGATTGTGGGTGTTGCTGATTCCGCTTGGCGCAATTCTGGTGTCGGCGTCGGATGCGGTGCCGAAAATAATGGGCTACAAGATGAATTTTCGGATAACGCAAATTTATCACGCTGCGCACAAACTAGAAAATGACATTATTCGCGCGACTATGGATAAAGAAAAAATGCCGCCAGCCTTGATGCAATCATTTGATGAGCAATTGCATGCGCTCAAGGTGCGCGCCGACAAATTGCATGGGCCATCGACTACGCTCAAAAGTTGGTACGAATTGCGCAGTCATCTGGAATTGGTGCGGGTGAGACTGGCGCAATTGCGGGCGCAAAATACGTGACGCTACTGACACCTCGTTGTCAGTAGCCCCCGCGCAGAATCTTTTGTGTGCAATGTTGCACCATCATTGAAGGATTGAATATGTCCAGACAGTGCCAGGAATGCCAATGCCCAAAATAAAATCTACGAAATCTG
>JANMQR010000399.1:0-16091 GCA_031370625.1 Burkholderiales bacterium | reverse complement strand
CACCAGCGTTCGAAGCCGCCGCCTGTCACGTGGGAGAAACTGTAAACCCCACCAAAGCTGTACCGCGAGCGATGATGGCAAGTGGCGTACTTGCCGGTTTGTTTTTCATCGTCTTGCCTTGCGTGTGGCTTGGTACACTCGGCGCCGCACCGCTAGGCAAAGATCTCGCGCTGGTGCTCGGGCCAACGTTTGCACCGCTGTTTGGTAACGCCGCCAAGTCGGTCGCGATTTGGTTTATGGTGGTCAGCATGTTTTCGGGCACGCTGCAGCCGTTGGCCGGTGCGGCGCGAACTCTATCGCAGCTATCCGAAGATGGCCTGCTACCACGCTTGCTGGCGCGCCGCTCCCGCACCGATGTGCCATGGGTCGCCACTTTGCTGACGGCAGCGATGGCAATTCTGTTCCTGTTGATCGGTGACCCAATCTGGCTCATCGCGGCTGCCAATTTTACCTATCTCATCAGCATCGCCTTGCCCAGCGTCGCGGTGTGGCTGCTGCGGCGCGACGCGCCACAGATGCTGCGCCCATATCGAGCGCCGCGCGGAACGATTACGCTTGGCCTTGTTGCGGCCGTTGTCTGGGGGCTCTCGGCTTTGCTCGGGTTTGAGCAATTCGGTCTTAGCACTGTGTTGATCGGCCTGGCTTTCGCATACTCAGGTTCGTTGCTTTACGCTTGGCGTCGCTACGACGACCGCAAGCGCGCTGGTCTGACCGGCTTGCCAAGCACGCTGCAGTTGAAGTTGACCGGAGCCATGGTGCTCGTGCTGGTACTGGATGGAGCGGGTTATTTGTTGGCGGTAAGCAATTTGCCTGCTCAGCAGAGCGCGTTGATGACAGGCCTTGCGGACATATTTGTTGCGGTCGCGATGTTGTCCATTACCGTCGCGCTGGTTCTGCCGGGGATGATCGCCCACTCGTTAACTGAAGTTTCAAGCGCGGCGAAACGACTCGCAACCGGTACGCTCGTGGAATTTACGCGGGCGATGAACGCGCTTGCGCGCGGCGATCTCGATGCTGCCTATGTGACGATTGACGTTAGCCCCGTCCGCATCAGAACACGCGACGAAGTCGGCGAATTGGCAGCGAATTTCAATTTTTTGCAAGCTGAAATCGGCAACGCTGCGGCTGGTTTAGCGGGTGCGCGTGAAGGGCTGCGACGGACGCGCGACGACTTGACTGACGCCAATACGCATCTTGAGCAACGATTGCTCGAACTGCATCGTGTCGACGAAAAACTTTCCGGCGTACTTAACTCGATTGACAATGTAGTCTGGTCGGTCTCATTGCCGGATCACAACCTGCTTTACCTTAATCTAGCTGCGGAACGTGTTTACGGCAGACCAGTTGCTGATTTTGTTGCCGACAAAACACTCTGGCGGCGGATCCTTCATCCGAATGATAGCCAACGTATGCATGATCGCTTCTCCGCGCCTTTCGATAGTCATGTCGTAACCAGCGAATATCGAATCATCCGGCCAGACGGCAGCGAGCGCTGGCTCGAAGATAAAGCGCGCGTCATCTACAGCCCGGAGGGCCTACCGGTGCGCATTGATGGTGTGGCCAGCGATATTTCAGAACGAAAATCCTACGCCGAGCGAATGGCGCATCAGGCCAGTCACGATGCATTGACGGGGCTACCCAATCGCTGCCTTCTGGGCGATAGAATCGCGCTCGCGCTCGTTCAAGCAAAACGCACTGAACAACACGTGGCTGTGTTGTTTCTGGATCTGGACGGCTTTAAATTTGTCAATGACAGCTTTGGGCATTCGTTTGGCGATGACTTGCTGCGCTCGGTCGCGGCACGTTTACAGAGAGTCGTTCGGGAGAGCGACACCATTGCCCGTCTTGGTGGCGACGAATTTGTCATCTTGATTCCTGGCCTCGGTGAGTCGAAAGGCGCTGCGCTGGTCGCATCAAATGTGCTCAAAGCGCTATCCGCACCGTTTTGCCACGACGGACGAATTTTGCACTTGAGCGCCAGCATCGGTATCAGCGTCTTTCCGCAAGACGGTGACACCTGCGACAGCCTGCTGATGCATGCTGATGTGGCCATGTACCGCGCCAAGGCGAAGGGCCGTAATTGTTTCCAAACCTATTCGCGAGAAATGGGTATTCAGGCGCTCGCCCGCATGGGGTTGGAGAGCGCGTTACGCGATGCACTCGAACGTGATCAGCTAGAGCTCCACTATCAGCCTCAGATCGATGGTGTCAGCGGCAACATTGTCGGTGTTGAGGCGCTGGTGCGCTGGCATCATCCCGAGCTCGGGATGGTATCGCCGATAGAGTTTATCCCGCTGGCGGAGGAGACCGGATTAATCATCCCGATCGGCGAATGGGTGCTCCGAACGGCCTGTGCTCAGGCAGTGGCGTGGCACGCAATGGGGCACACGTCGTTGTCGATGGCAGTAAACATGTCGGCAAAGCAATTTCAGCAGCAGGACGTACCGTCAATAGTGCGTCAAGTGCTTCAGGAAAGCGGCTTGCCGCCACAATACCTTGAGCTTGAATTGACCGAGACGACCCTTATGCACGACACCGAGGCCGCTGTTGAAGCGATGCGGCAGATAAAAAGTCTTGGAGTACGGCTTGCATTGGACGATTTCGGCACCGGCTACTCGAGCCTTAGCTATCTAAAACGGTTTCCGATTGACGTTATCAAAATTGACAAGTCATTCACAAGCGAAGTGACCAGCGACGAAGATGCCGCGTCTATCACTCGTGCGATTATCGCGATGGCTCGCTCAATGAATATGACCACAGTGGGAGAGGGCGTCGAAACGGCGGAGCAGTTCAAACTGTTGAGTGCGCTTGGCTGTGACGTTATGCAGGGCTATCACATCTGTCGGCCGCTCTCTGCTGATAAAATGGCTGCGCGATTGAATGAAGGCCGCGGGAACGCCGAGCGAGCCAATAATACCAATGGGGAAACAAAAATCGCTGCTGGATTAAGTCTCACCACAGTTGTTGCTGCGGAGCAATGCTAAGTTGCGAGTCTAAAATTTTTTGTCTATCAGACAGCAGGCTTGGTGTGAGCACGCCGACGGGTGACGTAGCGATGTGATTTTCAAGCATCAAAGACTTGCATGCACCGCATTTTTCTCGCGCTTGGTCTGACAGGGCACGCAAAGCGTTGCGGTGGGATTTACGTTTAGCCGCTTAAAGCCAATGTGCCGCGCACAGCTTTCACACGCGCCATAGATTGCAGTTTCCATCGATTTCAGGCTGTGCTCGATTGCTTCAAGTGCGCTCGTCGCGCGCGTGACGCTGGATATTTCTGCATCATTGAGCACGTCGACCACCGCGTCATCGTCAGTGGTTTCGTGATATTGCAGAACGCTGTTCCCGTTTGCAGCGCCTCGCGCCACAAAGTCTTCATGCATGATGCCTCTGATGCGCGCGTCTTCCTTTTCGAGCTGTCGTTTGAGTTCAACAATTTGTGTGTGGGTGAGGCCGTTCATTGCTTTCATGATTTGAGATTGCGCTAGTTACGCAGCAACCGCAAGATTCGCCCAAATTGAATGATTGCGCTTTTGAGCTTTCGTGCGCGTCACACTTTGGTTTCTTGATGCTGTTGGTTTCGCACCTAATTTTCCCGGTGCGGCAATTTTCTGTATGGCGCGCAGGCCGTTGATGTCGTGCAGCGATACGGCGCGTTGATTGATGCCGATAAAGCCGGCCAATTGCAGCGCAGAAAGCGAGCGGCTGACGGTTTCCAGGGTGAGTCCAAGATAGCTGCCGATTTCCTGGCGGGTCATGCGCAAGTTGAATTCAACGGGTGAGTAGCCGAGCGTTTTGAATCGATCCGAGAGCGAGACCAGAAAGCGTGCCACGCGCGCTTCTGCGCCGAGCGTTCCAAGCAACCCGACAACGGAATGTTCGCGCACCAGTTCGCGGCTGACGGCGCGATACAGCCAATGTTCCAAGGTGGCATGGTCATGGCCGAGCATGGCCAAGTCGCGAAATGGGATCACCACCAATTCGCAATCCGTTAACGCGACCGCGTGCGATGCATAGTGCTCCGAATGCAGGCCATCGATTCCCAATAGATCTCCCTTCAGGGGGAAGCCTAGAATCTGCTCGTTACCGGCTTCATCCAGAATCAGTGTTTTCAAAAATCCGGAATGAACGATGAATACGGCGTCGAATTTTTCACCGCAGCCAAACACCCATTGACCCGCCTTGACTCGTCGGCGCTGAAATTGAAGATCGGCGGCGGCGCCAATCTCCGGAATGTTGAGCAGGTTACAGATATCAGTTAGTGAGCTCGATAATCCATCATGCGTGGAATGATCGAAACTCGCGGCAGCCTTGGTGCCAAGCGGCTGGGGGGAAGCAAACGGCGAGGTAAACGACGAAGCGAGCTTGGCCGGCGTAAGACAAATGGCGTTCATGATTTCGTTTCCTATTTAGTGGGCGGTGGGTGTAACGGAGGCAGCAGGTTCCGCCGGGAGGGCGGCCCATTTCTTCAAAATGTTCGCAAGCTGCCCAAACTCTGTGGATTTATCGAGAAAATAATCCGCACCCGCAAGCGTGGCGGCATGCTGGTAGGGAAGGGTGGCCGAGTTGCTGAGGACCAGCGTTTTGATCTCAGGCCGCTCGGATTTGATTTGCTTCAGGACATCAAGGCCGCTGCCTTCGCGCAGCTGAATATCAACAATGAGCGCATCGGGCGAGGATTCGCGAATCGCGGTAAGCGCGCCGCTAGCGTCGCTGGCGGCACCGGTAACGGAGAATCCCTGGATTGCCTTCACGGCTTGGGCGATTCGCGCATACATCAGCGCAGAATCTTCGACAATGAAAACCCTCATACCTCGTTACTCATTTCGCTAACCTCAAGATGATTGGTTAAACGAAGTATTGCGAAACGGAAAGGGCTTGAATATCAGCTAACGCTGAAAGTTTCTATCGGATTACGGAAACTACGGTAGGAAAAATCCTACATTGCGCCGGGCGATTAACCGGACAAAAGGTTATTGATCATCGCGTATTTAACGATATCGGCGAGAGAATTGGCATCCATTTTTTGCAAAATTCGCGTCTTGTGGGTGCTGACGGTTTTTACACTCAAATGCAGTTTCTCGGCGATCTCGGAAATCGACGCACCGGATGCGAGCAATTGAAAAACTTCAAATTCGCGATCAGATAGCCGCTTGTGCGGCAAATCATCATTGCGCGGCATGATGTTGAGTGCTAGTTGCTCCGCCACCGAAGGGCTGATGTAAAGTCGCCCCGCCGCCACGCGCCTAATCGCTTCCACCAGCAGCGTCGCCGCGCTTTCTTTGGTGAGATAGCCGGATGCGCCCGCACGGATCGTGCGCACCGCATACTGCTCTTCTTCGTGCATCGTCAAAACCAGAATGGGTAATTTTGGCGATTCGATTTTTATTTGTTTAATCAGATCAACGCCGCTTTTGCCTGGCATGGACAAATCCAGCAGCAATACTTCAAATCCACCTTTGCGTACCCAATCCATCGCCTCAAAACCGTTGGTGGCTTCACCCACGACAACAAAATCATCCTGACTCTCCAGAATGCGTTTCAGGCCTTCGCGCATGATGGTGTGATCGTCGGCGATAAGAATTCTGATCATGATGAGTGTTGTGAGCTTGAGTTGGCAATTGCTGGGTAACAAATTGCTTTAATCAACAAGTATAGGGTGGTTCTGATCGCGTTTTGCGTTTGCGTGATCAAGGGCATTTATTGTCGATGGTTTTGATTTTGATCAAGCTCATCAGTAGCTTCACGCGTAGTCTCAAAAAAAAAGGGCGTTGCATTTACGCAGACGAGTTTCATCTGGCAAACAATACGGAAACGAATATGACGAAAAAATATACAAATACAGTGCGGTGCGGATGGTTGCTGGTAGCGTGCGCCGCAATATTCATCAGCGCATGTTCAGTTGTGGCGGGGTCAACTGTCAATTCAAATAAGCCCGCCCAGGCAGCGTTGCCGCCGGTATCGCTACATCTGCCTCCGCTGGGATTACGGCTTCGCGATATGTCGCCTGTGGAGCGAAGCGACTTGAAGCTGAATCACGGTGTGATCGTGGTGGTGGCGGTGGGTGCCTCTGCAATGGCGGGCGTACGCGAAGACGACATCATCCTTGGCGTCGATAAAAAGCCGGTGACAAACACAGAACAATTCTGGCTGCTGGTGGACGCGACAAAATGGAATTGCACGCTACAGATACTGCGCAAAGATCAACGACTAGAAGTGGTTATTGGTGCGAAAGAAGGGTATTAACTTTCGTGGACATGCCGAGGGGACATTAAAGCCAAGGCTGACGCAGGAGGCGTTATGAAGAACAACAAAAAACCATGACGCCGATTGAACATTTGAGCCCCGCCGATTTCGCAACCAGCTTTGCGACCAGCCTGGCGCTTGGCCTGTTGATCGGCATGGAACGGCAGCGAGATGTTACGCACAAGGCTGGCGTAAGAACGTTCACACTGGTCGCACTCTTTGGCACAACGACCACGTTTATATCGCAAGTGATGAGCGCGCCGTGGTTGATCGGGCTGGGCTTATTGTTGGCCGGTATCACCATTTTAAGCGTGTCGCAACTTGTCGGCGAATCCGGGGCGGCACCTGGTACGACAACGATATTTGCCGTCATGATTTGTTATTGTCTCGGCGTGACGGTCTGGCTGGGGTATGCACAACTTGCGGCGGCGCTGGCGATTGTCACCACAGTCATGTTGCATTACAAGCCCACGTTGCACAGTGTGGTTGGACGCCTTACAGATCAGGATATCAACAGCATTCTGCAGTTTGCGGTGCTCAGTTTGATCGTGCTGCCATTGTTGCCCAATCAAGCCTACGGCCCATTCGCAGCGCTAAACCCTTATCAAATCTGGCTCATGGTGGTGCTGGTGTCGGGCTTGGGTTTGCTGGGTTACATCGCACTCAAATTCGGTAAGCCCAACAAAAGCAGCTGGTTCGTCGGTGTGGCTGGCGGCGTGGTTTCCAGCACTACAACGACATTGGTTTATTCACGCGAGGCTGCACGGGTGCCCGAAGCAGTATTAAGCTGTAGCAAAATGGTGGTGATTGCAAATCTGGTCATGTTGGTACGTGTCGCCATCATCGCTGCCTCAGTCGCGCCGTCAGCATTAAAAACTTTGGGCCCGGCACTCGGTGCAGCATTCTTGATGGGGCTTGTCGGTCTGGGCTGGCTGCAATGGCAGGATAGAAACAGCCAAACAATTGCGACACCCATATTGCCAAATCCGGTGAATCTGAAAGTGGCGCTAGGCTTCGGGTTTGCATATGGAATTGTTCTGCTAGCACTCGCCTGGTTGACACATATGGAGCTGTCGTGGGGGCGCTACTTCCTGGCCTTTGCTGCTGGTCTGACTGATGTTGATGCCATTGCTATTTCCAATCTCCAACTGCTCAATACAGGCAAGCTTGCGAACAATCTCGCGGTGAGCGCAATATTGGTCGCGTTAATCGCAAACGTACTATTGAAGTTGGGTATTACACTATTTGCCGGTTCGTCCGCGATGGCGAAAAATTGCAGTTTTAGCATGTTGGGAGTCGTTGTCGGACTGGTCGGCGCGTTGATGCTGTGATGAATAAATAAAGCTGAAAATGAAAAAAACATCAACTGAGGTCGTTCCTTCAGCCGCCAACAATGCGCTCACATTGCGCCGTGTGGGCATTGATACCTATCGTGAAAACGTCGCCTACATGCATCGTGATTGTGCGGTTTATCGTGCAGAAGGATTTCAGGCGCTTTCAAAAATCAGAGTTTTCTCAGGCGAAAAACACCTGCTCGCCACGGTCAATGTCGTCGACGATCAGAACATTGTCACACCGGGTCAACTGGGGTTATCCGAGCAGGCGTTCGCGCAGCTCGGTGTGGCCGAAGGCGCGCATCTTGGCGTGGCGCATGCCGAGCGACCGATCTCGATGGATGCGGTGCGACGTAAAATTGCGGGTGAACGACTCAACGAGCGTGACTACCGAAGCATCGTCAACGATATCGCCAAACATCATTACGCGAAAATAGAGATTGCCGCGTTTGTAGTCGCGACCGCGCAAAACGAACTGGATCGCGAGGAAGTTCTGTTTTTGACCCAGGCGATGGTCGCCTCCGGTGAACGCATTGATTGGCGTGAGCGTCTGGTGGCGGACAAACATTGCATTGGCGGCATTCCCGGCAATCGTACGTCGATGTTGATCGTGCCGATTCTGGCCGCGCATGGCATGCTGATTCCCAAAACATCCAGTCGCGCGATTACCTCACCAGCGGGCACCGCAGACACGATGGAAGTTTTTTGCAATGTTGATATTCCGATGGATCGCCTTCAGGAAATTGTCCGTACCCATCGGGGCTGCCTGGCGTGGGGCGGAAATGCTGGTTTATCGCCCGCAGATGATATTTTGATTTCGGTCGAGCGTCCATTGGGAATCGATTCGCGCGGGCAGATGGTGGCGTCGATTCTCTCAAAAAAATTGGCGGCGGGAGCGACACATTTACTGATCGATATTCCGGTTGGCCCGAGCGCAAAAGTGCGGCACATGGAGGATGCGCAGTCGCTGCGCAAAGTATTTGAGTATGTGGCGGATCGGGTGGGGCTGCAAATGGAAGTGATCATCACCGATGGCCGCCAGCCAGTCGGCCGCGGGATTGGGCCGGTACTTGAGGCGCGCGATGTGATGATGGTCTTGCAGAACGACCCGAACGCGCCCATTGATTTACGCCAAAAGGCATTGCGTCTCGCCGGGCGGATACTGGAATTTGACCCTGATATTCGCGGCGGACAAGGCTTTGCAATCGCGCGCGATATTCTCGATTCGGGTCGTGCGCTGGACAAGATGAACGCCATTATCGACGCGCAAGGCCGGCATAAAGAATCACCGGTTCTGGGAGGGAAAACCTTCGATATTCAGAGCCCTGCGACGGGTGTGGTCATTGCGATTGATAATTTTCATCTTGCGCGCGTCGCTCGCTATGCGGGCGCACCGATGGAAAAGGGCGCAGGCGTGGATCTTTACAAAAAGCTTGGGGATGCAGTGGAGCAGGGCGAGACTCTATACCGAGTTTATTCTGTCTATTCGGCGGATCAAAATTTTGCGCAAGCGCTTTGTAAAGAGCATTGCGGTTTTACGATTGGTCGCGCAGACGAAATCCCGCGGGCATTTGTTGCGCCATGATGCTGCTTGGCTTTAGTGACTATCGCGAATGTGCAATGCGCATTGCGGCGGATTTTGGCGCGCCTTACGCCGACATTTCTGTTCATCAGTTTCCGGACGGTGAATCACGGATAACCATCCCGAACGCCGCGCCAGGCGGGCTTCCTGAGCGGGTGGCGATTTGCAGAACGCTCAATAACCCGAATGAAAAACTCGTGCAGCTTTTGATTGCCGCAAAGACCGCGCGCACGCTCGGCGTAAAACATTTAACGCTCATAGCACCTTATCTTTGCTATATGCGCCAGGACATGGCCTTTCATCCGGGTGAAGCGGTGAGTCAAATCATTGTGGGCAAATGGTTGGCGGATCACTTTGATGCAGTTGTTACTGTTGATCCCCATTTGCATCGTATTAACGCACTTAATGACGCGATCCCGATTGAGTCTGCGGTGGCGTTATCTGCAGCCGAATTGCTGGGTCGCTTTGCGTATCTGCAAAATAATAAAGCGGTATTACTGGGGCCAGATGAAGAATCGCTGCAATGGGTAAGTGTTGCGGCGACGGCAGCTCATTTGCGATTTGGTGTCTGTCGCAAAACCAGACACAACGACCATGACACGACGGTGGAGATTGCTGATATTGCGGCTCAAGGCCAGCACATTATTCTCATTGACGATATCGCAAGCTCCGGTGGCACGCTGATGTCGGCCACGCGCGCCTGCCTCGCAGGCGGCGCACGGCAGGTGGATGCAATCGTCGTGCATGCCCTGTTTGGTGATGATGTTGGGCGTCAATTGCGCGCGAGTGGAATCACCAATATCTGGAGTACGGATAGTGTGGTGCATACGACCAATGCCATCTCGCTTGCACCTCTCATCGCCGCCAGTTTGAAAGTTATTTAACTTCCTGTATCGGCAGGTTGCTATAAAAACCTGCATGGAATTTGCGCGAAATCAACCTGAAAGATTCGGCACCGCGGTACGTTGATTCTTCGATTCAAATTGGACGCGCGCATGAATCATGGTACTGAGCATAGGAGTGCACAACTCGCGGATTCAATTTCGGACTGGGTTTGGCAGACGCGGTATCGACGACACGGTTCTGGAACATCCGAGTCGGATATCAGTGCGACTTGGGATCGTGTCGCGTACGCGCTCGCCGCGAAGGAAGAGAGCGGATATCGGGCGGAATGGCAAAAGCGATTTCGTGATGTGTTGAACGATTTTGTTTTTTTGCCCGGCGGTAGAATTCTCGCCAACGCAGGCGTCCATGGCGAAAGCCTGTTCAATTGTTTTGTGATGGATTCGCCCGGTGACAAGGTCGAAACGATATTCAAGGCGCTGCAAGAATGCATGCAGACCATTGATGCGGGCGGTGGCATCGGCTGCGATTTTTCCACCATTCGCCCGGCACTTCGCAGCGTAGATAATTCGGTGCATGCCTCATCTGGTCCGGTCGCGTTTTTACAGGTGTGGGATAGCGCGTGTGCGGCAACGTCCGACAACGGTGTTCGTCCGGGCGCGATGATGGCGACACTACGCGATGATCACCCGGATATTGAAGCGTTCATCGATGCCAAGCGCGTGTCGGGCGCGCTGCAACATTTCAATTTATCTGTTTTGGTCAGCGATGCTTTTATGCACGCGGTCGAAGCGGACGCGCTATGGCCGCTTATGTTTCCGGTGTCGGATCAGCCACAGCCAGCGGATGTTGAAATATGCGAGCGACAGTGGTCGGGGTCGAAGGCCAAAGTGCCCTGCGCCCTTGCCAGACGGATTCGTGCGCGACCATTGTGGGAAAGCTTGATGCGTGCCGCCTACGATGCGGCGGAGCCGGGCGTGATCTTTATTGATCGAGTACGCAAGATGGATAATCTTGCCCATTTTGGGCAAAGTGAGCAAATTTCAGCCACCAATCCCTGTGGCGAAATTCCATTACCGGCTTTCGGCGCATGCAATCTTGGCTCCTTGAATCTGACAAAATTTGTACGCGAGCCGTTTACAGCAAATGCACATATGGATTACCCAGGCATCGCCTCTGCCGCGGTTGTCGCAGTGCGCATGTTGGACAATGTTTACGACGTGAGTACATTTCCGCTTGCTCGGCAAGCCGAAGTGGCGATGCAATCACGGCGTATTGGTCTGGGCATTACCGGTCTTGCCAGCGCACTGATTATGTTGGGGCTGCGCTATGGCGACGAGGCGTCGTTACAGGTCGCCGTGAAAATAATGCGGCTTGTTTCGCATTCGGCCTATCGCGCTTCCGTGATTCTTGCTCGCGAGCGCGGCAGCTTTCCGTCATTCTCGCTGGAACAATATTGTGCGAGCGGATTTGTATCCACGTTGCCGCATGATATTCATGCGCTCATTGCGAAATATGGTATTCGCAGCAGCCACCTCACCGCAGTAGCACCGGCAGGCTCCATTAGCCTGCTCGCGGGAAATGTATCGAGCGGCATTGAGCCGGTTTTCGCCTTCTCGACGAAACGCGAAGTACACACACCAGAAGGGCATGCGCGATCATTTGCTGTTGAAGATTACGCATCGAAATTGTTTCACCAGTTGCACGGGCAGAAGGTGAAGCGCACGGCAGCGTTTGTCGAGGCGTATGAAGTGGATCCGCTGCATCAATTAAACATGCAAGCGCATGTTCAGGTGCATGTTGACAATGCGGTATCGAAGACGGTGAACGTCCCGGCGGATTTCAGTTTTGACTCATTTCGTAACTTATATAAACAGGCACATTCGCTGGGCCTCAAAGGCTGCACGGTGTACAGACCAAACGAGATGACGCGCCCGGTTTTGTCGACTTGTGATGAGAGCGTGTGTTGAGCTGTCCGTGAATTAAAAGTAAAAGCCTAACTATAGAGCGGTATTTGGGCCATTTTTGCTTCAAACGCCGCTCTGAATAAGGTGTTTAGTTTATAACTTTTGAAAGATCAGCGCTAAATCTCGCTTTCAGTTGCGGTTTATCAATCTGCATTTGCGTGGTCGGCGCATTGTCATTGTGCGATTTGGCGATTGTTAAAACTTTACTTGGGAGGTGTTAAATGTTTAACCACATCTTGTTGCCCACTGATGGTTCGCTGTTTTCGGAAAAGGCGGTGGAAATGGGTTTGAGTCTGGCGAAGACGCTCGGCGCACAGGTGACGATGCTTACTGCGTCCGTGCCGTTTCATGTGTTGACAACCGATGCGATGTCGCTTAGCGATACCAAGGAGACTTATTTGGTGGATACGGGAAAGAGGGCGGACACGATACTCAAGTTCGGTCTTGATCGTGCGAAGTCGCTTGGCATCACAGCCAACCGTGCGCATGTTTTTCATGATCATCCATTTGAAGCCATCATCGACACTGCCAAGCAGCATGGCTGTGATTTGATTGTGATGGCCTCTCACGGGCGGCGCGGCATTGCAGGATTACTCCTCGGCAGCGAAACCACCAAAGTGTTGACGCACTCAAAGATCCCGGTGCTGGTTTGCCGTTGATTCGAAACTTCTGTTTTCGGAAATAGTCTCAACGGTCATCACATGCAGGAGGAATCATGAACAGTGAATCTGACGCGATGTTGATCGGTGATGTTCCCGCCGTCGCCAATATTTGCAACACGATTAAACGCGTGTTTCGGCATCACGGTGGTGCACTCGCGGTGCGCTTGTGGAGTGGCGAAACGATCCGCGTCGGCGTGGGCGAGCCAGAGTTCACGCTGGTGTTTAAAGATCCCTATGCATTTCGCGATCTGGTGCTTTGGCAAAATCCGCTACAACTGGTTCGGGCTTATTTTTTGGGACGCGTTGACGTTGAGGGCCAGCTATATCGCGCACTGGGTTTACGATATTCGCTCGGCGCAGAACCGATGAGCCTGTTTGATCGATTCGCTGTTTTGTGGCGGCTGCGATCACTGCCGCCAACGATTTCGCAGGATGCTGCGAATGATGCATTCGCCGAACTAAAAGAGTCGTCAGGCGCGCGTGCAGGACGCACCCATAGCCGCCGCGATAACGCCGGTGCGATTGCTTTCCACTACGATGTATCAAATGATTTTTACCGCTTATGGCTCGACGAGCGGATGGTTTATTCCTGCGGCTATTTCGAGAACCCGGGCGATAGTCTGGACGCAGCGCAGTGTAAAAAACTTGATCACATTTGCCGAAAACTTCGCCTCAAACCAGATGAGCATTTATTGGATGTGGGCTGCGGCTGGGGGGCGCTGGCGATTTGGGCGGCCAAAAATTATGGTGTGCGTGTGACGGCGGTAACCATCAGCGACAAGCAATTCGAATTTGCGCAACGCTGCGTCAACGAGGCGGGAATGGATAAGCTGATCACCATCAAGCGCTGCGACTATCGTGATATTGATGGAACAGAATCCTTTGACAAAATTGCCAGTGTTGGCATGTTCGAGCATGTTGGGCTCAAGAATTTACCCGTTTATTTTGGCAAGATTGCCCAGCTGCTCAAGCCGGGCGGGCTGTTTTTAAATCACGGCATTACCCACGACGAGGAAGGCTGGCGCGCCACACTCACCACCAAATTCATAAATCGTTTTGTATTTCCCGACGGCGAGCTTGATATGGTCAGCAATGTACAAAAGCAAATGGAGCGTACCAAGTTCGAGATTTGGGATGTAGAAAATTTACGGCCTCACTATGCCATAACGCTGCGGCACTGGGTGTCGCGCCTTGAAGCAGCCCGGGCAGAGGCGTTGAAGTATGTTGATGAAGCGACCTACCGCGTATGGCGTTTGTACATGGCCGCCAGTGCGCTGCATTTTGAGGACGGCGACATAGGCGTTTATCAGATTCTGGCGTCCAAGCGCGCATTGAATACCGTGCCCGTGCCGATGAGCCGGCGTGATATTTACCAATGAATGTATTGTTTTTTCAGATTCGAATCAGCGTTTGATTTTGCGCAATAGATACACGCTGAAGCGCGACTATTGTTTTCGTTGAAGCGAAAAGTAAATTTCTCGCTTTCAATCGTCGCTCAATATTGACGTTATTTTTAAGGAGACCAGCATGGCAAATCTAAAAGTCTATGATCCATTTTCGACTGAACCATTTGATGATGTATTCAGCGGATTCTTTCGGCCTGCACGCTTTAGTGCGCCGATAACAGAGCCACAAATAAAAATTGATGTTGAAGAAACTGACGCCGCCTACAAAGTCCGCGCCGAAATTCCCGGTGTGAAGAAGGAAGATATCAATGTTGAAGTGGACGGCGATGTGGTGTCGATTCGCGCTGAAGTCAAAAACGAAAAGGATGTAAAGCAAAACGGCAAGGTGCTGCGCAGCGAGCGCTACTACGGCGCAATGACCCGACGTTTTTCGCTCGAAAATAATGTAGATGAAGCGCACACGGCCGCCAAGTACGAAAACAGTGTGTTGTTCCTTGAGCTACCGAAAAAGGCAACCGCCAGCAGCAAGCGTGTCACCATTGGTTGAACGCTTTTCTGCAAGCATCATTACATCGCACATGCGGAAAGTGGCAACACAGTTGTTGCCTGAGCGGATGACCGCATGTGCGGAGAGGAAAGCAGGTTCGAAGATCATAAAATTTAGCTTCCCAGATGCCCACGTAATGTCCGCGCGCCACATAAATTTTAAAAGTGCTATGGGCCGATATGGACCGATTTTGAGTCAACGTAACTCAACTTTGCCCGATTCATTAAATTCGTATAATTTATATTATGTTAAATGCTAAATATAGATAGTAATCAATCAGGTACAATAGCTTTCGATAAATCACTTTCACTTCGATTCACTCATCAATGCTCACCTACCCATATGAAAACCCGCCCAATCCCGGCGAATCAATTGAAGTAGTACCCGGCGTGTTCTGGATTCGCATGCCGCTGCCGTTTGCGCTGGATCACATCAATCTCTGGTTGTTGCGCGACACTAAGGACGGCGTGGATGGCTGGACGATTGTGGATACGGGCTATGGCTCGGATGAAACGCATGCGCTTTGGGAGCGCCACTTTGTTGAGACGATGCAGTCGCGGCCAGTCCACCGAATCATCGTCACACACTATCATCCTGACCACGTAGGCTGTGCGAATTGGTTGCACGAAAAAACTGGTGCCCCACTTTGGATGACCGCGACCGAGTTTATGTCGGCCCATGCGGCGGCGGACGATGCAGCCGGATTTGATCGCGATAACAGCGCGCAATTATTTGTTGCGCATGGCTTGGCGCGCGCGCGCCCTGATTTCGCGACGGCGCAAGCTACGCGTACCTCGGCGTTTAAAAAAGGTGTTTCGAAGGTGCCGCGTCAGTTTGTGCGGATCATGGAACACGATGAGATTCGAATCGGCGCGCGCACATGGCAAGTTAAAACCGTGTTTGGTCATGCGCCTGAGCATGCGGTGCTGTTTAACAAATCAGACCAAATTTTGATCTCGGGTGATCAGGTTTTACCGCGCATCAGCACCAACGTGGGCGTGTGGGGAAATCAGCCAGAAGCGAATCCGCTAAAGCAGTTTTTGGATAGCTTTGATAAATTTGCCGCGATGCCAGAAACCTCACTGGTGCTGCCTTCGCATGGACGTGTGTTCAAGGGCTTGCATGAGCGAATTGCGGAATACAAATTGCATCATCAAGAGCGATTGGCGGAGTTGTCTGCGGCGATTACCGAGCCAACATCGGCGGCGGACGTGCTCGGTGTTTTGTTCAAGCGCCCGCTCGATAATCATCAATTAATTTTTGCCATTGGCGAGGCGATTGCGCACTTGCATTACCTTTGGGTTCGAGGTGAAGCGACGCGCACGCGGGACGCGGATGGCGTGTATTTATTTCAACGCGTGGAAATTAAACCCTAGAATTGGCGGGCATTTTGAGGCGAAAACGCTCCAAGAAGCCCGCCCCTAGTAGCGTTTAGTCTGCCGGCGCTTCCTGCGCAGGCAGCGTTACCGAGAACGTTGTGCCGTGATCGGTGGATTCGACTGAGGTC
>JANMQR010000385.1:0-1904 GCA_031370625.1 Burkholderiales bacterium | reverse complement strand
GGCGCTAGGTCTCGATTCAACGAAGTATGATTTCGAAGTATTCGACATCACCTCGCAGATTGCACGACAAGTTTTCCCGGTTGAGCTTGATGTGGAGCAGCCCAAATTCCGCGCGGGTCTTGAGCGTTTGCGCAAACTCGGGCTCGCGAGTGATGCCGCGAGAAAACGCGGTGGCATTATCGGCAAAATAAAAGGTGCAGGTTTTGCCATCGCAGCCGCAGCAACATTTGCGCGCCTGTATGTGTTGCCGACCAAACGCAATGAAATTCCACCACAAGTATTGATGGTGCCCACTTGGTAATCCAGCAATCCTAGTCGGTTTGAAAGCGCGCGACCATGTCGTTTTCCACCCATGGCATTCCGGTGCTGCTCACCTTGTTTATATGGTGGTTTAGCACCGGCGTCATTCTGTATCTCGACGGCCTGCCCAAGCGCACTTACCGCTGGAGCTTTCTCGGCACCACCATCATCGCAGTTGCAGCGTTTGCAGGCTTGATCGCAACGCGCGACACCACCAGTATCTCCGCCGCCTACATCGCATTCACCTGTGGGATTCTGATTTGGGGCTGGCAGGAAATGGCCTTCCTGATGGGCTACGTCACCGGCTCACGCCGGACACCGTGCCCACCCAAAGCCAATGAGTCACAACGATTCATCTTCGCGACCCAAGCGATTATTTATCACGAGTGCGCACTCATCGTTACCGGCTTGGCTATCATCGCATTCACGTGGGGTGCAGCAAATCAAGTCGGCACGCTGACATTCGCCGTGCTGTGGGCGATGCGGCTTTCAGCAAAGCTGAATTTATTTTTGGGCGTGCGCAATTTGTACGAAAAATTCTTGCCCGAACATTTGAAACATCTTGAAAGTTATTTCAAAAAAAGCGCAATGAATTTGCTGTTTCCTGTTTCGGTCACCGCCGCATCTGTTGTCGCCGCGATCTTGTGGAATAACGCCATCAGCAGCACCAGCGCATTCGACATCACCCGCGATACGTTGCTCGCGACCTTGCTCACACTCGCCGTGATCGAACACTGGTTCCTCGTCCTGCCGATTCCTGCAGAAGCGATGTGGAATTGGGCGCTGGGTGGGCGCGCTGCGAAGAACACCGACAGCACAAAAAAAGCATCGACGCCTAATACGCTTGCGCGCAGCGCTACACGTTAGATTTCATTCGCTGCGCTGCAAAGGCCCAATATTGACGGGCATCTTGACGCATTTTTGCTTCAAACGCCACGCTAATGCTAGGGTTTTAGAAAATGACGGGCTGTCCAGCTTATCCGGAAACGCATGGGATCCATTGACGGCATCATGCGTTTACGCGTCCACCATCACAGACGGCAAAGCATGCGAGGGCGATGTGAAGACGGACGCGACTGGCAAACAAAGAACACCGATAGAATTGAGCACGCCAAATCGGGATTGCCTCTTGATCATTCGAATAAATTATTAGCGCAGCGCGAAATATCCGAGCTTGAGCGGGTTGAGGCGAAGGCGGAATTCTTGACATTAATTTAACGACAAGTCAGGCAATGCCTCAAACTCGGGCACCAGGTAGACGTTTTCAGGGGCCCTAACCACGGTGTACGCACTAACATCAGAGGTAAAGATGATTGACGCAATCGATTCATTGGCTTTCTCCATGCACGCAAACAAGGGCGTATACGCTCTGCTGCTGGGCTCAGGAGTATCTAGAGCAGCTAAAGTTCCTACCGGTTGGGATATCACAAACGACTTGATCCGCAAGGTGGCTGCACTTGAAAGTGCTGACTGCGGCACAGATCCGGCTGCGTGGTTTCAGAAAACCAAAAGCAAGACTGCAGACTACTCTGAGCTTCTCAACGCATTAACGAAGACGCCGACCGAACGACAACAACTACTTCGCCCCTACTGGGAGCCAAATG
>JANMQR010000370.1:0-22018 GCA_031370625.1 Burkholderiales bacterium | reverse complement strand
CGACTGCGAAATAATCCATTTGGCCTGCCACGCACCATAAATCAAGGCGAAGATTGCGCATAAAAACGCAAGCAGCAAGCCACCATTTAGTCCACTCAACATTGTCTTTTCTCCCGAAATGAGTACCACTGAATTACTACTTCAAGCTACGCTATAAGTGAAATCTACAAACCCTCGGATTTTAGCAGACGAGGCGCGTCGGCGGCGTTCTTTGTCGCTACCGGGAAGTAGCTAAAACTCTAGGCGGGTGGCGTGATTGGGGGAGAAATGCTTCGAACGGCGCGCCGGCGCTGGGGTTTATAAATTCGTAGGCCACATCCCAGATTTGATGTGTCTGATTATCGCAAGTAAAAACGGCCTGCTTTAGCAGGCCGTTTAAAAGTAATTTTCTTTCTCAAAGCCATTTCTGACCACCAAAAGCGTCTCGTCCAATAAGCCATTCAACCAGCGGCTCTTATTTTCGATTCTAAGGATGAATTCTGGTGTAGCGTGTTCCACAAATGATTTCCCAGCACCGAAGCCAACCGCACTGGAACGGCATTTCCAATTTGACGCATAGCCTCGCCCCAAGCACCTGTAATGATAAAGTCATCCGGGAAGGTTTGGATGCGTTTTGCTTCCCGCACGGTAAAGTATCGTACGGAATCATCTTCAAACCTCACCATATTTTCCCCCCCAGGTACGCCATGCCCGCCAGCTTTAATTGTCTTTGATGGCCAGTCTATATAGCTACCTGTGTGACCAGGATAAGTGCGTGCACCGCCTTTGTAAATGTGATCAGAGATTTTGTGATTAGAACGCGGATCCGGAACGTCAACTAGGGCGTCTCTAATGGTCTGCCAAGGCAAGTCAGTTGGTTCGAACATACCATAGCGATTTTTCAGACGCTGAACTTTTTCCATGTGCGCTTGACCGTCATCCTGAGAAATACGCGAAGATACGTTATGACGTTTCCAATAGTCCTCCGAGACGTATAGATCCCACAAGAGCCGATCTTCGGAGTGAGTTTCAACTGGAAACTTCCAGTCGAGTCCTATGTCCGAACGAATTCCTACAATCACAACACGCTCTCGTGTCTGGGGAACACCATAGTCCGCAGCATTCAAAAGTTTGAACTGCACGTTGTACTTTGCGCCTGTGTATGCAAGCTTCCCCAATTTTTTCAAAACAGAAAGATGATGCTTCCAATCGCTAGTTTCATGTGGCTTGAAACCCGGGTAGGTCAGCCTCAAAAGAATATATTCAAAGTATTCTGAGAACGAAGATCGCAGTAGCCCCTTGACGTTTTCGAACACGAACGCCTTCGGAGTCAATCGTTCGATAGCTCTGATAGCATAAGAAAACATATCGCGGCTGTCGTTGTGAGCCTTATGTTTTCCGCCCAGCGAAAACGGCTGACACGGGGGGCCTCCCGCCACGACATCAATTGAATTCATGCTATCAAGGTCAAAATCCTTGATGTCCCCACAAAATACGTTCTCAGGATCAAAATTCTTTCGCAAAGAGTTACAAGCGTGCGAGTTGAATTCAACAAAGGCCGCATGCTGAAATCCCGCTTGCTCTAAACCCTTTGCAAGACCTCCAGCCCCAGAAAAAATCTCTAACGAATTCATCTGCTCGCAATGAGAGACTTCAGGTGCAAATCAATATTCTTCAACACCGACTCACTTGTGGCGGGTACGCCGTTACACTTCTCCGCCCAAGCTCTCCCAACATGTATTACGTCCCAATCGGATTTAGCTTGTTCAAATCTCCCTTTACCCGGCGTGTGATTTCCAAAACCGTCCATGCGCGTATTCCACAACGGTCTATGCAGCTTAATTAGCGCGGCTTCAATAGTCCCGATCATGTCCGATGCTGCACCTTCAAGAATCACAAATCTGCACATAAAATCATTTATCTCGATATCAGACACTTTGCTAATATTCTTATTGTGTTCAGCCAATCGAGTTCGTAATTCCGAAGCTTGGGCGTTCGGATCGTCAACAACACGTGCTTGCCTCCAACCTTTTGGCACTGCTTTACCGACATAAATAGGATAGCCATAAGAAGTTCTATTTAGTTTTCCGTAAGCCCTATAAATACCCGCACGACCGGTGTAATAAAGTGCATAGACACCTGTTCCACGAAATTTCGCAGGCGAAGAAAGTTGATGCACGGGAGTGCCGTTAAAAAAACGCACAGCATCTTTAACAATTTCTGCAAAATGTTCATTTTTGTAGACGTGCTCTGAGCGATCAAACAATCCCGCTGCCATGTGAACCTTCCTATCGTTTGGCTAAACCCGATTTTCCTAACCAGCAAAAACTCACTCTATCAACTTATTCGCTCAGAAAATCGACCCAATTTAAACCGCAAACCCTATAACGGGCGAGGTGTTTTAAGCTTTTTCATCACGAACGCCGCAAGAATATTAGATATATCGTTAATTTTCAAAGCGCAATGTTGCCGCCCAAATCCCCTAAACCACAAACCCCTTCAACTTCTTCTTCACCGCCACATTCTTCAACACCACATATTTCGGCAATCCATCTTCATACGGCGGATACGCCTCCCCCGTGATCAACGGCTGCAAATAATTGCGGCACTTTTGCGTGATGTGGAAACCGTCGGCGGTAATAAAATCGCGGGGCATTTTCTTTTCGTGGTTGGCGACTTGGGTTAGGGGGGCGGCGATGATTTCCCATTTGTAGGGTTTGCTGGTGATGCGTTTTACTGCTGGCATCACCCCGTTCATGCCTTTGACGGCGAATTCCACCGCCGCTTTACCGAGCGCGTAGGTTTGTTCGACGTCCGTTTTTGAGGCGACGTGGCGGGCGGCGCGTTGCAAGTAATCGGCGACGGCCCAGTGGTTTTTGAGTTTTAATTCCCGCTTGATCAAGTCAGCGATGAAAGGTGCAACGCCGCCTAATTGCGCGTGCCCGAATGCGTCGACCAAACCTGATTCGGATACGAATTTTCCGTCTGCACCGCGAATGCCTTCGGATACGCCGATGGCGCAATAGCCGTCGCGCTTGACCACTTTGTCAACCTGCTTGATAAACGCTTTGGGATCGAATGTAATTTCAGGAAATAAAATAATCTGCGGCGCGGGCATGTCTTTGGTTTGCGCCAATCCAGTGGCCGCCGCGATCCAGCCGGCGTGACGGCCCATCACTTCAAAAACAAAAACTTTGGTGGAGGTTTTTGACATTGAAGCGACATCGAGACCGGCTTCGCGCATGCTTACGGCGACGTATTTTGCGACCGAGCCGAAGCCGGGCGAGCAATCGGTGACGGGCAAATCGTTGTCCACTGTTTTGGGTACGTGCACCGCGATCAAGGGATAGCCCATTGAGTCAGACAACTGGGAAATTTTCAGGCACGTGTCGGCAGAATCGCCGCCGCCGTTATAGAAAAAATAGCCGATGTTGTGCGCTTTGAAAACTTCGATCAGGCGCTCGTATTCGCGACGATTTGTGTCAACACTTTTGAGCTTATATCGGCACGAACCAAACGCACCCGCAGGCGTGTGGCCAAGCGCTTTGATATTTGCCAGCGGCTCTTTCGAGGTATCAATTAAATCCTCGGTCAGTGCGCCGATAATGCCGTTGCGGCCGGCGTAAACTTTGCCGATTTTTTTCGGATATTTTCGTGCGGTCTCAATAACCGCCTGCGCTGAAACATTGATAACGGCAGTGACGCCGCCCGATTGGGCGTAGAACGCATTTTTGATCATGATGAATAGATTAAAGTTGATTAAACCAGCGCTGCAAAAATCTTTCCGCGAATATCTTCCACTTTGCCGACACCTAAAATTTTCACGTACTTTGGCGCGTTGGTGTCGCCCGATTTTGCCCAGTCGCCATAGTAGGAAACCAGCGGCTCAGTCTGCTCGTGATATACATCGAGGCGCGTTTTGACGGTGGCTTCTTTGTCGTCGTCGCGCTGGATTAAGTCTTCGCCGGTCACATCATCTTTACCCGCGACTTTCGGCGGATTAAATTTCACGTGATAGCTGCGACCCGACGGCAAGTGCACACGGCGACCAGACATGCGTTCAATAATTTCGCTATCGTCCACCGCGATTTCGACCACGTAATCGAGCTTGATGCCGGCGTTTTTCATCGCGTCGGCCTGCGGGATCGTGCGCGGGAACCCGTCGAACAAAAATCCCTTTGCGCAATCGGCTTCGGTGATGCGCTGCTTCACCATCGCAATGATGATGTCATCCGACACCAGCGCGCCGGAATCCATGACTTTTTTTGCGGCCACCCCAAGTGCCGAGCCGGTCTTGACGTGGGCGCGCAGCATGTCGCCAGTGGAAATTTGCGGAATGCCAAATTTTTCTTTGATAAACGTTGCCTGCGTGCCCTTGCCTGCACCAGGCCCTCCGAGGAGAATTAACCGCATTGTGGGTCAACCTTTTTTATTGTGATGAATCGTATTGAATACCAAGAGCACTGATTTTAGCCGGTATTTCAATGCCAACGCAGTTCGTTAGTCCACCAATTTTCGTACGCGCGCCAAGTCCTCTGCGGTATCAACGCCGGGTGCGACCGCACCAGCCCACATCAATACTGCAATCCGATAGCCGTGATACATCGCGCGCAATTGCTCCAGCGCCTCGCATTGCTCGGTGGGCGCGGGTGTCAGCGCGGCGTAGCGTTTCAAAAACGCCGCGCGATAGGCGTAAATGCCGATGTGCCGCTGCGCAATAAAATTATTTGGTAGGCTCGCTTGATCGAGCGCGAACGCATTGCGTGCATACGGAATCGGCGCACGACTAAAATAGTGCGCGTAGCCGTCAATATCGGTCGTCACTTTCACCACGTTCGGATTAAAAAATTCTTTTGCGTCCGTGATCGGATGCGATGCCGTGGCAATCGCAGCACCGGGCTTGGCAGCCAGGGTTTCGGCGACGGCGCGAATAAGTTCTGGCGCGACTAATGGCTCATCGCCTTGTACATTCACCACGATGGCGTCATCCGCCAATTGCAACTGCGCGACGACTTCGGCAATACGATCAGTGCCCTGCGCATGATCGGCTCTGGTGAGCAACGCGGGCACGCCATATGCCGCGCATGCGGCCATCACGTCGGCGTGGTCAGTCGCGACATAGACGCTTTTGGCGTCCGATAACGCCGCACGCTCGGCAACGCGCACCACCATTGGCTTGCCGCCAATATCGGCGAGCGGCTTGCCGGGCAGGCGCGTGGACGCGAATCTGGCGGGAATGACGACGATGAAATTTGTGGGCATTTTGTGCTGGGATTGATCGAAAAAAATAAATGCGGTGATGACTTGACCACCACCCTCTCCCTCGATCCCTCCCTCGTCAAGGGGGAGGGAAGCTAAATTTCTTCATCATCTAGCAACGCCCGCGCCTCATCCACCAACATCACCGGAATGCCATCGCGAATCGGATAAGCGAGGCGCGCTGATTTCGAAATCAATTCGGTCTTGTCACGCGACATTCGAAGCGGGCCTTTGGTCATCGGGCAGACTAGGATTTCCAGCAATTTTGGATCGAGGGCCATGGCTTGGTCAGTTCGTATTTTCAGTTAGTTTTAGCGGATGAAATTGACTTCAGGCGCTGTAAAATAAATTCATCAAATTCTGGCGGCATCAGCGCATCCACGCGCATCGCCCACATGCGATCATCCGCGAAGGCTTTGCACTTTACCGCGTCTTTTTCAGTCATCAGAATAATATCAGCGTCAGGAAAATTTAACTCTGCACGCATGAATGCATGATGGTCCGAAAAAGGATGTGTCGCAACAGAACTGATTCCCAAACGTTTGAGGTGATCAAAAAATCGTTGCGGATTGCCGATGCCCGCGAGCGCGTGAATTTTTTTCTCACCATGCATGATTTGAAATTCGCTCGCTGTGTTTGCATCACCGCCGGATAACTTAAAAAAAGTTTCGTGACCTAGATCCATCCGAAACACCGGCACACCATATTGCTCCAGATCGAGCCCAATTTTCGCCACGCCATTCACCACAATGCAGTCCACCGTTTTCAATCGCGTCATCGATTCACGCAACGGCCCCGCAGGAATCAACTGCTGATTCCCGAACCCACGCTGACCATCGACGACCGCGATTTCAAGATCACGTCCCAGCCGATAATGCTGTAAGCCATCGTCGCTGATAATCACCTCGGTGTTCGGATAGCGTTTGAGTAGCAATTGCGCAGCAGCCACACGATCAGGGTTCGCAAACACGGGAGCAGTCAACCGCTGCGACATCAGCATCGCTTCATCGCTCGCCGTGATGGTGCCTTGTTGCCGGTCCACGACGGGGATGGGAGGTGCCAAGGTGCGCGGCTGCATTCGTGATTGTGCATAGCCGCGTGTGACCACGCCAGGATGCTGGTTCGATTTTTCGAGCAGTTCCGCAATCGCGATCACCAGTGGCGTTTTGCCGGTGCCACCCGCGCTGATATTGCCGACGATGATGACCGGCACGCCGACTTTGGTAATGTTTGAAGTGCCGGTGCGAAACAGGAATCGGCGGATCGCGGTGATGATGGCGAACAGCCAAGACAACGGGCGAAGGATGATTTGCCAGATCGAGCCCTGCTGCCACTCTTGGACGATAAATGCTTCAAACTCGGCGCGCATGCTAGGGTTTGCAATTCTGGATTCTGGCCGCACGCGCCTGTTTAATTCGCCGCCTTCGCCTGTGTTGTAAACGAAATTTTCGTAAATCCCAGCATACGTGAAGCTTCCATCACGTTAATCACCGCTTGATGTGTGGCGCCGGCATCCGCACCAATCGCAATCACGGGATCCTTCATATTGCCAGCGGCGGCCACTTCTTTTAGCGCATTGGAAAGTGACTCAACATCGCTAAACGCAATCGGCGCGCCGTTAATCGCATATTTGCTATTGGCATCTACGCCGATGTTGATCAGCTGCGGGCGCTCTGGCGCTTTTTCAGCGGTGGCTTCGGGCAGATTGATTTGCAATTCCGCGTATTTTGAATACGTGGTCGTGACCATCAAAAAAATCAAAATCACCAGTAACAAATCAATCAACGGAATGAAGTTGATTTCTGGCTCTTCTCGTCCGCGGCCACGCTTGAAATTCACTTGCGCTCTCCGTGCAGCGTCTCCACCAGCTTAATGCCTTGCTGCTCCATGTCGATCACCATCACATCAACCTTGCCGCGAAAATGCCGATAAAAGATCAGCGCGGGTACCGCGACAGCAATGCCCGCAGCGGTGTTGTAAAGCGCGACCGAAATACCACGCGCAAGCTGTGCAGGATTTTGCCCACTGCCGGTCGATGCGCCGAAAATATCGATCATGCCGATTACCGTGCCGAACAAGCCCAGCAGCGGTGCCACGGTGGCGATGGTGCCGAGACCAACGAGGAAACGTTCCATCTCCACCATCACCGCACGGCCGGTTTCTTCCATCGATTCTTTCATCACCTCGCGCGTACTTTTTACGTTCGCGATGCCAGCCGCAAACACACGGCCCAGCAATGAATTTTCGTTGAGCTTCGCGATCAGCTCAGCCGTCGGGCCTTGGGTGCGGTAAGCATTAACGGTGTCGGTAAAAAGATTATTCGGCAGCACCACCGAGCGACGCAGCGACCACATCCGTTCACCAATAATCGCCAGCGTAATAACCGAACACAATATAATGAACCAGATGGTCCAACCTGCAGCTTGAATAATGGACAGCAATTCGGACTCCCGGGATGATTAGATAATTTAGTGAGTTGCGAGGTTGAACAGAAAATGAACAGAACACGCTTTACGCATTTTTCGCGCGTTCGAATAAATTATTGACCCACGCATTATGAACTAACAATTTTGACGCCGCTTTTGTAATACATGGCACGAATTTTTTAATTCAGCCGCGTTGATGCAGGCACTTTATCGTAACCATGAGGGGTTTCACAAGCGGTGCAAAAAATGGCGCGGCAGATTTTCCCATCAAGACAAACGCTTGGGACAATTTCCTCATCGTTTAATTGAACAAATATTAAAAAAAGTTAGCCCCAACTGGCTCGCCTCGCGCCGCAAATCGAGCCGAAATTTCACACAACGAAACGAAAATCAATGCCCTCAAACTCTAGTATCCATAAGGACTTTGCGCCAACCTCCGCGCCCAATCTAGCGTGTCAGCGCAACATTAAAATTCATCCACAGACACTGTGGATAAGTCTGTGCGTTGTATCGGGGCATATGCGCTAAGTCTCGAAACTGTAACGGTTTTTTCTCCCGCGCTCAAAAATTAGACGTTCCAAATCAATAATTAAATCAATAAGTTACAAATCTCTGCCCCGTGCGTGACGTTTCTGTCACAAATTCGTTTGTCAAGCCGTAACAAAACAGTTTGCGGTTCATAACTACGCTAGGTGGCTGCCGAATGCTAGAATTTGCGCATGGAATTTGACGACTCAATGCCCCTTTTTCAAACTGCCAGCGCCCCTTTACAGCCGCGTGAAACCCAGCCGCGCGAAACCGCGAAAGTAATGGGCTCAGTGATGAAAGTGAGCGAGCTAAATCGGCGCGTGAAAAACATGCTCGAAGCGAATCTGGAATTGCTCTGGGTCGCGGGTGAGCTCTCGAACGTGATGCGCGCCGCGAGTGGGCACTGGTATTTTTCGCTGAAAGATGATGCTGCCCAAGTGCGTTGCGTGATGTTTCGCGCTCGCGCTGCCCAGGTTCCATTCACGCCGGAAAATGGCATGCAAGTCGACGTGCGCGCCCTGCCCTCACTTTATGAAGCGCGCGGCGAATTTCAATTAGGCGTCGAAACCATGCGCCGCGCTGGCTTGGGCGCGTTGTTTGAGGCCTTCGAGCGATTGAAAGCCAAACTTTCTCGCGAAGGGTTGTTCGATGCGGATCGCAAAAAAGCGCTGCCCACTTTTCCACGCGCGATTGGCGTGGTGACATCGCTCAAAGCCGCGGCATTGCGCGATGTGCTCACCACCTTGAAACGCCGTGCGCCGATGATTCCGATAATTATTTATCCCGCCTCGGTGCAGGGTGCAGCCGCACCCGCCGAGATCGTCGCCGCGATTGATGCCGCGATCGCACGCGCTGAAATCGACACGCTGATTATTTGTCGCGGCGGTGGCAGCATTGAAGATTTGTGGGCGTTCAATGACGAAGCCGTCGCGCGCGCAATCGTGCGTTTGCAAACTGAAACTAAGATCGCCGTCGTCGCCGGTGTCGGCCATGAAACGGATTTCACGATCTGTGATTTCGTTGCCGATCAACGCGCACCGACGCCGACTGCTGCAGCCGAACTGGTGTCACCAAATCGCGCAGATTTGCTCGATGAAGTGGCCGGCACAAAATACGAATTGCAACGCGCAATGCAACGTCTGCTCGATAACACGCAACAACGTCTCGACCGCGCGACTCGTGCTCTCACGCCACCGCACGAGCGGCTGGCGCGTGAGCGTGATCGGCTCACGCTCCTGCACGCACGAGCACGCCATGCGCTTGATCAGCAGCACAGCAACGCAAGCTATCGCCTGGCGATGCTCAGGCTTAGGCTCGCTGCCAATCGGCCAGAGCAAATCCGTATCAAGCTCCAGGCGCACCTCGAAATGACTCGCGTGGCGTTGAAGCGGGCGTTGCTTAACGGTCTGGCCCATCGCCAGAACGACGTTGAAGGCCGCAAAAATTCGCTGACCTTGCTCAGCCCCCTCCAAGTGCTCGAACGTGGCTACAGCATCGTTGAGCGCCACGGCAAGGTGGTTCGCGACGCCGCTTCGCTCAGCGTTGGCGATGCGATTTCGATTCGGGTCGCGGCAGGCAGTATCAATGCTGACGTGACCGCCACGAAAAATTCGTCATCGCCTTAACTTCGGCGCTTGCCACACTTACTCTTACTTGCCACGCCCGTCGCCAAGGCGTATCTTTAATGTCCGTTCAAAACAACATTAGAGGACAACATGGCAAAGAAAGAAAAAAGCGGTTCATCGGTTTATAAAGTGATCGAGATTGTCGGCACCAGCAAAAGCTCGTGGGCCGATGCGGCGAAAAACGCCATCGCCAGCGCCAGCAAATCGCTGCGTGATTTGCGCGTGGCTGAAGTCTCGAAACTCGACGTAAAAATCGGCAAAGATAATGAATTGGTGTATCGCGCGAAGATGCAGTTGTCGTTTAAGTATCACGGCGAATAGTTTTTGCAAAACAAAATGTTTCGAGTAGGTCAGTTTCAGGTAGGTCAGGTTGCGCCGCTACCTGACATCGGTCTTCGTAAATTGAAATGTCAGGTAGCCTTATTTGCCAACCCTGAACCTGACCTACCCATAATTTAGAACCCCAGCACTGGCGGGCATTTCCGGGCATTTTTGCTCTGAAACACCCGCCAATGCTGGGGTTTTATTTTGGAATCTGCAAAAAATCTTCCACCCGCGCACTCACCGCCACGCTCAAATCGTCACGCAAACAATCAAATATTTCCACCGCAGGCATCGAGCGTAACCAAGTCATTTGCCGCTTGGCGAGTTGTCTTGTCGCCGCAATACCTTTTTCTCGCAGGTCGCGCAAAGACGAACCATCGGCATCCAAAAATTCCCAAGTCTGCCGATAACCAACCGCGCGCATTGACGGCATATCAGCGTTAAGCAAATATTTTGTTCGCAGCGTTTTCACTTCCTCGATCAATCCCGCTTTCAACATCGCATCAAATCGCGCGGCGATTCGTGCGTGCAATACAGCGCGATCAGACGGCATCAAACCAATCATTAACGTTTCATATGGCCACGAATAATCACTGCTGGCGCGCGTTTGCAGTTCTGAAATCGGCGTGCCCGTTTGTTGAAAAATTTCCAGCGCGCGCTGAATGCGTTGCGAGTCATTGGGCTTTAATCGTGCCGCCGTAACAGCATCCACTTTTGCCAATTCCGCATGCATCGCGGGCCAGCCGATTTTCAATGCGCGCTCATCTAATTCACGACGAATGTCGGGATCTGATTCGGGCATGTCACTCAAGCCTTCAGTGAGCGCCTTCGCATACAGCATCGTCCCACCCACCAACAATGGAACCGCGCCGCGTTGAACAACTTCAGCCATCAGGGGCAAGGCGTCGCGACAAAATCGCGCAGCCGAATAAGCCTCGGTTGGATCGATCAAATCGATCAAATGATGCGGATATTTTTTTAGCGTCGCGGCATCCGGCTTCGCGGTGCCGATATTCATGTCGCGATAAACCAGCGCGGAATCAATGCTGATAATTTCGAACTGCTGGCGATTTTTAAAACGCTCAATGAGATCAAACGCAAGTTGCGTTTTGCCCGATGCGGTGGGGCCGAGGATGAAAATTGCCTGGGGTTTCATAAAAAATATTTAAGGAAACTCAAAAATTATCATTGTCATTCCGAGGTGCTACCCTTCTCGCACCGCCTCCAACAATTCCCAACGCGTCATCGCCGCACTCGTTTCTTTTTCAATCTCGGCCAATCGCGCCTGTAGCGTCTTCACTTTCGCCGCTTCTTTCGGATCTTGATACGTCGCGGGGTTCGCTAACGCCTTTTGAATATTCTCTGACTCGACCCCTAACGCATCAATTTTTTTCGGCAGCGATTCCAATTCCTTTTGCTCATTCGAGCTAAGCTTTTTTGTTTTCACTTGCGGCGCAGTTTTGGATACAGGTTGCGGTTTCACGGGAGCGGGAGCTTTTGCAGCAACAACCGCAATATTCGCCAACTGCATCTGCCAATCGCTATAACCACCGGCAAATTCACGCACCTTACCTGCGCCTTCAAATACAAAAACTTGCGTGGCGACGTTATCCAGAAAAGTCCGGTCATGACTTGCCACCATCACCGTACCCGGATAGCTTTGCAACAACTCTTCGAGCAGATCGAGAGTTTCAATATCGAGATCGTTGGTCGGCTCATCCAGCACCAAAAAATTGGCGGGCTTGGCAAACAGACGCGCCAATAACAGACGATTGCGCTCACCGCCGGAAAGCGATTTCACCTTTGCACGCGCACGCTGCGGCGGGAATAAAAAATCACCGAGATACGAAATCACGTGTTTGCGACCATTGCCGTTATCAACAAATTCCGAGCCGGGGCTGATCACGTCCGACAGCGTGGCTTCATCATCAAGTGTCTCGCGGAACTGATCGAAATACGCCACGCTTAATTGTGTACCGAGTTTTATTTTTCCGCTGTCCGCTTCCAGCTCGCCGAGGATCATCTTCATCAGCGTCGATTTACCCGCACCATTCGGGCCGATCAAGCCGATGCGGTCACCACGCTGCACGATTGACGAAAATTTATCGACGATTATTTTGTCGTTAAATGATTTCGACACCTCCACTAATTCAGTGACGATCTTGCCGCTTTTTTCCACATCCGCAATCGAGAATTTCACGTTGCCCGAACGCTCGCGCCGCTGCGCACGTTCTTCGCGCAGATGATGCAGCCGCGTGACGCGCCCCGCACTGCGCGTACGCCGCGCCTGCAAGCCCTGGCGAATCCACACTTCTTCTTCTTTCAAAATTTTATCGAAGCGTGCATTCGCGAGCGCTTCCGAATTCAGCGCTTCTTCCTTGCGCTTTTCGTACTCGGCGAATGATCCGGGATAGCTCGTCAACTGACCGCGATCCAATTCAATTATTCGCGTCGCAAAGGTTTCCAGAAAACGCCGATCATGGCTGATCACGAGAATCGCGCCATCGTAGGACATCAGCGTTTTTTCCAGCCAATCAATCGAGGTAATATCGAGATGGTTGGTCGGCTCATCGAGCAGCAATAACTCCGGCTCCGCCACCAGCGCACGCGCTAACGCGACGCGTTTTAAATTGCCGCCAGAAAGCCCATCAATGGCACGATCCGGATCGAGATTCAAACGCGCCAAAACTGATTCCACACGCTGTTCAACCTGCCAGCCATCATGCGTTTCAAGCTCGTGCTGCAAATCGCCCATGCGTTCCAGCGCTTCCATATCGCCGTGCTCAGCAGCGACGAGCGCATGGTGATAATCGATCAGCAATTTCGATACTTGTCCCAGCCCCGCAGCGACTGCTTCAAAAATAGTTTGGCTGGCGTCAAAGGTGGGCTCTTGCGGAACGTAGGCGAGCTTTAACGTCGATGAGCGCGCGGCCTCGCCGTCATCTGGCTTGATTTGGCCCGCGATAATTTTAAGCAGACTCGATTTACCGGTACCGTTGCGACCAACTAACGCGATGCGCTCACCGGCGTCGATTGAAAAATCAATTGCGTCTAAAAGTTTAACGTCACCGAAAGCGAGCGACAGGTTTTTTGCGTGAAAAATAGGCATGAAAATGTTTCGTAAAAATTGTTTCGGGGCACATCAAACGACATCATTTTTTGATGTGCTTCGCGATATTAAAATGAAGGATGGCAGAGGCAATCAAGCCGATCACGGCAGCGAACGCATATGCAACGCGCGCGCCCTGCGACTGCCATAAAAAACCGATAACAACGCCGGCGGGAATCGACGCCACGCCGACCAGCGCGTAGTACCAACCGAACAAGGTGCCGCGTTCATCAGGCTTCGCATTATCCCCCAACACAGCACGTTCCACGCCTTCGCCCACCGACATCGCAAAACCGAAGAATAGCGTAGCGATCCAGAGTGACACAATATCGGTCACAAAACAGAATCCCGCCATCGCCAAACTATACAAAACCCAGCCGGGAACCAGCAGTGCAAATTTGCCGTATTTGTCGGCCAGAATGCCCGATCCCACATTCGCAAAAATCTTTATAAAGTTGAACGCAGCCCACAGCAGTAAAACATGGGTCGCATTCGCGCCCAGCTCAGTGGCGCGCAACACCACAAATAATTCCGCCGTACGCGCGAACGTAAATAGCGTCACCGTCAACAAATAAGCGCGCATGTTTGGCGGCACATCCGCCCATTTGAATTGCATGCGCAGTGGCGCTTCGCTGCTCACCTTCGCGGGCTCCCCCACGCCAATCATCAACAAGCCAACTGCCAGCAAACCGGGGATTGCCGAAAACAACACAACGGTTTTGATATCAAACGCAAACGCGGCGATCACCAACGCACCAATCAACGCACCCGCCACCGCGCCCAGATTATCAAACGCGCTGTGAACGCCAAACGCCCGCGCGCGCAAGCTGGGCGGAGCCAAATCAACAATCAATGCATCGCGCGGCGCGCTGCGAATGCCCTTGCCCACGCGATCAAACGAACGAATCAACACCACATGCCACCAGCTTGTCGCGAGCGCCAACAAGGGCCGCATCAAATTTGAAATAAAATAACCACCGACCGCGAGCGGCTTTCGCCTGCCACCCGACACATCCGAAAACCGTCCCGCCCATAGCCGCAGTAATGATGCCACCGCATTCGCCAGCCCCTCAATCAAGCCCAAAATTACCGGTCCCGCACCGAGCATGCTGGCCAATAAAAGTGGAATCAGCGGCGTCACCATTTCAGTGGCGATATCGTTGAAAAAGCTGACGAGGCCGATGATGTAAATGCTGCGCGGGAGGCGGGGTTTGCCGGATTTTGCTGAGGTTGAGCGCGCGTTATTCATCGGCGAAGTTTACGCGTAATGGATGGCATTGTTCTGCGGGGCACGGGCTAGCTGACCGAATTTGAATCTAGTACACTCGTTCATGGAGCAACCCACCTTCATTGAGTCTTTGGAGAAAACGCTATGATGAATATTTCAAAACCCCTTCTCACCGCTTTCGGCGTTACCCTGGTTGGCGTACTGGCAGGTTGCGCGTCCGTTGACGCACCCGCGCCTGCAGTTCCTTCGCAAGTCGCATCCAGCAGCAGTGTTGACGAAAACGCAACCCTTACCGGTAGCCGACTCCCGAGAAAATCGACGGATCAAATGCTTCGGCGGATCGGCGCGAGCGGTGCCAAAGAAATGAACCGCGAACGCCCGCCAAGTCCGGGCCCACGGGTTCCGTAATTGGCTAATGGAAAATGATCTTGATCGCGTTAAAAGTAGCGAATCAAGCAGTGAGTGACGGTCGCCCGCATAATTGCGCAGGTAAAATAAGATCGCTGCCCTCGTAGCTCAGTGGATAGAGCATCCCCCTCCTAAGGGGAGGGTCACACGTTCGATTCGTGTCGAGGGCACCAAATTTTCGCTAAAGTTTTATCAAACTCTGCGCTGGGTGCGGACATGCAGCCATTTTTGCCCCAACGTGCTTGCTAGTGCTAGGGCTTTGGTTTTTGTGCCTCTCGCTACCCTGGCAATTTTGCCGCCAACACTTCAACCGTTTCTATCTTCGGCGCTTCGCTTAAAAGATCTGGGGCTTTGGCCATCAGCGCGGCAGCGATTTTACCGGTCAGATGTGCTTGCCGACCTTCTTCTCCCGCGAAGGCGTCGAAAATGCCGAAGGTCGCGGCATCAAATTTGAGCGCGAACCAGACCGTTGTTCCAGCCTCTTGATTCGCCAGCGCCAGCGCGCCTTCCAGCATCGATTGCAACGCCGCTTCTTGACCGGGCTTGGCGTGCAGCTTTGCGAATAGACCGACTTATAACATGACATTTCCTTTTTTTGAGTTGCGGCAATCATAAACGGCACATCCGCGGTGGATGGCAACTTGGATCGCGAAACCGGCCAACCGTTCATACCCTGATCTCTGCAAATCGTCGTTTACCCGTAGCCAGACGATGATCGCGCGCGCAAAGTTGCGTTATCAACTCCGCAACTTCAACTCAGCAAATCGGCGCCTCCCGCCACCCCCACCGACTCCGCGATTCAACACCTTTCAATTTATTGTCAACATTTTCGGAGGACCAAATGCGCTCCAACCCACCCAATCCGCACCTTCGCGAATATAGTCAAGGCAGCCCCGGTCGCACGATAGTAATTCTAATTTCACTAGCAATAACGTTGGCAATCAACTTGATCACTGGCACCGTCAACGCGGGCGAAAGCGCACGCCGATCAACACCAAAACATTTCGGCGCAGGCATTGATGTGCGCACCCAACCGCGCGTGGAGGAGACCGGATTGCCGCTTTATCCGGGCGCGACTGTTGAGCATTCTCAGCGAGATGAAAAGGGCCGTGAGGCGTTAAATGACGGCGTCAATTTCGATCTATGGTTTGGCGGCTTTGGCTTAAAGCTGGTGGTGGTCAAACTCAAAACCAGCGACAGCGCCGAAAAAGTAAGCGCGTTCTATCGCGACGCGCTGACAAGGTACGGCGAAATCCTCGACTGCAGCAACGAAAGCATAGCGACGCGTCGCAGCGAAACACCAAAGGTCGGCACCAAATCAGGCAAACCCACCTGCGATGATTTACATACCAACGAGGCAAAAAACGGTGAGGGTGAATTCTACAAATCCGGCGTAAAACAAAAGCAATACGGCGTCGCGATTCAAGCGAAAGGTGCCGGCACAACATTTCAATTATTTCATTTTGAAAAACGCGGCGGGGACGATTGACTGCTCGCTATTCAAAATTGATCCCGTAAAGATGAAGCGTTTCTGAATCATTGGGCAGCGCCACTTGCGATTCGAACTGCAGGCCAATCTTTTCCAGCAAAGAGATGGACGACGTATTGATGGGCAATGTGATGGCGACCACGCGCTTTAATTTTAGGAAATCGCGCCCATGCGAGAGCGTGGCCTGTGCAGCTTCAAGCGCTGCGCCCTGCCCTCGATAACGTGGCAAAAACGCGAAGCCGATATCAACATCGTCCAACCCCACGCGCTGGATGAGTCCACACATGCCAATAGGCGCGTCATCAATGTTGCGCGACACCAGCATCAAGCCAAAACAATCGCGCGCATAGGCCGCCATATATTTCTCGCCGATCTGACGGCGCGCATCATCGAGTGTGTGAATGCCACGATCACCGATAAAGCGAATCCAATCCGGATCGTTTAAAAGCTCGTGTATGAACGGCGCATCGTCGAGCGTGAACGCGCGAAGAGTGAGTCGCTCGGTTGTGATTGGGGTGACTTTGTTTGGCATTTTAATAAAAAACTAAAGTCGTTTATTGGCAGACGTTTGGAAGCATTTTGTCTTGAGACGATAGATACAGCAACTAAATATGTTGAACGTCGATCCAGCGAACGCCCCCTCTCCCTCAATCCCCCTCTGGCCCGAAACGGTGGCCACCCCGCCGCGAGGGGAGAGGGAGGCTTAGCCTCTCTCCCTTGACGGCGGCGTGGCCTAGGGCCAGAGAGAGGTCGGAGAGAGGGTGTTCACCGAATATTCACCATATCTGATTGCTGGATCAATAACAGCGTGTCAGATAGTCGCCCAATTTGCGCTACTTCTGCCCCCGCATCTTCGCCAACGCCGTCTGCGTTTCCTGCCACAAATCATTGCCCACAGTGGTGGCAATACCCGCATTCACCTTGGCTAATTTCTCACGCATACGTGCAACTTCAGCCACGCTCAGTTCATTGACCTGCATGCCTTTACTCTTCAAATCAGCCAGCGCCTTGCCTGCTTCAGTCCGCGTATCGGTGCGCTCAAATTCACGGCTTTTTATTGCGGCATCCTGAATCACTTTTTGTTCATCCTTCGAAAGTTGATCCCAATATTTCTTGCTCACCAAAACAATCCACGGGCTGTAAACGTGATTCGATACGGTCAGAAATTTCTGCACTTCAAAAAATTTGGAAGACAAAATCGTGTTGTACGGATTTTCTTGTCCATCAACCGCCTTGGTTTCGAGCGCGGTAAAAAGTTCGGAGAACGCCATCGGTACCGCATTCGCGCCAAGTGTTTTGAAGCTATCGAGGTACACCGTGTTTTGCATCACGCGCAGCTTGATGCCGTCGAGATCTTCGACCTTGGTGACCGGACGCTTGTTGTTGGTGAGATTACGAAACCCGTTCTCCCAGTAAACGAGGCCGACCAGGCCTTTATCGCGCAATTTGTCCATCACCTTCTGACCAATCGGGCCATCGAAAATGGTGTCGGCCTCTTTGCTGTTAGCAAACAAAAACGGCGTATCCCAAAGCCCCATTTCGCCGACAATACCAACCAGCGTAGCGGTCGAGCCAACCATCATTTCCTGTGCGCCGCCAATCAGCGCCTGCTGCATTTGCACGTCCGACCCGAGTGCGGCCGCACCCACTGCGCGCAGCTTCATTTTGCCGCCGGAGGTCTTTTCAATTTCATCGGCCAGCAATTTCGTTGCGCGACCTTGATTGGATTGTTCATTCAGGCCGTAGCCAAAACGAATCACGCGCGGCTTGATATCCTGCGCCGCAGCAGCGCCCGAAACGAGCAATGAGCTAGCCACTAAAGAAGCAAACAGCGTTTTCAGTCTCATGGTGAATCTCCTCTTTGATATTGTTGATGACAAATTACAAAACATAACCTTATGTCAGCCATTTCAATGGTCTTAAAACTAATGCCGGAAAAATTGTGAACGCGATCAGCAGAACAACGTAGACTGCCAGAAATGGATTCGTGCCCTTAATGACGGTTTCCATCCGCAGCTTTGCCACACCCGCCACCACATTTTGCACGGTGCCCACCGGCGGGGTAATGAGACCGATACAGCCAACAAAAATAAACATAAAACCAAAGTACACGGGATCAATGCCAGCCTTGACCGCGAGCGGAGCGCACACCGGTGCGAAGATCAGAATCGTTGGTGTGAGGTCCATCGCGGTGCCGACAAACAGCAGAAACGCCATCATCAGCGCCATAAATAAAATCGGCTCGCTCATCACGCCGCTGAAGACTTGCGCCAACTGGCTCGGTAGATCGGCTAGCGTAATCATGTAGGCGGTGACGGTCGCGGCACCACATAAAAACATCACTACAGAGGTGGTGCGTGCGGCGACGATCAGCACCCTGTATAGCCCGCGCACATCCAGCTCACGATAAATAAATACCGATACAAACGCTGCATAAACCGCCGCCACCACCGCCGCCTCAGTTGGTGTAAACACGCCTAGCTTCATGCCGCCCAAAATAATCACTGGCATCATCAGCGCAAAAATGCTCCGCCACAATGCACGGCCACGCTCAGTCCATGATGCTTTTTCGGCCGCCGTCAGCGCATGCTTCTTCGCAAGGCTCCACCACACTGCAATCAACATCAGGCCCATCATCAAACCAGGAAAAACGCCCGATAAAAACAATTTGCTCACCGATGTATTCGTGGTCACGCCATAAATCACGAACGGCATCGATGGCGGAATAATTGGTGCGATGATGCCGCCCGAAGCGATCAAACCTGCGCTGTAACTATCCGGATATTTTTGTTCGCGCATCATCGGAATCAGCAGTGTGGCCAGTGCTGCGGTATCGGCAATCGCGGAGCCACTCATGCTGGCAAGGAGCAATGCTGCGGCAATAGCGACATAGCCAAGCCCGCCCGAAATATGCCCAAAGCACGCACGCGCCAGATCGATAATGCGTCGTGATAATCCGCCTGCGTTCATCAGTTCACCGGCGAGAATAAAGAACGGTACGGCGAGCAATGGGAAGCTGTCAAATCCAGCGATAAGATTTTGCGCCAGCAATTGCGAATCAAAAAAATCCAGATGCCACATCAGGGTAATGCCGGTCAGGATGAGCGCGAACGCAATCGGCATGCCGAGCGACATGGCAACAATCAAAACAACCAGGAAGATGGCGGTGACGATCATATCGTTCTCGTTATTTTTATTCGATGCCGGGCGCGCCATCGGCGGCATGCTGGTGTGAACGCATTCCACTCGGATCGCGCAGTATTTCCACGATTAGCACAATGAGCATTACCGCCGCCATGGTCAGTGCTGCCGCTGCCACCAGTGCAAGCGGAAAATGCATCACCGTGCTGTACGACTGCATTCCCGCAATCACCTGCTCCCACGCACCTTTGATCACCAGCACCAGACAAAGCGCGATCGCAATTCGCGACAACCATCTGCATACCGCAATCGCGCGTTTACGTCCCCCCTCGCGCAATCGCTCCGTCAACATATCAAAACCAAGATGCTCGTTTTCCGCAAACACCAACGACGCACCGATGCACACCAGCCACACAAACAAGAGCCGCGACAGCTCCTCATAAAACACGATGCCGGTGTCAAATCCATAGCGCAGCACAACATTTACAAACACCGCGATCACCATGCCCGCGAGGGTAATCGCCAGAAAAAATTCAGCCGCGCGTTTGAGTAAACTTGGTTGATGTTTATGGTTTTGCATCAATATTTCCTGATGTGTGATGTTTGTTTGCACTAGATTGCGCGCTGAGTTTTTGCAGCCATTCAATTGCGCGCTCTGTAATAACATCAAGCGGCAGGATGCCATCAAGCGTCAGCACGCGTGCCTCTGCGGTCGGATCTTCGAGCGTGGCGAATTGACTAGCGACCAGACTTGACGGGTAAAAATGGTTCTTGCGCGCGGCAACGCGCGCTTGCGAGGTGGCTTCGTCTATATTGAGAAAGAGAAAACAGAGTGGCGATTTGGCGTCGGCAGCTTCACGCAACGTATCGCGATAACTACGACGCAACGCCGAGCACGCCAGCACCGCACCACGTTGGCTCGCCAATTGCTCACCCAGCGTGCGTAACCAACCCGCACGATCCGCATCAGTCAATGGCACGCCATCACGCATCTTGGCGACGCTTTCGGCAGAATGAAACGCATCGCCTTCAATCAGCGGCAGCCCCAGGCGTTCGGCCAGGCGCTGCCCGACTTGCGATTTTCCGCATCCGGCAACACCCATGACGACGATGTGAATTTCTCGTGCGCCTCGCATGGCTCCTCGTTTCAATGAATTTTTATGGTAGCGCTACCATAATGCTTAAAATTGTACTTGTCAATAGCCAGGTCGCAAATAGCATTCACTTACTGGTGGGAGCGCAAATGGTTGCGCTGTCATGCTAACATCATAGAATGGCAAAGAAATCACCTCCCGCCGCTATCGAAAAGCGCCGCCGCTCAACTGGCCGCGTCACGCTCGCCGATGTTGCGTTGGAAGCGGGCGTGAGCCCAATTACCGCATCACGTTCGTTGCGCGGCGATGCGCCCGTGTCAGACGACGTTCGCGCAAGAGTCGCCGCCGCTGCCGATAAACTAGGTTATGTTCCCGACCCAGCAGCGCGCGCATTGGCCTCCGCGCGCGGCGCAAGTATTGTGGTGCTGGTGCCGATGATTACCAACATGGTGTTCGTGGATTTGATTGAATCCGTTCATGACGTGCTTTTTCCAGCGGGTTATCAAGCGCTGATTGGCATCACGCATTACGATCCGGAACAGGAGGAGAAATTAATTCGCAGCTATCTCGCGCATCGCCCGGCGGGATTTCTGGTTACCGGTTTTGATCGGACCGAAGCCGCGCGCAGGCTGCTCGCCGATGCTGGCGCGCCGTGTATTCATTTGATGGAAGTCACCAGCGCCAGCGGAATTTATAGCGTGGGGTTTTCGCAAACTGACGCAAGTGCGGCGATGACAGAACACTTGCTCGAACGCGGCTATAAACGCATCGCGTTTGCCGCCGCGCAACTCGATCCGCGCACGCTGCAACGCGCCGAAGGCTATCGCCGCGCGATGCGTGCCGCTAAACGCTACGACCCATCGCTCGAAATTTTGAGTGCGGCTCGATCATCCATTGCACTCGGCGGTGAATTGCTCGCACAAGCGCTCAAGCGCAAACCAAAACCTGATGCGATATTTTTTTGCAATGATGACTTAGCGCAAGGTGGCGTACTGGCCGCGCGACGCCGCAATATCGATGTACCGAATACCTTGGCGATTGCGGGCTTTAACGATCTCAACGGCTCCGATCAAATGCTGCCGCCACTCACCACCATTCGCACGCCGCGTGCTGCAATAGGGCGCACGGCGGCAAATATGATGCTGGATCTATTGCGCGATGTGACGGTGCCAACGCCAAGCATCGATTTGGGTTACGAATTGATTGTGCGTGAGAGCACGTGATCAATATCTAAAATCTAGCACCAGAGCGGCGTTCCGAGCATTTTTGCTTCAAACACCGCTCCAATAAACGCGTTTTATATTTTTTATTCGTACTCAACACTCAATCCCTTTATTGTCATCCCGAGACGCTTTTGCGAGGGATCTGCTTTTCGCCGCGAGTGGAAAGTTCCAACAGCAGATCCCTC
>JANMQR010000361.1:0-7287 GCA_031370625.1 Burkholderiales bacterium | reverse complement strand
CCCCGGCTTCGCGCGTGTAATAGCGCGTAATGTCGCGTAGTGCCGCGTCGGCAATATGCAACTCTTCATCTTTCACGCCATTGGCCTTCATTTGCTTTGGCAACAAGTACTGGCGCGAGATATGAACTTTCTCGTCCTCCGTGTAGCCGGCAAGACGAATCACCTCCATGCGGTCCAGCAATGCTGGCGGGATATTAAAGGAGTTCGAGGTTGCGACAAACATTACATCAGACAAATCGAAATCGACTTCGACGTAGTGATCCTGGAATGTGTGATTCTGTTCTGGATCGAGCACCTCAAGCAGTGCACTAGCCGGATCGCCGCGGAAATCCATGCCCATCTTGTCTACTTCATCCAGCAAGAAAAGCGGATTGCGCACGCCCACCTTGGACATGTTTTGCAAAATCTTGCCGGGCATTGAGCCAATATAGGTGCGGCGATGACCACGAATTTCAGCCTCATCTCGCACGCCACCGAGCGACATGCGAATGAATTTGCGATTGGTTGCCTTGGCAATCGACTGGCCCAATGAAGTTTTGCCCACGCCGGGCGGGCCGACCAGACACAGAATCGGTGCCTTAAGCTTGTCCACACGACTTTGTACCGCCAGATATTCGACGATGCGTTCTTTCACTTTCTCCAAGCCGTAATGGTCTGCGTCGAGTACTTTTTCTGCATTCGGCAGATCAGAGCTTACCTTGGTTTTTTTCTTCCACGGCAACCCTACAACCGTATCAATATAGTTGCGAACGACTGTTGCTTCAGCCGACATCGGTGACATCAGCTTTAACTTCTTCAGTTCAGCCTCAGCCTTGGCGCGCGCTTCTTTCGGCATATGCGCAGCTTTTATTTTCTTTTCCAGCTCATCGATATCCGCGCCATCCTCGGTTTCGCCGAGTTCTTTTTGAATCGCTTTGACTTGTTCGTTCAAGTAATATTCGCGCTGCGATTTTTCCATCTGACGCTTGACGCGTCCGCGAATGCGCTTTTCGACTTGCAGAATATCGATCTCTGTTTCGAGCAAGCCGAGCAGTTGCTCAAGACGCGACGGCACATCAAAATTCTCAAGAATCTGCTGCTTCTGCTCAAGCTTTAGTGGCAAATGCGCGGCGATGGTATCGGACAAGCGGCTGGCGTTATCGATACCCGACAGCGAGGTCAAAACTTCCGGAGGAATTTTCTTATTGAGTTTGACGTACTGATCAAATTGCCCAAACAGGCTGCGGCGCATCGCCTCAACTTCGTTGTTGTCCGTTTCCTCTTGTGGAATAGGCGTGATCTCGGCTTCGTAATTTTCTTTCACGTTTAAAACATGATTGATACGAGCGCGATGAATACCCTCAACCAAAACCTTCACCGTACCGTCCGGCAATTTAAGCATTTGCAAGATGCTGGCGACCGAACCTACATCGTACAAATCTTCAGGATTGGGCTCGTCGTTGCCGGCAGATTTTTGCGCAACCAACACAACATTTTTGCCCTCTTCCATCGCCGCTTCCAGCGCCTTAATGGATTTAGGGCGTCCCACAAACAACGGAATAACCATATGCGGAAAAACCACGACATCGCGTAATGGCAGAAGTGGCAGGATTGCGTTGGAGGAGTCTTTTTCTTGATCAGCGAACGTCATAGTCTCGTCCTTATCCTTGAGCGTGCAATAGTAAATAATTTATGGATGCACCATCTGGCATTGAGCCGTGGATCAAATGCATACTCATTTTAATATGGGGGAGATTGGGATGAGGGTTTCAAACTCAAGCAAGCACATAAGATAGTTGCGCATTGAGTCTCAACAGGAAAGCGGACGCGTGAAATGCCACACAATCTCAGCTTGAATCTCAGCTTGAATCTCAGCTTTAATCTCAGCTTAACGCTCCCGCAACCTTAGGATGATCTGAGTACATCAGCAGCGGTTTTTGCGAACCATTGATGGTGCCTTCATCCACCACGGCCTTTTCGACATTGCTCAGGGAAGGCAATTCGAACATCACATCAAGCAATGCGTGTTCGATAATTGAGCGCAAACCACGCGCACCAGTCTTACGCTCCAATGCTCGCTTGGCAATCGCACCCAATGCAGCATCACGGAACTCCAGTTCCACGCCTTCCATTGCAAATAGTTTTTGGTATTGTTTGGTCAGCGCGTTTTTAGGCTCAGTCAGAATTCTGATGAGCGCTTTTACGTCTAACTCTTCAAGGGTCGCCACTACCGGCAGGCGGCCGACGAACTCTGGAATCAGGCCATATTTAATCAAATCTTCTGGTTCAACATCGCGCAACAACGCGTTGTTGGCTTCGCGATCTGCACCGCTCTTCACATCCGCGCCGAAGCCAATACCTGTTTTCGCCGTGCGCATTTGAATAACTTTTTCCAAGCCGTTAAATGCACCGCCACAGATAAACAAAATATTGCTGGTGTCAATCTGCACAAACTCTTGGTTTGGATGCTTGCGACCACCTTGTGGCGGCACCGATGCGACTGTGCCCTCAATAAGTTTCAACAGCGCCTGCTGAACGCCCTCACCGCTCACATCGCGGGTGATTGATGGGTTATCCGATTTGCGTGAAATCTTATCGATCTCGTCGATATAGACAATCCCACGCTGCGCTTTCTCAACATCGTAGTCGCACTTTTGCAGCAGCTTTTGAATGATGTTTTCGACGTCCTCGCCGACGTAACCGGCCTCGGTCAATGTAGTTGCATCCGCAATCACAAACGGTACATTTAGCAGTCGCGCCAACGTCTGCGCGAGCAAGGTTTTGCCGGAACCCGTGGGTCCGATTAAAAGAATATTTGATTTAGCGAGTTCAACTTCGCCGTCCTTGGTACCATTTTTCAGGCGCTTGTAATGGTTGTAAACCGCTACTGCCAATATCTTCTTGGCCTTCACCTGATCAATGACATATTCGTCAAGAATGTCGCAAATTTCTTGCGGCGTCGGCAGATCACTCTTGGCAGCTTTCCCAGCAGGATCAGCTTGTGCTTCTTCGCGAATAATATCGTTGCAAAGATCAATACATTCATCACAAATGAACACCGATGGACCGGCGATCAGCTTCCGAACCTCGTGCTGGCTTTTGCCGCAAAAGGAACAATAAAGTAGTTTTTCGCCAACTTTCTCACTCATCACCAGCCCTACCCCATCTTGTGGTCCAAACGCGGATCAACAAAAATATCCGCGACGAACCTTTTCACCAACGCGCAAGATAGCGCATATTCCTGCTGACCAATTTGCTACTGATTATTCTGCCAAGCAACCCAGCAATTTAATATTACTTTTCGCACATTTATTTAGCACTTATTTAGCAATGTCGTGACGACTTTCAAGCACTTTGTCGATGATACCGTATTTCATCGATTGCTCCGCCGACAAGAAATTATCGCGATCCGTGTCTTTCTCGATCTCCTCGACCGTCTTGCCCGTATGCTTCGCCATGATTTCGTTTAAACGCTGTTTCAAGAACAACGCTTCTTTCGCATGGATTTCAATATCGGAGGCTTGACCACGATAACCGCCCGACAATTGATGAATCATGATGCGCGCATTCGGCAGCGACAGTCGCTTGCCTTTGGCACCTGCGCCGAGTAAAAATGCGCCCATGCTGGCGGCAAAGCCGGTGCAAAGCGTCGAGATGTCAGGCTTGATAAACTGCATCGTGTCATAAATCGCCAAACCTGCTGTGACTGAACCACCAGGCGAATTGATATACAAGGAAATATCCTTGTCAGGATTTTCACTTTCCAAAAACAACATCTGGGCAACGATGACGTTCGCCGTCATATCGTTGACTTCACCGACCAAAAATATCACGCGCTCTTTCAGCAAGCGCGAGTAAATATCAAACGCGCGCTCACCTCGTCCCGATTGCTCAATCACCATCGGCACGTAACCTAAGCCGGTGGCGGGTTGATATCCTGAAGCGGCGTATTGATCGCGATGTCCGGGTGCAATGCCGGTTATGTCGTAGGCCTGCGATTGAAAGTCGTAAAACGTTTTCATCTCTTGATCTCCATGATTTCGTCGAATTCCTTGGTCACGGTTGTGACTGCCATGGATGTCGCCGCCCATTCCACCACGTTATCTTCCAGAACCATGCCTTCAACATCCTGCAAACGAGATGTATCACTGTAATACCAGCGAACCATCTGCGCAGGATCTTCAAAACTTTCGGCATGCTCTTCAACAACAACACGAATCTGTTCAGGACGCGCGCGCAAATTATTTTGTTTCACGACTTCGCCCAAAATTAGACCCAGCTTCACACGTTTTTCGGCACGCTCAACAAATAACTCGGGTGGTAATTGCAAATCTTTGGTGGTCATCCCGCGCGATTGCAAGTCTTGTACTGCTTGTTCCTGCAAACGCCCGACTTCAATATCCACCAATGAACGCGGCAAGTCCAAAACTGCTACGGACAACAATGCATCCATTACCTGATCCTTAGTTTTGGACTGAATGCGTTTTTTCAACTCACGTTCGAGATTTGTTTTGATTTCGCCACGCATTTTAGTAATATCGCCATCTGTAACGCCGAGTGATTGCGCAAATGCAGCATCCACCGGCGGATAAATCGGCGCATTCACTACTTTTACTGTCGCCGTAAACTGCACGGTCTTGCTGGCAAGTTCGGCCTGGTAGTCAGCCGGAAAGGTTAAATCAAAGGTCTTCTCCTCAGCGCCCGACATACCCATCAGCGCCGCTTCGAAATCAGGCAGCATCTTGCCCTCGCCTAGCACCACGCCAAAATTTTCAGCTTGCCCGCCCTTGAATGGTTCGTCGTTTAGCTTGCCGATGAAATCAACAACCAAAAAATCGCCTTTTTGCGCTGCGCGATCAGCCTTGTCGTAAGTCGCGCGCTGTTTTTGCAACGTAATAATGGTGTTATCGACATCTTTATCAGTCACGTTTGCGGTCAGGCGCTCAAGCGGCTTCCCGGTAAGCGCACCCATCGTCACTTCAGGATAAATTTCAAACGTCGCGGTAAATTCAAATTTATCTGCCGCCTGACCACTGTTCGCAGGCGCAAAACTTGGGTAACCCGCCACGCGCAGCTGCTGCTTTTCCACTTCATCCGCAAAAATCTTTTGCACCGAATCCGACATTACTTCCTGGCGCACCTGATAACCGTATTGATTTGCGATCATGTTGAACGGTACTTTGCCCGGACGAAAACCTGGCATTTTCGCTGTGCGGGCAATGTGCTTTAAGCGTTTGGAGATTTCGGATTCAATCTCAACAGCGGGAAGTGACAACAAAATATTGCGCTGAAGATTATTCGATGCGTTGCTGATGGAGGCTTGTGCTTGCATAACAGTTCCTTAAAATGTTGCCCGTGCAGTGCTGGAAAATAGAGACGCCGTTAAACTAAAAACGGCATCTGTTGCCGCTTATTGATTTTGGCAAAAGATGCCGCCATTTATGTGGCGATAAATTGGTGGCGCTAGGTTTGTGGCACTAAAACAAAAAATAACAAAAATCGACATCAACAAACCATCAGTCACGATGGTGCGAGAGAAGGGACTCGAACCCCCACGCCTTACGGCGCTGGAACCTAAATCCAGTGCGTCTACCAATTCCGCCACTCTCGCTAAGGTTTCCACTTGATTTTAACTGAAACCACGTGTTAACGCTTGTGCTGAACACAGTTTTATTCGTCAATAACTTGATCGCAAATCCGAAACTCATTGTTTTCGCAAATATAATTGCGCCTCCTTGATGAAAATCGCGCGCCTAAGCTTAGCTCAACATAGAAAGCCAATCCGCTGTGCCCGTTGAACATTACGAAAACTTTCCCGTCGCGTCATTTTTGCTGCCAAAGCACCTTCGCCATCCGATTGAAGTAATCTACGCATTCGCACGCTCCGCAGATGATTTTGCCGACGAAGGCGATTTGCCTGTTGCTGAACGGATTCAGCTATTGGAAAACTACCGCGATGAGCTGGAGAAAATCAACTTGGGCAAGCCATCTGAAAGCCCGCTTTTTCGCGATCTGGCCACCGTCATCCAAACGCATAAATTACCGATTCAACTTTTTCACGATTTGCTCGATGCATTCAAGCAAGACGTCACCCAAACCCGTTACGCAAATTTTCCAGAACTACTCGACTATTGCCGCCGTTCCGCTGATCCAATAGGCAAAATTTTGTTGCATCTGAATCGCGCCGCCACACCGCAGCACATCACTTGGAGCAACTCAATCTGCTCCGCCTTGCAGCTCGTCAATCATTGGCAAGATGTCGCCATTGATTGGCAGAAAAACGATGGCGGACGCGTATATTTGCCGCAGGATGAAATGCGTGAATATGGCGTGAGCGACACTGATATTGCGAACGGAAATACCAACGCAGCATGGCAAAAATTGATGTGGTTCCAGTGCCAGCGTGCGCGCGACATGCTGATGTTTGGTAGGCCGCTGACACGCGCGTTGCCCGGTCGATTCGGCGCAGAGTTAAGAATGATTGTGGCTGGCGGCGCGCGCGTGTTGGACAAAATTGACGCAGTTGATGGCGATGTATTTCGGCATCGGCCCAAACTAAATAAATGGGATTGGCTGATGTTGGCTCCGTCCCTCATTCGATAGCACCAAATGCATAAAAACAACAATGACACCTGACGAATATTGCCAAGAAAAAGCCGCAAAAAGTGGCTCCAGCTTTTACTACAGCTTTCGCTTTTTGCCGCCTGATCGCCGCCGCGCGATCACCGCGCTGTACGCGTTTTGTCGTGAAGTCGATGACATCGCGGACGAAGTCGCGGACGTGAACGTCGCACGCTCAAAACTCGGCTGGTGGCGGGCCGAATTGGCCAATTTATTTTCAGGTCATCCCACTCATCCTGTCTCGAAAGCCTTGCAGCCTGCCACCAAACAATTCGGCGTCGATCAATCACGGCTTAACGAAATTATTGACGGCATGGAGATGGATTTATCACGCCGTCGCTATCAGGATTTTGCGTCGCTCACGCTTTATTGCCACCGTGTCGCGGGCGTGGTGGGTCAATTGTCGGCCAGCATTTTTGGTTTCAGCAATCCGAAAACCATGATTTACGCAGAGAATCTCGGCCTTGCTTTTCAGATGACCAACATCATTCGGGATGTCGGCGAAGACGCGCGCCGTGATCGCATTTACTTGCCGCAAGAAGACCTGCAAAAATTTGGCGTAACCAGTGCTGACATTCTCGATTGCAAACAAACGCCCCAGTTTGTTGAGCTAATGGCGTTTCAGACTGAACGAGCAAAGTCCTTATACAGTGCGGCGTTTGAAGCACTTTCGCCTGAAGATCGCCG
>JANMQR010000341.1:0-3161 GCA_031370625.1 Burkholderiales bacterium | reverse complement strand
GGCGCTCAACGTCGCGACCGGTGTGATCCAGTCCAAAACGACCGCGACGAAGAAGCGCCCTGACTTTCAATCGTTCATGGATGAGGTTGTGGCCGACGTTCCCAACCATCGGGAAATCCATGTCATCGTGGACAACTACAGCACGCACAAGAAGAATCATGATTGGCTCGCCAAGCATCCGAACGTCCACTTTCATTTCACGCCAACATCGGCTTCCTGGCTCAATCAAGTGGAAACCTGGTTTGGCATCTTCACACGGAAAACCCTGAACGGCGCGAGCTTCGAGAACATCACGCAACTTGTTCAGGCCATCGAAGCATTCGTCGCGCGCCACAATAAAAACGCTGCCCCGTTCGTTTGGCGCAAGCGGGAAGTCAAGGGCGCTCAATTGCGTAATACTATCGCTAATTTACGCAATTAAACAATAGTCTCCCCTGCAAAACCCCCACAAGCCGCGCCAGCGTTAGCGTGTGCGCATAAAGTTCTGGCGTAGAACTCACAGAACATGCACAATTTCGTGGTGATTTCCAAGAGTTTTACGGGGTACTGAATGGCCGCACAAACACTAGATTTCTTTCCCACCCGGCTCGACGCCATGATCGATCTGCGACATCCCTTGGCGGTGTTGGCCACCCGCCTGCCCTCGGCCGCCTTAGCCACGGCACTGTCGCCCATGCTGGCGAAGGCCACCCGCGAGCACGAGACACCCGATCACGGTGACTTGGTTAGTGTCCACCCGGCGCACCCGTCGCCGCCGGTGCGAGCCCCGCCGGGACGTCCCAGACTGCCGATCTGGCTCATGTGTTCGTTGCTGTATCTGAAACACGCCTTCACCCTTTCTGATGAGCAGCTCTGTGAACGCTGGGCCGAGATCGTCGTCTAGCAGTACTTCAGCGGCATGGACTACTACGAACCGCGCCTGCCCTGCGACGCCACCCAGATCGGCCGCTTCCGGACCGACATTGGCAAGAGCGGACAGGAGGCGATCCTCAAAGCCACCATCGACACCGCAATGGCGATGAAGGCAATCAAAGCAGCCGAGTTCGAGCGTGTGATTGTCGACACCACGGTGCAAGAGAAAGCGATTGCCTACCCCACCGATGCGAGACTGCTGGAGATCGCGCGTCACCACCTTGTGAAGGCGGCGAAAGCGTGTGGCATCCGCTTAAGGCAGACCTTCGCCAAAGAAGGCAAGACACTGCACTTCAAAGCCGGTGGTCATGCCCACGCCAAACAGTTCAAGCGACTCAAGCGGGTCGTGAAGCGGCAGCGCACCATTGTCGGCATCCTGATCCGCGAGGTGCGAGCCAAACTCGGTGTCCTTGATAATGCCACGACCACCGCCGCCGGCAAGGCGGCGACTCTGTTGCCGTCGCCGACTTCACTAAGCAAGCACACCGCGCTGCTGGGAAGAGCCGAACGCCTCTGCACGCAGCAACGAAGCGACAAAAACAAGCTCTACGCCCTGCATGCCCCCGAGGTGGAGTGCATTAGCAAGGGCAAAGCCCGCCACCGCTATGAGTTTGGCGTCAAGGTCAGCTTGGCGATCACGCACCAGCACGGTCTCATGGTGGGGGCCAAGCGCTTCACCGGTAATCCGTTTGACGGGCACACGCTTGCGGCGCAACTCACCCAAACCAATGGTCTCATCGCCGCTTCAGGCAAGGTGGTCAAGCAGGCAGTGGTGGACTTGGGCTACCGTGGCGTGGACCAAGACAATCCAGACGTTGACGTGATGCACCGTGGGCGCATCAAATCGATGAGCCAAGCTGAGAAGACAGTGTTGCGGCGTCGTCAGGCGGTTGAACCGGCGATTGGTCATACCAAGCATGACAACGGCATGCTTCGCTGTATCTGAAGGGCAGTGTGGGTGATGCGTTGCAGGCGATCAGTTGTGCGGCGGGCTACAACATCTGTTGTTTCTGCGGGCGATCATGCGGCTGGGTCTGAAAGGCCTTTTTGCGCTCGCGTTTCTTCTCGTGGCAAGCTCGATCTTGCGGCGTTTTGCATCAACTGCGGGATCAACACGGTGACGATTGCTGGCTCAACAAGATCACGCTAAGCTCCCTGCATATTCTGTATCCTGAATTTGAGTTTTGCAGGGACAACTATAGTAACCAAGAATTTCTGCGGGGCGCTTCGTATCGATCAACACATGAACAGTCGCCACCCCCCTTTTTGCTTTGTTGAATCGCAAACTGCTTCAAATAGTCATCGAGCGCGGGCACACCACAACTAAAATTTTTACGGTCATGAATCGCAGCATCAGGCGACTGTTCTTCAAACACGCTTGACCTTGCGCACCGCTGTCAACGCGCGATTTAGAGCGGAGTTAGGTATAAATACACCGTCCAACGCGTTAGTAAATGCGCAAAAATCTTGCTCTGAAAATGTTAGGCGCGACTCCCGATCCAGCAATTCTTTTGCTTTTTCTTTCGCCGCAGCACGCACAAATCCCGCCATCGTCGTGCCCATCAAAACGGCAGCGCGTGCCAGTTGGACTTTTTTTGCGTTTTTTCTTACCGCTGCGAATCTGGCATTTGGTTTTGGTTATTCGTCGTCCCGCAGCACGCGCTCCACCAGCTTGATGTAAGCCTTCATCGCGTCATCCTGCGACATGCCCTTAATCTTCATCCAAGCATCGTACTTGGCACGTCCCTTGATATCTGTAAAGCCGGGCTTGTCGCCGACCACATCGCCCTCTGTGCCCTGCTTAAAATGCGCGTAAAGCCGCAGTTTTAAATCGTTGCTGGGATCTTTTTTAACCTTGGTAACGTCTTTTGTCGCTTTTTCGAATTGCTTTTTTAGGTCTGACACTTGTTTCTCCTCATAGGTGATTATCTTGTGCTGCTCTGGGCGTCTGTTTCGTTGCCGCTTGGCCGACGTCAAAACAACGTCGCGGCGGAAATAGTGGGTTTTCGTCATGCAACCGGCGCAAATACCGTGAAAAGCCCTGGTTAGGGGGTTTTCAGAACGGTGCATACCAGCTAAAGTAACTGTAACGGAATCGCTCCTGGTCTGCAATTCACCAGGATCGGGCAGGAAGAAGCTGACGGTAACTGCGCTGGAAGTAACCGCTCTGGAAGTGACAGCAACAAGGGCAGGCTCAGGCCGGCAATTGCCGAGCCTGTAATCCATTAAAAAAGCGACTAAAGATCGAA
>JANMQR010000340.1:0-8617 GCA_031370625.1 Burkholderiales bacterium | reverse complement strand
GTGCTGATGGTCGGTGGCAATATTCCCGGCGAAACCAAAACTATCGCCATTGCGATTTATGATCGCGTGCAGGCTTTTGATACAACAGGTGCCGGTGTGATGTCAGCAGTATTGTTGCTGCTGTCGTTGATTGCCATTGCGGTCGCTTATGCAACAACATCGAAGACGGGCAAATACGGAAAGCGCACATGAGCGGACTCAGCGTAAACGTTCAGCAACATGGGCCGATTCCATTAGATGCCGAATTTTCTTGCGCAGCAGACGAAGTGCTGGCTTTGGTCGGGCCATCGGGTAGCGGCAAATCGACCCTGCTACGCGCCATCGCTGGCTTATACCACCCTGCGCAGGGACATGTGATGGTGAATGGTAAAGCCTGGTTTGATTCGGCAAAAAAAATCAACTTGGCACCCCAGCAACGATCAACGGGTTTTGTGTTTCAAAACTATGCGCTGTTTCCGCATCTTAGTGCGGCTAAAAATATTGAAGCCGCCATGGGCCATCGAACGCCTGATGGCCGTGCGGCGCGTGCAAAAGAATTATTGGCACTCGTTAATTTGAGCGGGCTGGAGAGCCGTCGCCCGAATGAGCTGTCGGGCGGGCAGCAGCAGCGTGTGGCCGTGGCGCGCGCGCTGGCGCGTGATCCATTAACGTTGCTGCTGGATGAGCCCTTTTCAGCGGTTGATCGCGCCACGCGGCAGAAGCTTTACGTCGAGCTGGCCGAACTGCGCCGACAGTTAAAAATTCCCGTTGTTTTGGTCACACACGATTTGCATGAGGCCGCAATGCTGGCTGATCGCATGTGCATTTTGCGGCGCGGAAAGACCTTGCAAATTGGCCCGCCAATTGAAGTGATGACGCGGCCAAATTCATCCGAAGTCGCACGTCTGGTGGACATCAAGAATATTTTTGAAGGCAGTGTGGTGGCCCACGATCATGAGCGCAAATTAACGATGATGCAGTGGCGTGAAAAAACCTTGGAGGCAAGCTATGCGCCAAGTTTTTCATTTGGCGCGCCGGTCTCCTGGGCGTTGCCGATGGAATATGTGATTCTTCATCGTCGAGATAGACCATCACGCGGAGAGCACGAAAACCCGGTGAGCGGCAGCATCGCAGAATATGTGGTGCTGGGACCAAACGTAAGTGTGGGAATCAAGCTGGATGGCGCTGCCGGGCCGTTGCTGTACATGAACGTGCCCACGCATGTCGCGCATCGAAACCGGCTTAGGTTGGGCGAGGCGATTCAAGTCTCGCTGCTTGCCGAAGGTATTCATCTGATGCCGTGGGAAAAACTTCGGCGGGCAGGTATATTCATCGCTCCTTCAGAATAACCGCATTATGAAAACTCTCGCCAATATCGATCTCGCAACAGATCGCGCCGCAAAAAAATTCGTCAAGCATGAAATCGTTAACGTTACTTTCGCGACCGCTGACGGTGAATTGACAAGTCGTGAAGGCATCAATCGTTATCGAGTTCGCGATGCGCTCATTACCAGCGAATCGGGCGAGCGCTGGTGTGTGTCGCGTGATCGATTTGAATTGAAATATGAAGCGGTTGCAGAGAACAAATTTCGCGCGAAACCGGTTTCAGTATTGGCGAAACAAATGCTCGAACCATTCTCGATTTCCCGCAGCGCAGGCGGTGATGTATTGCAAGGTGCGGCGCAGGATTGGCTGCTGCAATATGCGCCGGGTGACTATGGCATTGTGGAAAATGCACGTTTTGTGCGAGTGTATCGACCGTTTGCAATATCGTGACTTCGGGTTCCAACATCGTATGGTCTGAGGCCAATCAACAACTCTCTGCGCGGTGGCGCGCGGAAAATGGCGCACCACCGCCCAAACGTATCATCATTGCCGACGACGCCATCACGGCAGATGCCGCATATCGACTGGCCTGCGAGGGCACAGCGATGTTGTGGCGTGGTGATTTTCAGAACGCAAAACAATTGCTGCAAGCAGTGGCGCGTCGTGCTGATGCGAAATCCAAGCGCGCAGTAAAAAAACCTGATCAATTACCGGTGGATGCATTTAATTTCCATCGCCTCGCACAGTCGCAGCGCGCGCGAACGTTATCCATGCTGCTGATTCCGTTTGACGCGGATTACACGATTCCGTTGCGTCGCGCGCCAGATGCAAGGCTTGCGTGTGGCGAAGCTTGGGGTGCGTCGACAGAAGATGGGTGCGTGGCCTCGCTGCGCGAACTGCTCGGCATTATTGGCGCACATGAGTGGCGTCGTAAAGGTGTTGCGGTGTCTGTGCTCAATGAAAAAATTCACCCGCACTACGGCGTGTTCGCGCCGATTCGTGGCGAGTATGTTGGGCTGGTTGCGGAAACAAAGTTCTCAAACTCCGCACCAGTGCTTGCGTTTGACATTGGCACGGGTACAGGTGTGCTGGCGGCGGTACTGGCGCAACGCGGCATCAAAAAGATTATCGCCACCGATCAAGACCCCCGTGCGCTCGCATGTGCTAATGAAAATATTGCGCGATTGAAGCTCAATGATCGCGTTGCAATTATCGAGGCTGATTTGTTTCCTGAAGGTCGGGCACCGTTAATTGTGTGCAATCCGCCATGGCTGCCTGCGCGCCCGTCTTCGCCGATTGAGCGTGCAATTTATGATCCTGAAAGCAACATGCTGCGCGGCTTTCTGAATGGCCTCGCGGCGCATCTTGAGCCCAATGGCGAGGGCTGGTTGATCCTTTCTGATTTGGCTGAGCATCTTGGATTACGCTCGCGCGAAGCGTTGCTGGGCTGGATCGACGGGGCAGGTTTAAGCGTGGTGGGCAAGATGGATGTGCGTCCCACGCATCCGCGTGTGAGCGATGCGGATGATGCTTTGCATATTGCGCGGGCGAAAGAAGTTACTTCGCTTTGGCGGTTGAAGGCGAGTACGGGATAGGGCATTGACTTGGCGAAACAGCACACAAAATACCTCGTTACTTTCGGGTCGCAGTACTAGCGATAGGGTGGCGGTTGCGAAGCATAAAATTCATTTGACGAGCAGTGTTGAGCTATGACCCCAGCTTTTCTACCACGCGGGTGGAATCAGTTGTAGCCCTTTCGCTTCAGTCCAAACCACCGGGTGGTAATCGCTCCTGCGGTAGCCAGCCGCCACAAATGATGCCAACGATGGGCTTCGGTTGAAGTGATTCAAGTTGCATACGAATGGCGCGTCGCCTTCAACCAAGGGCACCTCGCGCGCACCATGCGACTCTGTCCACACTACTACTCGCGTATCGGCCCGAATCTGTTCGGTCGCGATCCCCAGCAACACCACCAGCTCACGCCCTGCATTGCTTACATAAACGGGGGAGGTGGTGGCTGCCTCAGCGGGTATCGTAATCAAACGAGGCGGGGCGTTTGGCGACCATAATTTGACTTCTGTACGCCCTGCCTCAGCGCTGGCTGTCGTGCCAAGCACCACATCAACATCAGCCGAAACGCGCACTGACCTAAGCGGGTTGCCAGCCTCGTCCTCAATGCGTCTGAAAGCTTTGCCTTTCTCCCAAAAATAATACTCGTCGGCTCCAGCATAGACCAATATAGCTTTGAGCACGCCGCGCTGACCGTCGGCGCTAATTGCCAGCCAATCGAGCGAAAAGAGGGGCTGGCCCGCTGTTTGAAAGCCCTCAGAAACGCTCCAGACAAACGCCTGCACGCGTTCAGCAGGCGCTTGCCCGGTGGGCTGATAAGTACCAGCGGCGAACATTCCGTCAGGCGTCACCAGCGTGGCCTCTGACCGCACGTCGAATGGCACGAGCAATGTGACACCCTCTTGAGCGTGCCAGCGATAAGCCCGGTAATTCTTGAAGTCACCGTTGCCAATTGCCCCTGCTACTACAGACCCGTCGTTTGAACTGGCATACGTCAGGGCGACCAGCCCCGGCTCAAAGGGCATCAATGCGAAGCCCGTGCTGCTGTAGCAGAAGCTGTAGGTGATTTCATCCGCATACTGACGGCATTCGCCAAAGACGACTTGGCCGTCGCCACTCAAAAGCTGCGCATAAAGCATATCGACGGAGTCAGGTATGGGCATTGCCCGAACTTGTCCTGACACAAGCGACCACAAAACGGGTGTCTCCAAGTCTTCGTAGTTCTTGCTTGCAGCAACGACTACGGAGCCCTGGCTCGAAATGAGCACATCCCTTGTAGTCCAGCTAGACTTATCATCTGGTCGACGCAGTTTACGCGGCGGGTCACGTCGCCACGGCTCTCGCAAGCTATTTGAAGTGCCCGCCAACACAAGGCCGAACTCAGGGTCGTCTTCGGTACACCGATTCAAGTCGTAATGATCATCCAACCATTTGATTGCCTTGGGGCGGCGCTTGCGAGCGAGCAACCCAGGCGGCGCGGTGTCGAGGGCTTCAATGACATTGTGCAACTCGGCCATCGCTTCTTGCACACTGTTTGACGCATCCACCCACTCGGCCAAATCGAGATGGACTCGACACGACCGGTCAGAAGGTAGAAACGCTGCCAACTGATCCAGCACCTCAGCCGCTTCGGCCCCCAGCCAGTGCAGCACATTGACGCGACGCCTTGCCAGGTTTGCAACTGCGGCCGACGCACTCAATGTCACACCATAGGCGCGACTATGTCCCAAGCCCAGCGACGGGCCGGCGACCATTAGTTCACTACCGATGTCCGTCTTCGTGATGGTACCAATCCACAGCACAGGAAGCACGTTATTGGCCTCCAGCAGCTCCATGAAGCCTTCCCCAACATCTGCCAACAAGTAGCTTCGAATTCCCATTCGGTGACCTTAAAAGAAAATCTAAATCCAGCCAAAGCGACAACCACTGGCGCACTTACTATAATAATACGGGCAGTACTCGCCACAACATGCGCTGGGCTCAACACGAATCATATAGGTGGATATGGGGGCTGAAAGCACGATTTTGCGAGGCTGGAGTCTTTCCTCGTCATATTTAGCAAAAGCAGGGTGGGCAAAGTGCAGCGTGCCCCCGAAAGGCAAAATCAAGTCGCACCAAATATTTTTCGCAACGACAAGTGAAATTATTGAAAGCACTTGAGCGCCATTAAAAAATGGAACACCACCATCTACGGCCATCATCAGGCAATTCTGCTCGAAGCTGCCCACCGATATTAGCCTTTCGACTCCAATACGGCAGATAAAAGCTCCCTTAGATCAGTACTCACGCGCGCGCGCCAGAGCCTCTTTCGACTTCGCTCAGGATAGCCTTGTGCACCCGACGGTGACGGATAAAAGTAGATTTATTAAACGAAATCCTGTCTTAAGTGAAAACTGCTTTCGTTAAGTCTTCAACGAAAAGCTTACGATCAGAGATGTTTAAAATCGATGTACGGCTTTTTGAAGACCTGCATGGAATTTTTGCGTCCGAGATAAGTGATCGCTTCAAGAGAGGATGGCTTGCACTTACTTTAAGCCTGATCTAACGGCTGAATCGAAATGTGAACGTCACTGTCGCTGACGGTTAAATCCTGATATTCACGGGCATCCAGTCCAAGCGCCAGTTTGACCAGCGTTGTTACAAGGCATAATCATGTATCGCGCTATTTAATAATTTTGTTCGCAATAAGTTGCCAAAGAGATTCGCCATGAATACCGTCATTATTGAGCACGTACCTGTTACCGATTTGCCAACTGCCTGGCAAGAAAAGTTGCATGCCGCGCCAGCAACGCGCGTGACCATACGCATTGAGGAAGAAACGAGCCCGCAGGCTGTTAACGCACTGTCTGACAATCCTTTATTTGGCATATGGCGTGACCGTGACGATATGCTGGATGTGGCGGCTCATGTACGTAAACTGCGCAGTCCGCGTGATTTGGCTGATGGTACGAAAAGCTCACGTTAAATATGCTGATCGATTCTGATGTGCTGATCTGGATGATGCGCGGCCACGTCGGCGCGGCGGCTCTCCTGCAAACAATATTGCCGTGGCGAATTTCTGTTGTCACGTATATCGAATTGGCGTAGGGTTGTCGCAATAAGCTGGAACTGGCTCAGGCAAAGAAAGGACTATTACTGCGCCAGACGGAGATACTGCCTATCAATGAGGCGATTTCCAACCGTGCGATCACGCTCATCGATCAATATGCACTCTCGCATGGTTTGCTTTTGGGGGATGCGTTAATTACCGCCACCGCACAAGAACATGGGCTGACTTTGCTCACTGCGAATGTGAAACATTTCAGCGCCATTGAAAACCTGGTGGTTGAGGCATTTACTCCTAAACATCGCTTCAGTCGCCAGGCCCACGCACTGAATGACTTTTCCATTGATCGGGGCGACGGCATGTGCGCAGCGCTGCGTCACGGCCTGCCAATCTACTACCCCGCTTGATCATAAGCCTGCTTCAACCAAAGCATAATTTCTTTATTGAACTCCTCTACCGATTCAATTCTGACACGGTGGCTGACCATGCCGTTCCAGGTGCCGGAGGCTTCCAGTTTTCCTGCGGGTGCGACGCCTTTCAAACTAATGCCGATATCGAATCGCGTTGCCGTTGATGGTTGCAATATCGCGAATTGTTTGGCGCGGCGCACGCTGACGTAGCCTTTCTTCGGGGCGAATTCGATATCGCGGCCGAAGGTGTTTATTGTTTTTGAAATCGCGTCGTAGATTGGCTTTAGTGTGATTTTGTTGCCGGCAAATAGTGCGTCGATGGGGTCTTCTTCGGCGATGACATCGCTTTTGCGCGATTCGAGCGCGATCATGTTGGCGTAACCGTGGCCCATGTGTCCGGTCGTTTTTAAATACGCGACAATATCGCTGTGTTTGGCGTTGCCTAGCGAACGCGCCACGCTAATCCACGCGGCGTAGGATTTGCCGGTGCGCTCTTGCAGATTCAGCCGCATCTTGGCCATTGCGTCATCAACGGTGCTCATAAGAAATCCTTTGTTAAGGTGTGCAATATTTTGTCTTGTATTATTGCCAAAGAATTGGACAATTTCTTGCGCTGAAATAGAAAGTGAAAATGAAAAAAACGTTGAAATGGTTTGGGCTGATTTTTCTTACGCTGATTGTCGTCGTGACAGCATTAGCGGCACACACATGGTATTCCAAACCGCTTGCCATCGGCTGGTTTTATAACCGTGTCTTCATGCAATTCGCCATTGATAATCCTGAGCTGTTGACGCAGTTACGGATTCTGGAACAGGTCGGCATTCATTCACACAATGCGAAGCTGGGCGATTCCTCTATTGCGCATGAAGATAAAGTGTTTGCGAAATTGATGTCTGACGAGGCGATGCTGCGAAGCTATGACACCAGCAATTTCAAAGGCCAGGACAAACTTTCATACGATATTTTGGCGTACTTTTTGGGGAGTCAGGTTCGCGGCGCACCGTATAGATTCCATAACTATCCGGTAAATCAGCTATTCGGCGTGCAGAGTAATTTGCCTAATTTGATGACGCAATCGCAGCAGGTCAATAACGCCACAGATGCGGAAGACTATATCGCGCGCATCGGCGAATTTCCGGGCAAGATGGAGCAGGTGATTGAGGGTGTGAAATTTCGCGAATCGAAGGGCATTATTCCGCCGAAGTTGACGGTGGAAAAAGTGATTGAACAAGTAAAAGAATTCATGGCACCCGGTGCGACGGGCAATCCGATTGTCGTCAGTTTCAAGGAAAAAATTGGCAAAATTCCGGCAGACAAAATGGATGCGCCCACTCGCGCCGCGCTGATTGCGCGCGTAGAGCAGGGCGTGGCAGCAAACGTATTGCCAGCTTATACCCAGCTGAATGCCTACATGGAAACGCTGCGCCCGAAAGCCACCAAAAACAACGGTGTGTGGGCGCTGCCGGATGGCGATAAATATTATCAGTACGAGATCGAATCCAACACCACGACAACGATGAAGGCGGATGAAATTCATCAAATTGGTTTAAAGGAAGTGGCGCGTATCGGCGCGGAGATGGATCGAATTCTGACGGAGAGCGGATACACCGACGGCGCGCGCGCTGAACGCATACAAAAACTGTCCAAATCACCAGCGCAACTTTATCCAGATTCGGAACAAGGTCGTGCGCAAATATTGAAGGACTATCAGACAATTATCGATGAAGCGATTGCTGGTCTGGACAAGAATTTTGTGACCAAACCGAAGGCGGCTGTCGACGTACAACGCATACCGATATTCACCGAGAAAACAGCGCCGGGCGCTTACTACAACGGCCCGGCAATGGATGGCTCCAAGCCCGGCACCTTTTTTGCGAATCTGCGCGATGTGGCTGAGACGCCAAAATTCGGTATGCGCACACTGGCCTATCACGAGGCCGTGCCGGGTCATCACATGCAAATCGCGATTGCGCAGGAGCTTAAAGGCTTGCCGGTTTTTCGGGGCATTATTCCCTTTACCGCCTATGCGGAAGGCTGGGCGCTATATGCCGAACAGCTTGCGTGGGAAATGGGGTATCAAAAAAATCCACTCGATAATCTCGGCCGTTTGCAGGCGGAAATGTTTCGTGCCGTGCGGCTCGTGGTCGATACCGGCATGCACTCAAAACGCTGGACACGCGAGCAAGCCATTGAATACATGATGGCGAATACGGGTATGCCTGAAGGCGAAGTGGTCACCGAAATTGAACGCTATCTCGTCATGCCCGGCCAAGCGCTGGCGTATAAA
>JANMQR010000321.1:0-16554 GCA_031370625.1 Burkholderiales bacterium | reverse complement strand
CCACCCACAAGTCGTATGATTTTCGTTCCATTTTTTACTCTCTCTTCGATATCGCTAACGTGTTAAATTTTCTAGTATCTTGTCGGACTTAAAGAATCGATGCGAAAAATGAGCTGGGCGAGGGCAAATTTTCACGCTTTTCAAGCCAATGGTTGTTCCCTTGGCGTAGAAAAGCGGGGAAATATGCACCGTCCAGATCATTTTGCAGCCGATTTCCTTTAAGTCCGACAGGCTGCTAGGGTGCGCCGCGCAACATAAACGCGGTGAGCAACAAATCAAGCGCTAACACCGATAGCGCTGACGTTACCACCGTGCGCGTGGTTGCCGCAGACACGCCCTCTGCGGTCGGCTCAGCGTCAAATCCTTCAAACGTGGCAATGATCGAAATCGCAATGCCAAAAATAACGGATTTGATCACGCCATTAAGAATATCGTACCGGACGTCTACCGCAGCCTGCATGTTTCCCCAGAAGATACCGGCATCGATGCCGGTCAGCAAAACCGCCACCAGATAGCCGCCCAAAATTCCGCACACTGAAAACAGACCCGCGAGCAATGGCATCGCGAATACACCCGACCAGAAGCGCGGCGCGATCACGCGAGCAATCGGATCCACCGCCATCATGTCCATGGCTTTCAATTGCTCGGTCGCTTTCATGAGGCCAATACCGGCGGTGATCGCTGAGCCAGCGCGACTCGCAAACAGTAGACCCGTGACTACGGGGCCGAGTTCACGCACCAGCGAGAGGGCTGTTAATACGCCCATTTGCTCTTGCGCACCATACTTCAGCAGGGTCTCATAACCTTGCAGCGACAGCACCATGCCGACAAATAGACCCGACACCATAATAATGACCAGCGATAACACGCCCGAGAAATAAATCTCGCGGACGGTCAAACGAAAACGCGTAAAGCTCATGCCCGAATGGATCATGACGAGCCCAAAGAAGCGCACCATCGCACCGAATCGCCCGACGGTGCCGATGGCCCTCTGGCCCAAGCCGCGAATAATATTCAGCATATTCTGTCTAGGTTGTAATTCATGGCTTTAACGTGTGCCAGATTGGGTCGACGGTGTGGCGGCAAGACCCATTTCTTCAGCATACGGTTTGGCCGGGTAGTGGAACGGCACCGGGCCATCCATTTCGGAGTGAACAAACTGCTTCACATAAGGCTCAGTGGATGCGCGGATTTCGTCGGGCGTGCCCTGGCCGACAATACGCCCATCCGAAATGAAGTACAGATAATCCACAATCTGCAACGATTCCATCACGTCGTGCGTCACCACAATCGAGGTACCACCGAGCGCATCATTGAGCTTGCGGATAGTCTGCCCCACCACCGAAAGCGAAATCGGATCAAGACCGGCAAACGGCTCGTCGTACATGATGAGCATCGGGTCGAGGGCGACCGCGCGCGCCAGCGCCACGCGCCGCGCCATGCCGCCGGAAAGCTCGGACGGAAATAGTTTTGCTGTTCCGCGCAGGCCGACCGCGTTTAGTTTCATCAACACCAGATCGCGGATCATTTCTTCGGGCAAATCGGTGTGCTCGCGAAGCTGAAAGGCAATGTTTTCAAATACGGACATATCGGTAAACAACGCACCGAATTGAAACAACATGCCCATTTTGCGGCGCATCTCGTATAACCCATCACGATCAAGCTGGCTTACGTCCTGCCCGCCCACCCGTACGGCGCCGCTGGATGCGATCAGCTGGCCGCCGATTAAGCGTAGCAACGTCGTTTTGCCGCAGCCAGAGCCGCCCATAATGGCGACGACCTTACCTTGCGGCACAGACAAGCTGATGCCCTTCAAGATTGCGCGCTTGCCATAAGAAAAGTCGACTTTGTCGATCTCAACCAATGGGGTGAGTGAATTGGTGTCGGGCATGGGATGTCGTTAATAGAGCTCTGTGGCAGATTATTAAGCTAGTGCGTTTCCAGCTTCGCTGCCACTGCTTGCGATTGTCGTACGTGATTGTTGTGCCATATTCTAACATTGTGCTGTTGTCGGTTTATTAGGGAGGGCTTAAGGCCTTCAGTCATACCTCGCATGATGTCAGTGAATAGCGCGAATCCCGGTAAGCATGATTGGAGCGAACCGGTGAGAGAACGTTCAAGCGATCTGCCTATAATCGTGAGTCCGAGCGTTGCCAATGAACTTCAGCGCACGCTCTTCACTTCAACCCCGATTGCAAAAACTACGTGCACGCCAAACCACCATTATTGATTGTTGACGACGACCCGCTTATTGGCGAGTCATTGTCGTTCGCACTGGAACCCGACTTTGAGGTTGCGGTGGCGGATTCGCGCGCAGCGGCGATGAAACTCCTCAAAAGTGGGCAGTTTTTACCGACCTTGGCGTTAATCGATTTGGGCCTGCCACCAATACCCAATTTGCCGACTGAGGGATTTCGCTTGGTGGGCGATTTACTGGCGTTTTCCCCAGAAATTCGCGTGTTGGTTCTCACCGGACAAAATGAGGCGGCGAACGGGCGTCGGGCGCGTGCGCTCGGTGCGACCGAATTGGTGCCCAAGCCCTGCGATCCAGGCCATTTGAAACGGCAACTGCTGGCCGCGCTGAAAGGTCAACGCGATGAAAGCAGTGTGCAGCACAAATCGCAACAGCATGATCTGATTGGCGATAGCGTACCGATGCAAAAATTGCGTGCCGAAATCGACACCTATGCGGCGTCGATGTATCCCACCCTGATCGAAGGTGAATCGGGCAGTGGCAAAGAGCGCGTGGCAGCGGCGCTACATCATTTGAGCGCGCGATCCAGACAGCCATTTTTTGCGCTGAATTGTGCGGCGATTTCAGCAAATTTAGTTGAGCCGACCTTGTTCGGCTATGCGAAGGGTGCTTTTACCGGAGCCGCAAGTACGACGGCCGGCTATTTTGAGGACGCGGGCGAAGGCACGTTATTTTTAGATGAAATTGGCGAATTGCCGATTGAGCTTCAGCCGAAACTTTTGCGTGTCCTGGAAAATGGTGAATTCCAGCGCGTTGGCGAAACCCAAACGCGCAAATCGAAAGCGCGCGTGCTCACCGCAACCAATCGCGATCTCAAAGCTGAAGTCAAAGCAGGCCGATTTCGCGCCGACCTTTTCCATCGCTTGTCGGTGTTTGCCATTCAAGTGCCGCCGCTACGCATGTTGGGCGATGACAAAATGAAGTTGATGATGCACTACCGGGCGCTATTTAGTTCGCAAAATTCTGCGGCGTCCAGCGGCGCACAGACCGAACGTTTCGCACTGGATGATCGCGCGCGCGCCGCATGGCTGGCCTATGACTTTCCCGGCAACGTTCGCGAGCTGAAAAATATTGTAATCCGGCTCACCGCGAAATATTCAGGCTATGTGGTCGGCGAAGATGAGCTGGCTCAGGAGTTTGATGCGCCCAGCGGGGGGGGTGGCGGGGGCGGGCAATCGAGTAACGTGCAAGTATTCAACCCGCGCGCCGATATTGAATCCGCGGTGGCCGATTTTGCCGCGTTTAGTCTTGACGAGAAACTTGCGCAACTTGAGCTGCAATATATCGACGCAGCGATCACCTTGTCGCAAGGAAACATGACGCAGGCAGCCAAGCTGCTGGGGCTGTCCCGTTCGACGCTTTACAGTCGCCTTGAGGTCTTGCGGCCGGGTCAGCCGCAGCGTTAGCCGTGGCGCTCAAATGCTAGACTTCGCACCATGAATATGTACCTTGAACATTTCGGTCTGAACGAAGCGCCGTTCAAAATCACGCCTCACACGGAGTTTTTTTTCGCCGGTGCCAACCGCGGCGAAACCCTTGAAGGCCTGATTTACGCGATCACCAGCGGCGAAGGTATGGTGAAAGTCACCGGTGAAGTCGGCGCGGGCAAAACCATGTTGTGCCGTGTGTTGATGGAGCGTCTGCCGCCAACGGTTGAGACCATTTATCTGGCGGTGCCATCGTTGTCGCGCGATGAAATGTTGGCCGTAATCACGGGCGATCTGGGCCTTGAAACGCAGGGCGTGAGCACCACCAAACTGGTGCGCGCGCTGCAAGACAAGCTGATCGCGATTCATGCCGAAGGTCGGCAAGTGGTCGCGTTAATTGATGAAGCACACGCGATGCCGCTGGAAACGCTGGAAGAAATTCGTTTGCTGTCGAATCTTGAAACCAGTCACGACAAGCTGATGCAGATTGTGTTGTTTGGTCAGCCAGAACTCGATGAGCATTTGTCGTTGCCGCATATGCGCCAATTGAAGGAGCGCATTACCCACAGCTTTGCGTTAAAGCCCATGCCGCCCAACGACATCAAGGACTACGTTAATTTTCGGCTGCGCGCGGCGGGCTACAAGGGGCCGGATTTATTCGGTGAAGAACCACTGAGGCTGATTGCTGAAGCGTCTGAAGGGCTCACCCGACGCATCAATATTTACGCGGATAAAACCTTGCTTGCGGCATACGCAGCGGGGACGCACATGATCACTGAGGATCACGTGCGCGCGGCGGTGACCGACACGCAAATTGTGTTGCCACGGCCAGTGAATGAGTTGGCAAAAGTGCGTGACGAAAAAAACACGGAAGCGCGCCGACGCGTTTTTTTTGCAACGGCCGGCGTATTCGCGGGATTGTTGCTGGGCTTTACGCTCGGTCGCATGACCGCGCCGACCGTGATGCCATCGCCAATCATGCCCGCCGCTGCATCGTTGCCGAGTGCTGCGTTGCCCAGTGCATCGTTGCCGAGCGCTTCGGTGGCGCCTTTGCTGCCGCCAGCGCCCACGCTCGCACCGGCGAAAATGGAAATTAAAACCCCAGCATCGGCGGTCGTTTCAGGGCAAAGCTGGCTGGAAAACCGCATGAACGCTGATGTTTCGCGCTTGAATGCTTTGCCAGAGAGCCATTCAGCCATCCAGTTGATGACGGCAGATCCGCGCGAATCGGCGGGCATTGAGAATTTCCTGCGTGCGGCCAGCCGTGAATTGAGTTCCGACCGCATCATGGTCGCTCCTGCGGGAAGTGCCGTGAATCCGCGCGTGAGCGTGCTGTTTGGCCCATTTGCGAATCGTGGCGAGGCCACTGATGCGCTGGCAAAACTTTCCGTTGCGCTGAGGCCGTATAGCCCGTACGTCCGCTCGATAAAATCGATTCGAGATGATTTGCGACCCGTTATGAACACATCAAAATTGTAGACGGCAAGCGCTTCATTTCAGCAATCACCGCAAATTTTCAAAACCTTCGCCAAGTCGTTGCTTTTATTACATAATCAGAATGCACGAAGCGCTCGACCAAATATAAAACCGCCGCCAAACAATTTGTGCGCTTCCATGTGCGTTTCAACCCACCGCGAGGCAACACTTATGACGCAACATGACTGAATTTATCTTACCGGTCGCATTCAGCGATAGCATGATGCGTCGCCGGGCAATGCACACGCTATCCACGGTGATATTGGGGTGCGCAATAGGTGCGATAGCAGGCTGCGGCACGCTTCCCGTGGCACGGGTGGATGGGCATCTTAAGACCGAAACACGCGATCCTGCCAAGCCTGACGCAGCCAGCAAAAGCAATGTGCCGCAAACGGTGCGCCAAGTGCCGCTACCACCGCCGCCGCAAGCGCGTATTGATGAAGTGCGCTATTCCATTACCGTAAAAGATGTGTTGGTCGAAGATTTGTTATTCGCCATCAGCCGCGACACGAAAGTAAATATAGATGTGCATCCCGGCATCGAAGGCCGCGTGACCTTAAACGCGATCGATCAAACGCTACGACAAATACTGACACGCGTCGCCAAGCAAGTCGATATGCGCTACGAAATGGATGGACCGAATTTGGTGGTCATGAAAGATTCGCCATATCTCAAACTTTATCGTGTGGATTACGTGAATATGACGCGCGATTCAACGGCTTCAATTGGCGTGCAGACACAAGTGGTCGGCCCGAGCACAGGATTAACGGGAGCGACGAACAGCAGCGGCGGTCAAAACACAACGCAACTCAGAATTGATAACGCATCAAAGAATCGCTTCTGGGAAAGTCTGGAAAAAAACATCAAAGACATGCTGCGCGACACCGACAAATTGTTGCCTGAAGGGAGTTCGGAAACGTTCGTGAAAGATCAATCGCAAGGTGTCAGTGCAACCAATCGCAGCCAGACATCTGCGCAGCGCACCGCAACAAATCGAAGTAATTCTCGTACCGGCAGCCGCACCGAAACCACCGGTCCGGGCGTGGCGGAATCGCAAGTGGAGTCACAATCAACAACGCAAACGCTGACCTTTCGCGAGGCGGCTTCGGTGATTGTGAATCCGGAAACCGGGACGATTTCAGTACGAGCAACATCGCGTCAACAAGAAAAAGTAGCGGAATTTATTGCCCAAGTTACGGGAAGCGCAAGTCGGCAAGTGCTTATCGAAGCGACGGTGGTCGAAGTCACCCTCGATGACAACTATCAATCCGGTGTGGATTGGTCAGCGCTTGGATTGCAAGGTTTAGGCTACTCGTTTACACAGAGTTTTACCGGACAAAACCTGTCTGCCGCACCATTTTTTAACATTCAATATAGCAACCCGAGTGCAGCCGTGGGCGGTGCGATCAAATCCTCAATAAAGTTGCTCGATAAGTTTGGGAACACCAAAGTTCTTTCAAGTCCTAGGATCACCACGTTGAATAATCAAACGGCGGTCATGAAGGTCGTCGAAAACAAAGTTTACTTTACCGTCACCGCCACACCAGGCACGCTTGCTTCAAACGGCGTGCCCGCAACTCAGCCGACGTACAACACAACGCCCAATGTAGTGCCCGAAGGCTTCATCATGAGCGTCACGCCGCAAATCAGCGAGGGTGATGTGGTAACGCTGAATGTGCGCCCCAGCATTACGCGAATTGTCGAGTTTGTTTCCGATCCGAATCCGATTCTTTCATTGTCAGTGCCAAACAGAATCCCTGTCATTCAGACCCGCGAGTTTGAGACCGTGCTCCGCATTCCGAGCGGCCAAATCGCTGTTTTGGGCGGCCTGATGCAGGATAGCTTCGAAGAAAAGCGCGACGGCTTGCCGATACTTTCCCGTTTAAAGCTGATTGGTGATGCCGTCAGTTATCGCAATGACACCGGCAGAAAAACCGAACTGGTGGTTTTTCTGCGACCTATTGTGATTAAAGATGCGAGCGTTGATACTGATTTCGCCGCCTACCGCCGACTGCTGCCCGACGCGAAATTTTTCAAAGAAGCGGAGCCGCTCATCCCCGGCCTCTACCCCGCGAGCCCCGCTGATCGCGCGAACGGTGATTCAGCGCCGAAGGCCACACCATGAGCCTGTTGCTCGATGCGTTAAAGCGCGCCGAGCAGGCAAAAAAGGCGAAGTCCGACGAGGCTGCCTTTATCTCCACCTCTGGCAGCGCGCAGCCGAGCGCGCCGGACACGCCAACGCGAACCGCTGAAAAGCGAGTGTCTTACAGCGGTCCTGAACGCCGCGAGTTGGAACTAACAGATCGTGAAGGTGATGTGCCGTCGCGTGAGATGCCAGCTTCCACGCTGGCCAAATCACCATTACCTTCATCGTCGCCTGACGGCTCAGTGCCGGTACAAGCGGCGCTACATCTCAAGCGTACCCATGTGCCCACGCCGCGCACGCTCGGCCCCGCCGAAGCTGTGCAGGAAGCCGCGCCGCCTGCTGCCTTGCCGGTGAACCGTGGGCTTGCCAAACCGGTTTTGGTGGGCAGATCATCGCCTGCTGACGTGCCTTTACCCATATCGCGACCGTCGCGCTCGCCCTGGCTAGCACCGCTAATTGCGGTTGGTTTTGTCGCAGTCGGCGTGGCGGGATGGTATGGCTGGCAAGAGCTTTCGCGCTCACTTTCAATCTCCACCTCAACCACCGCCAACCGGGCATCGCCGGTGCCGGACGTGGCCGCTTTGCCGGCCGCGCCCACGACGGGTCAAATTGGGGTAACCGTCCCACCTACTGCGTCATCTGCAACCGCAACGGTCCTCGAACCAGCTCTGCCACCGCTGTTGCCGCCACCGCTACCAGACGCAGCACAGCCGCGACCAACCCCCATTACGCGTTTGCCTACTTCAGCAAATAACCCGCGTGAACTCACCGAGCGCGAACGTTTGGCGCAGAGTTTGAAACAGTCGCCATCAGGCCGTGAGGCACCGGTTCGGCTGCGCTTGTCGCAGTCAATTGAAACACCAAAGGTTTCACCTGAACTAACCGCCGCGTATGCCGCACTGACGCGAGGAGATTACGCGCAAGCCAAAAATTTATACTCACAAGTCGTGCTGATGATGCCGCTTAATCTGGATGCGCAATTAGGGCTGGCAGCATCGTCGGCGCGTGGCGGCGACAACGCTTTGGCCGCGCGCCACTATCGCCGCGTGCTGGAGCTTGATCCGCGTAATGGCATGGCTATTGCCGGGCTTTTAGCGGTAAGTGAAAGCGCCAGCGGTGTGCGTCCGGAAGCGCTGGAAGCACAGCTCAAAGCATTAATTTCGAAAGATCCTAATGCAGCCCCGCTGCAGTTCGCGCTCGGAAATTTGTATGCGGGCGAGCGCCGCTGGACCGAGGCACAACAGGCTTTTTTTGAAGCGTATCGCCTGGATGCAGCGAACGCTGATTACTTGTTTAATCTCGCGGTCAGCTTGGACCAACTTAATCAACCGCGTTTAGCACTTGATTATTACCAAAAATCGCTCGTGCAAGCCGTAAAAACGGGTGCGCAGTTTGATCGCAACGTCGCACAACGTCGCGCAGCAGAGCTGCAAAACCTGCGCGTCGCGAACTAGGGCGGGCATGATCAACATATGAATGAAATGACTTCTCCTGTTTCACAACTTCCGCTTGGGCAAACTTTGCTTGCGCAAGGCATTATTTCGTCAGACCAATTAAAAATTGCGCTCACCGAGCAGCGCAAACTGAAAACCCCGCTGGGCAAAATTTTAGTCCAGTTGAGTTTTGTCACCGAAGCGACGATTCGCGATACGTTGTCAGAAAGTCTTGGGCAAGTTGCCATTGATTTGTCGAACACGATTATCGATCACGAAGCGCTGGCATTGGTGCCCAAAGATGTCGCGCGGCGCTATCAAGTTTTGCCGGTCGATTTTGATCGACAAACGCGCAAACTTTTATTGGCCGTGGCTGATCCATCGAATGTGGTCGCACTCGATCAAATCCGCGCACTGGTCAAAGACGATATTCGTATCGAACAAGTGCTGGCGCGCGAATCCGATATTTCCATCGGCATTGAGCAGCATTACGGTTTTGAATTGTCGATTGACGGCATTCTCAATGAAATCGAAACTGGCGAAATCGATTATCAAAGTCTAACCACCGATTTTGAGGAATACAGCCAGCCGGTGGTGCGGCTGGTCGATGCCTTGCTGAACGATGCGGTCAAGCGCAACGCATCCGATATTCACTTCGAGCCTGAGCAAGGGTTCTTGCGAATTCGTTATCGTATTGACGGCGTGCTCCGCCAGATTCGCTCGCTGCATAAAAATTACTGGAGCGCGATGGTAGTGCGCTTAAAGGTGATGAGTGGCATGAACATCGCTGAGACGCGTGCACCACAAGATGGGCGAATTTCCTTGTCGCTATCTGGCCGCGCGGTGGATTTTCGTGTGTCCGCACAACCAACCACGCACGGCGAAAATATTGTGCTGAGGATTCTGGATCGGCAAAAAGGCATCGTGCCGCTGGATGATTTGGGGCTGCAGCCGGAAGAATTAAAACTGCTGCAGCTGATGATGGCGCGGCCGGAAGGCATTATTCTGGTTACCGGGCCGACAGGCTCGGGCAAAACCACCACGCTCTATTCGATTTTGAACCACGTCAATACCGAAGGCGTGAACATCATGACCCTGGAAGATCCGGTGGAATATCCGATGGGCATGATTCGCCAAACCTCGGTGAATGAAGTCGCGAAACTGGATTTCGCGACCGGTATTCGCTCGATGATGCGGCAAGATCCGGATGTGATTTTGGTCGGCGAAATTCGGGATCGTGAAACCGCTGAAATGGCGTTTCGCGCGGCGATGACGGGCCATCAGGTGTATTCAACGCTGCACACTAATTCGGCGATTGGCTCAATCCCGCGCCTGCAAGATTTGGGTGTGCTGCCGGATATTTTGGCGGGCAATATTATCGGCGTGATTGCACAACGCCTGCTGCGTAAACTCTGCATAGCGTGTCGTGAACCCTATCGGCCTGACGATGAAATGACGCGCCGAATTTTAGGCGTGGACAGCATGTGGCGCGGCGAAATTTATCGCTCGGTGGGGTGTGCTGAATGCGACAACACCGGCTATCGCGGGCGGATGGCGATCATGGAAATTTTCAAGATGAATCAGGATATCGATGAATTGATCGCGCTACGTTCCACCGGCCGCGAAATTCGCGAAGCCGCACGCAAGACCGGCTATCGCACGCTGGCTGAAGATGCGGTTGCACGTATTTTGGCCGGTCTTACCGATATTGATGAGGTGTCGCGTGTGGTTGATTTAACAGATCGCGTTGCATAACGAGATATGGCTACATTCGCCTACCGCGCTATAGACGAAGAAGGTCGAATTCAAAACGGCAATATTGACGCCGTGAATGGGGTTGACCTTGAGTTGCGCTTGAAGCGGATGGGCCTTGATCTCATTAAATTTGATTCGATTAAAAAATCGACGCTATTCGGCGGGCCGCGCATTACCCGCAAAGAACTCATTACATTTTGTTTTCATCTCGATCAACTGATGCGCGCTGGCGTGCCGATTATTGATGCACTAACCGATCTGCGTGACAGTGTAGATAGTCCGCCGTTCCGACAAATTGTTGCGAGCTTGCTGGAGGATATTGAAGGCGGTTTGCGACTTTCGGATGCGATGGCGAATCACAGCGAAGCATTTGATACTGTCTTTGTCGCACTGATTCGGACTGGTGAAACGGCGGGTCAATTGCCGGATGTCCTCACCAAGCTTACCGAGAATTTGAAGTGGCAAGATGAGTTGGGCGCGCAGGTCAAAAAAGCGATGATTTATCCGATCGCGTCCGGCATCGTGATCTTCGGTGTGGTCTTGATTTTGATGATTTTCCTGGTGCCGCAGCTCGGTACGACGCTAAAACAATTAACACCCAATCCGCCGCCACAAACTTTAGCGCTCATTGCCGTCTCGGCCTGGATGCAAAAATTTTGGTACATCGTGGTGGCATTGCCGATCATTATTGCGGGCACGATTTTCTTTTTGGTGAAAACCAATGACAACGTGAAATACCAAATTGATGCCGCCATATTGAAGCTGCCGGTAATTGGGCCTCTGGTCAGCAAGCTAATACTGGCGCGGTTCTCCACGTTCTTTGCCCTCATGTACCAATCAGGTATTAGTGTTTTGGAATGCATTCACATCTCGGAAAAAATTGTCGGTAATCGCGTGATCGAACAAGGTTTGCAACGCGTGGGTCGTGATATCAATGAAGGAGCAGGCATTTCGCAGGCGTTTCAGAATGTGCGTTTGTTTCCGCCGCTGGTGTTGCGCATGCTGCGCGTCGGCGAATCTACCGGCGGGCTCGACACGGCGCTGCTCAATGTCAGCTATTTCTATAATCGCGATGTGAAAGAAAATATGGGACGGCTGCAGGAACTGATTCAGCCGGCGCTGACCGTTATTTTGGGCATTGTGTTAATTGGTATTTTGCTGACCGTATTTTTGCCAATGTATGACGTGATTTCAAAAGTGGGCAGCGTAGGGCGCTAGCGCAAACCGCATATTTTATAAATGGCTAAACATTTTCTTTACTTGACCAATGACCGACTGATTTCACTGGTGTGGAACCGGGGCGCGATCAGCTCACGCGAATCTTTCCTCGCGGCTGAGGCGGCGAGCGCAAGTTGCGTGGCGTATATAGAAAAATATCGTGGTCTTCCCACTTATCTAATCACCGATTTGGTCGAAGAAGATTTTCGCCTCGATACCATCCCGCATCTGCGTGGCAGCGATTCTGAGGCCATCATCAACCGCAAACTCGGCCAAATATATCGCAGCAGCAATTTGCGTCATGCGGTCATTCAAGGTCGCGAAGCCGAGGGACGGCGTGACGACAAGGTGCTATATCACGCGGTTACGAATACTGAGCTCATCAAGCCGTGGCTCGAATTGCTGGATAAAATCGAGGTGCCGTTGGAGGGCATTTACTCGTCCTCCGTGCTGTCGACGCGGTTGTTAAAAGCGCTGGATTTGCAGTTTCCGCACACACTGCTGGTGACGGTTGTGCCGGATTTTGGCCTGCGCCAAACTTATTTTCGCGATCAACAAATCAAGTTCAGCCGCATCACGCCAATTGTTTATGATGAAGGCCAATCTGTCGGTGGCTTGATCGCGGCCGAAATTGGCCGCACTTGGCAATACTTGGAAAGCCTGCGCTATTTTGCTGCCGGTGAGACCTTGGAAGTTTGCATCCTCGTCCATGCGCGCGATAAACCTGTGATCGCCGATGCAATTCGAAAATATCAATCGCTGAAATATCGCTTCCTCGATATCGAACAAGTTTCCACCAAGATTGGCCTGAAAGCCGCGCCATCGTCGTCGCATGCTGAGCAAATTTTGGTTCACACCTATGCGCAGTCGGCACTTGAAAATCATTTTGCAGAGCCGCCGATGCGTCGCTTCGCGATTTTTCGCAAAGCGCGCATAAGCCTGTTCGCACTCACGGCCGCGATCCTGGCGGTGGGCGTGGCGGGCACCGCGTTTAATTTTCATCAGGCCAGTCAAATTTCGAGCCGCGTGAATGTCCGCGAAAACATCGCCCGCAATTTGCAATCCGAATATCAAACCATTTTCAACACCATGCGGCAGCAAAAGCTGGCCTCAGATGTGGCCCGTGATACCAGCGCGTTTTATAACAACCAGATTCGTCCACAGCCCGCCGCGCCCGGTGCCATGCTGAGTGAATTGAGCAATGTAATTGCCGAGTTTCCGCGCGTGAAATTGTTGGGTCTCACCTGGACGATAGGCACCGAAGAGCGCATGACGCCATCAGTTAACATCGTGCCGCCCAATGGAGCGTTGGAGGTAGTCTCTGACGCAAAGTCTGCTGTGCCGGGCGCTGCAGGTGGTGCGCAATCGGTTGGCAACGCTGCGCAACCAAACGCGGATCCTAATCCAGCCTGGCCAAGCGCGAAATTGCAATTCGCGATTATCGATGCCGCGATCACGCCCTTTGATGGAGATTTTCGCGCCACGTTGGCTGAGGTAGAGCGCTTCAACGCGCGCTTGAACACGATGCCTAAAATCAAAGCCACGATTGAATCGATGCCGCTTGATGTGCGATCAACGGCCACTATCACCGCAACCGGAAAGCGTGTCGGTGCGGGCTTGCCCGAGGCGCGTTTTGTATTGAAAGTCGTGCGGGCGGGAGAGACGTCATGAGCGTTATTTTTACGCGTGATGGATTTCGCGCGCTTCGCTTGGTGGCAATCGTGGCACTGGTTGGCCTGGCCGTTACAGTCGCGCTGGTGGTCGGCAGCTACATGTATTGGCAATACGAAAAGTCTAATGATCTGAAATCAGTCAGCGTGGAAGCCGATGCGCAGCGGCGGGTGGCGAATGTGCGCCGAGAGCAAAGCGACTTGCGCGATTCTGCACAAACGTACAAAAACCTCACCGCTCGCGGCATGTTTGCCGCCGAACAGCGGCTGGATTTGATCGAAGCGATGAACGCGCTCAAAGATCGACACAAATTGATGGATTTGCAATATGAACTTCAGCCACAGCGGCCGCTGAAAATGGCGAACGGTGGCAGCTATCCCGCCGTAGATGTATTGGCGAGTCGCATGAAGCTAAAAGTGCGTGCTTATCACGATGGAGATTTAGTGACATTTTTGAATGACTTCCCGCGTATTCAACGTGGCTTCTTTCCGCTGGATCGGTGCGTGATGACGCGCACCGCAGACGCAGAACGCGTCGAGAATAGCGTTGCGCAAACCAATCAAAACGCCGGTGTACTTGCTCAGGCGGCGCGTGCCGCGCAAGCTCTTGCGGCGGCTGCGCCATCCACAGATTCCGCTAACGCCATCACCGCAGAATGCACGCTCGAATGGATCACGCTGCAAGACAAGCGCAATCCGCCACGGTTGGCGCAAGCCGGGAGCGCGACTCAATGAAGAGTGGTCTCTTTCGCTATGTTGCAGTAACGAGTTCGATTATCGGCGTCGCGGGCGCGCTAGGCTTATGCGCGATGCAATCATCTGCGCACGCCCAAACAACCGCCAAGGCTCCCTCCGCTACAAAGCTTGAACCCACGCCCAAAGTTCTCACCGGCACCCTATTCAATACCCACGAACAACGCGAACGCCTTGATCGAGCGCGTCAGCGTGGCGGTGTGCCTGAAGATGAAGTTGTCGCCGTTGCGGAGCCAGAGCGATCCGTTATTAATGGCTTTGTGAAACGCAGTGATGGACGCAATACGGTGTGGGTAGATGATGTGATGAAGCGTGACCCAAGATCTGAAGTTGTGGAGCAGTTGGAGCCTAATGTGGTGGGGAGCATTGTTGGCGGGAGGGCTCGGCTTGCAACCAATACGGTAACTGTGAATAGCACCGCTCGTAAACAAACTTATAAAAAGGCAGTAGCAAAAAAACGCCTACAAAAAATTCGCCGCAAACTGACAAGTAGGCTATGAAAAGACGCAAATTAGCCAGTCCGCGCAAGCAATCGGGTTTGGTATTTCTTCTCATTGTTTTAGTATTGCTTTTGCTAGGCGGAACCGCACTTTTCATGAGCGTTGCTGGTTCCGGTGTATCGTCAGCTAAACTGGAGAGAGATCAAATTACAACTAGTGCGTTAGCTGAGGCTAGAGACGCCTTGCTTTCATACACAATTTCACGAGACGACTCTACGGGATCTTCGAGCTCCCAACGTCCGGGAGAGTTTCCCTGTCCTACGACTGTCTCGCCTGATGATTTGTCTTACGGTAAAGCCAACACTAGTTGTAGTAGCACTCCGAAAATTGGGCGCCTTCCTTGGCGCACACTAGGAATCCCAGAGCCCAGAGATGCATACGGACAACCTCTTTGGTACTCTTTATCAGCTAACTTCAAACCAAGTAATTCTGTTGCGATTAATTCTAATTCTCTTGGACAATTAGTTGTGTATCAAGCAAACGAGACGACGCCATTGGAGGCTCAAGCGGTTGCGGTTATCTTTGCTGCTGGTCCCCCGGTCGCTGGACAAAACCGCTCGACTGGTAATGCGTTTTGCCCAACCACGGGCACCACCATTGCCCAAGATGTTTGTGCGTCAAATTATTTAGAAACCTATTCAGGTAAGAACAATGCGACGGATTCTGGACCCTACACATTTGGCAAGATGACAGACACTTTTAACGACAGAGTTTCGCTAATAACAACGGCTGACTTTATCCCCAAAATCGAGGATCGAATCGCTGCGAGCCTAACGAAAACGCTAAACGCTTACTATCAAGATTATGGCGTTTATCCATACGCTGCTTACTATTCAGACATAAAAAAGCCGAACCCAGATAGCAGAAACGCCTCGCAGTCAGAGCAAGCGAATTGCGCAGATGGTGTCTTTTCGGGACGGCTTCCGGAATACATAAATGATGGAGTGGTGGCGCACCATCCTGCGCTACCACGGTTAAAGTGTGCGGGATATCTGGTGGACAAACGAGAGTGGCCGGGCGTCGCGTCAGGTAATTCTTTGCCTGTGTGGTTTTTCACGAACAATTGGCACACCACAATTTTCTATGCAGTGGCGAAACAGTATGTTGAGGGAGGCTCAAAGAGCTGCATTAATCCTGGGGATTGCTTAAAGGTCGAAGGAGATTTGACAGTACAAGATGTCCAAGCTGTAATTATTTTGCCTGGAATTCCGCTAACAACCCAGTCAAGACCGACGCGATTGCCTGACGACGCCAGCGCTGGGTTAGATATTAGGAATTATTTTGAAGGTCCCGAAAATCGGCAAGGGTGGAACCTGGTGCCTGACAACTATATCTATAGATCCGTCGCATCAACGCTACCTTCGCGTGATCGCGCTGTAGTGATAAAAAATTAGCTATGTATCCAAGAACACTTGATCTTCCAGTCCTTCAATCGCGTGAGATGTTAATCAAGAGACTCGGTGGCTTTTCACTTATAGAGATAGCCGTAGTGCTAGTCATTATTTCAATACTACTGGCCGTTGTAGCAGTTCCGCTAGCGTCTCAAGTCGACCAACGTAAGCGTGCTGAGACGGCAAAACAATTAGATTTAGCTAAAGATGCAATTGTCGGTTTTGCAATGGCGAATGGACGTCTACCGTGCCCCGCATTAAAAGTAACTGGCTGTACAAATGGCAGCGAATGCTTTTGTCAGGCAGCAGGTGCGTGTACGCCAACGACTATAAAGCCCCCGTCCTTTCCGGGCAACTGTGCTGCGTTTAACAACACGTCGCCAGGACTCAACGTCGGTCTTCTTCCTGCCGCTACTCTCGGCATTGCGCCGACTGATGAGCTAGGATATGCATTAGACGGATTCAATAGCAGCAGTAACCTCATTTACTATGCAGTGGCTGAGAACAACATAAACGGCGTTCCAAACACGC
>JANMQR010000269.1:0-8523 GCA_031370625.1 Burkholderiales bacterium | reverse complement strand
CGCGCTCATCGGTTACGGCAACTCAGATGCCTTGCCCTGATTATGTTTCTTCAGCTGGAATTTTAAAAGACTCCCTGTTACCAAAAAACAAGTACACAAAATTCAAAAACGCACTGATAAATTTAAGCCCTTCGCGTCTTCTGTGGCCTTCGTATCTGATGTTGGCTGCCGACCGAAAATATATTGCTGCCATCGAAATAATACTTGTTGCCCATCAGAACGAACAACGGCTCGCATGGACTCTTAACGAAACCCCCACCATCAAAAGGATAGTTCCCGGGAACGGGGGAACCACAATTATTGCAGTGGGTCCCAACGCAGCAACTGAAAACTGTGATGTTATTGTGCGATTACCCAGCAACGAGCAAGGTCGGCTACTCTGCGAGACCAATTCACACGCGTTGCGCACACTTTCCAATACACAGTGGGCATCCTTTGTTCCAGCGTTTATTGCATCCGGGAAACTTGGCGGAGAAGCCTATTTCATCGAGGAAAAATGCCCAGGCAGTGAGATTGAATATGGCACCACCAACTTAAACAACATATTCGCAGGCGCAGGCGAAATGATTGAAAAATTCCACCAGTCCTCCACGCAGTATGTAGTGATGACCAAAACACTGTTCGCGACTAAAATCTTACCGCTTTTTGACGAGACCAAAGGATTTTCCGACGTCGCGCTTCACCCCCAACTAGACCGACTGCACAACACGATACGCGAGAGTTTTATTGGCAGGAGAGTGTCTATTGGATTCGTGCATGGCGATTTTAAACTAGGCAACCTTCTTTTCGATAAAGACCGAAGACTCACATCAATAATTGACTGGGACGGATTTAGTGAAGATGGTTTTCAGATTTTTGATTATCTTACGCATCTTCTTTATGCCATCTCGAGCCAAACAAATTTGTCACTGGTCGATACGTACTTAGAATTTGTGCTCCCTTGGAAACTGCCAGCGGCGCATGCACGAACAATGGGACAAAAAATCGAGCTACTCGCAGGAGATGCAGAAAGTTTTCGTCTACTTCGAATGGTGTTCTGGCTTTCACAACTTTCACTCAGATTTGATCGTTTGCTGAAAGTACATCCGGAAGCGCAACAACGATTTTTGGTACCCGTGCTGGATGCCTTCGAAGGGCTACTCGCCTTCGAAACGCCTCGCGTCGCCTCCGATCTACGCTAACTGTTTTCGCTGAAGACATGCGCACCAACGACTCACCAAAATATAACTTTACAGAGGTCCCATTCTCCTGGCTTATAGACCACAATAAAACCCTCACTCCTTTAATGGCATCACAAGTAGAGCCGACCCCGTTTCAGACCGTCGAGTGGCTCCAAAGTTGGTGGCATGCCTTCGGTGAGTCCTACTCGGCGAGAGTCATAACGGTGCGTCGGGATAACAAACTCGTTGGGTTGCTTCCCTTAATGTACAAACAGCGCCAGCTTCTGCGCACTCTGGAGTGGCTTGGCACTGGCAGAAGCGATCATGCGCCACTTCTGCTGTTGCCTGACTGTGCAGACGAGGTATTGCAGGCAGCAATTCGCTACTTTCGCGCGCACCCTGAAGGGGCAGCCCTACTGTCTTTGCGAACACTGCAGTTGAACGAATTGCAGTTATCGCGGTTTGCGCAAAGTCAGAGGGAAAGCCGCATTCAAATCGACGACGTCTCACCACGGATCAACATTAGTGGCTCGTGGGATGAGTACCTTGAAAAAAAAAGCAGCAAACATCGAGCCAACGTCAGACGACTTCTACGGCAATTTGAAAGCACATCTGAATTCTCCGTCAAGCGCGAGTTGCTCGTGACAAATGAACTGATCGCTGAAATTGCAAACGTGGAGCGGAAAAGTTGGAAGGCAACCGAAGGCTCGTTGCGTATGGAGGGTGAAGGGGAATTGTTCTATGCACAGTTTCTCGCCAGATTTTCCGAGAAGGGTATCCTCGAACTATGGTGTTGCCGATTCAATACGACTCTGCTGGCCTATCTCATCACCTTCAATTACCAGAATCGCATCTTTTACTATAACGGTGCCTACCGTGCTGACAGCGCAGCCTTTCATACAGGCATCTCGCCAGGAACCGTGCTCATCGCAATTGCTGTAAGAAGTGCGCATGAAAGAAAACTCACCAGCTTTGATTTTCTGCGCGGAGACGAGCCATACAAGTTGCTCTGGAAGAACGAGGATCGACAGCTACATCATCTAGTGGTGCGCGCTCCGGGACTCAAAGGCATACTTGCCACGTCGTGGATACAGATTCGCTGGATGCTTAAACAATACCCAATCGCCCATCGCGTACGAGCATGGCTGCAGCGCTCGAACAAAAGTAACCCTAAATCCAATCATGACTCAACCAGTCAAAAATCACTCTAAGCTGCCCGCATGCTTAAAGATTTAACACGGCTTCTCCGCCACAGTGGGATTTATCTGTTGGGAAACGTCCTGAACAGGTTGGGTGCTTTTGTGCTTCTGCCGCTCTACACAAGCCAGCTTCCAGTAGCTGATTATGGCGCGCTTGAGATTCTGTATTCGACAGTTGCGGTGTTATCAGTCATTTTTGCTGCCGGCTTATCGCACACCACGCTACGTTTTTATTTTGAAGAGAAATCGGACGAGGGTAAAGCTGCCGTCGTTACGACGAGTCTCGCGATGGTCATCTTGCTAGGCTCGCTTGGTGCTGCCGCAGTATTCGCAGTACGCCAACCACTTACCGAGCTGCTATTTGACTCCCAGCGATTCGTCACCGCACTCACTATTTGCTTGATCATTATGGTGCTTGAAATGGCCACCGAGGTTGGCTTCGCGTACATGCGCGCGCGTGAAAAATCAGCACTCTATGTGGCGCTTTCATTCGCTCGACTTCTATTACAAGTAGGGCTCAGCATTTACTTGGTGAAATACCAGAATCAAGGAATCGACGGGGTACTAAAGGCGAACTTGGCTAGCGTAGCGCTAGGGTGTGCAGTCGTAGTGGGATATGCACTCTGGAATTGCGGCTGGAAATTCAATCGACAACTTGCGCGGCCAATGCTGCATTACAGTCTGCCGATGGCTGGTGGTGCAGTTGTTGCAGCAATTGCAATGAACGTTGATCGCTTTCTCATCAAGGAGTTTTTGTCGCTCGACGCGGTTGGTATTTATGCGCTCGCCATGAAATTCGCACTACTACTTTCATTTATGGTTTCGGAGCCATTCTCGCGCGCGTACGGCCCATTCCGTTTTTCGATACTCAATAATGACAACGCTGCCGAAATTCAATCATTGGTCGTGCGAGGTTTGGTGGTTGCGGCCAGCACTGTTGCGCTCGGTGTTGCGCTGTTCATGCCTGAAGTGCTGTACGTTTTAGCGGGTAAAGCCTATCAATCTGCCTATCTCTACACACCGTTCTTGCTTGCCTCCGTGGTAGTTTCGGCAGCGGCTTACTGCTTTGAGACAGGCATCCTGGTCAAGAAAAAAACCAAATATCTCTTATATATCTCCATCGCGTGCCTCTTCGCGAAAATTATTCTCAATCTCACACTAATTCCAATGTTCGCCCTCTACGGAGCAGCAATCGCTTATTTTTGCACCTGCGTCCTTCACGCGTTTCTGGTTAACTTCACTTCGCAGAAATTGATGCCCGTTGCGTACCCTTATGGCGCGCTCTGGCGTGTTGGTATCCTTGCTGCGCTCGCCTATACAGCTTCCTATGCGCTGGATTTTCGAAATTGGTCTGTGTCGGTGCCACTAAAGCTTCTTCTCATTGTTGCTTTCCTGGTCGCAACCTATGCACTGGACGAGAAGCTGCGCACAATTATTCGACGGGTCGTACCAGTTTTTCGCGGGGAAGGTGCGAAATGAGCACTTTGAAAGCTCTTTATGTCGCGCGTAAAGGCTCCTCTGCTGAGGCGCATTAACATGGCCTCCTTTCCTGTATTTCTATTTCTCTTTACGCTTTACGTTCGGCCCCAAGATTGGATTCCTGGCATGATCGGCTTCCCAACGGCATTTATTATCATTCCGCTGGGTTTGCTAATTGGTGTGGTGGACAGAATTCGCCAACCACTGCATTTCCGTGCACCTCAGGCTTGGTTATTGATAGTCTATTTAGCGGTGATTTTTATTTCTACGCTAATCAATGTAGGCGCTGCAACCGCCTTTGAGCAGTTCGACTTGTTTCTGCGACGAGTATTAGTTTTCTACTTGGTTATCTGGCTGCTCACAAGCACCACAAGAATACAGGCAGCCATTTGGTTCATTCTGCTACTTTCTGGCTTTCTAGCGTTTCAAGCAATCCTTCAAGCGCAAACTGGTGAGAGCTGGGGCGGCATGACGCCGGAACCGGGGTATGAAGAAATACGGGTGCGATGGTACGGTGATTGGGACGGCCCTAATGTTTTCAGTATTTTGTTTGTTATGGCCTTGGGGATTGCTATCGAGCTGATTTTTGGACCACACAGGTTGCTTACACGACTCGTAGCTGGCGCATTGAGCGCCTCTTATTTAACCGCCATCTTCTACACTAACTCGCGCGGCGCGGTACTAGCGGTGGCTTGCATGCTGCTCTTTTACTTCAAAGACCGGTTCAAAAGTATCAAGGCACTTTTGTTTGGCGTTACCGCCGTAGCTGCACTTTTCGCCATTGGGCCATCGCGGATGAGCGAGGTGAGTTCTGGAGAATCTTCCGCTCACGAACGGACTTGGCTATGGGAGCAGGGGCTAACGTTGTTGAAAAATAATCCGGTCTGGGGAATTGGACGTGGGCAGTTTGCAAAAAACGTCGACCTGAATCTGATCGCACACAACAACTATGTGCAAAATTTTACAGAAACAGGTCTTTTGGGTTTCTTCTGCTTTATGTCACTACTGTGGTTTTGCTTCAAAGGAAACTACCTGCTTACTTCGGCGAAGTACGAGGTCGAGCCCAAGGTTGCCGCTATAGCTCGCATGATGAATGCGACGCTGGTCGGGTACTGCGCCGTCACTTTTTTCGTTGTAATGGAGCTAGACATTCTTTATTTCTTTTTCGGGTTGTGGACCGCGGTATATCTAAACGCCAAGCGACTCCAGCCGAATCTCCCGCACCTTGGCTTTACGCGAAACGACACAGCAATTATTTGCGGAACAATGATCGTTATTTTGTGCATGATTTGGCTCGCAGCTGTTAAACAGATCGTCTAGCAATGAGTCGATCGCACATATTATTTGTTAACTACAGCCTCTCAATGGGCGGCATTGAAACGATGATCATCGATATGATCCGACTTTTACCCGCCGAACAATTTCAAGCAGAAGTTGCCGTCTTTGAAGGTGGCGGTTCTCTTGAACGCACACTTGAAGAAAACGGCACACCAGTTCATCGACTCGGCAAGCGCGAGGGTATTGATGTGGGTCTTTTCTGGCGATTGCGCGCACTTATCCGCAACAGGAAAATTGATGTAGTTCACAGCCACAACTACTCTGCCTGGCTTTATTGTGGAGTCGCTTTGCGTGGACTTTCTGGGGTGCGGCATATTCATAAATAGCAATCTGGCGTGGCGCCATCACGAATCAGGTACGCGGTTGAGCGCGCGCTTAGCAAAGTCACTGACAGCGTTGTTGCCGTATCTGATCACGTCGCTGATGTTCTCACCAACCAAATTGGTGTTGAATCGTCGCATGTCAAACTGATCCTCAACGGGGTAAATACGAAACGGTTTGTGCGCAACGCGGACACGCGATTCCACGCCCGACAAAACTTGGGGCTGGATGGCTCGCTGGTCGTAGTAGGCATTGTGGCGCGACTCGCCCCGATTAAAAACCATGCCTATTTATTGCGTGCGATTGCAGCGCTTTCTGGTCTTGCAGAGAACGTACGGCTGCTGGTTGTTGGTGATGGGAGCGAGCGAAAAAAACTTGAGGAAATGGCAATAGAACTGGGCATCAATAAAAGGGCGATCTTTGTCGGCGAGAGACGCGATACCGAGGAATTGTTGAACGCAATGGATATTTATGCGCTCTCCTCGACAAGCGAGGGAATGAACCTGACATTACTGGAAGCGATGAGCAGCTCGCTTCCCGTAGTTGCAACAGCTGTGGGTGGAAATACTGAAATCGTCCTTCACGATAAGACCGGCTATCTTGTTCCTCTGAATGACATTGCCAAATTCAGTAACGCAATTGAACGCTTGGTATGCGACGAGCAATTGCGCATTGCATTTGGCAACGCGGGCAGAGCGAGTGTAGACAAGCGCTTTAATGACCATGCGATGATTCAGCAATATGGCGGCCTGTATCGCAACGAAAGGCGTTAAGCATGCACCTCGTGTTACTGTCCTCGCAATTTCCGACGCCACGCGATCCAAATGGCGGCATTTTCACTGCGCAACTCGCAGACGCTCTCGCAACGCGAGTGTCGCTAACCGTCGTGTGCCCTGTGCCGTGGTGCCCCAACCTGCCCATACTGAAAAATATCGGAACATGCAGGTGGTACGCAGGCATACCACGCGAACTTAGCCGAAACGGCGTGCCGGTTCACTACGTCCGCTTTCCATTTATTCCCAAGGTATCGAGGTTCGCACAGCCGTGGCTGCAGGCACCTAATTTGTTTGCGTTTTTGCAGCAACTAAACCGCTCACAACCAATCAATGCAATTAATGCACACTGGATGTATCCAGACGCTGTTGCAGCAACATGGGCCGCGAAAAAATTACGCATACCAATTCTCTTGACGGCCTTGGGTTCCGACATCAACGTCGCCGCAAAGCATGCAGTAATTGTGGCGCAAATACGGTGGGCGATACGCCACGCCAACGCAGTTTCGGGCGTGAGTCGCGCGCTGGTTACGCAGTTAACCAATTTAGGCGCGAAGACAACAGACAGCCATTTTTTACCCAACGGGGTCGATAACAAAAAATTCTTTATTGCTTCGCCAGACGAAAGCAGCGCCCTCCGTGCTGAACTGGGCCTTGACATCCACCGCCGCTATTTAGTGTTTGTCGGAAGACTTCACCCCGTAAAAGGCTTGATCTGTCTGGTAGAGGCTATCGCCAAACTCAAAGCAGAGGGAAGACTTCACTTTGATACAATCTTGGTTGGAGAAGGTGAGCTGCGCGCAAAAATCGAAAACTTGGTTGCACAGCACTCGTTAAACAATCAATTTCGCCTGACAGGAGAAGTTTCTCACGAAGACGTGCCCAAGTGGCTGCGCGCTGCGGATGCATTCTGTTTGCCCAGCATAACGGAAGGGATGCCTAACGTGGTTCTGGAGGCTCAAGCATGCGGACTCCCCGTTGTCGCCACTGGCGTGGGCGCACTACCGGAGTTGATCAGCCCCGAAACCGGGATTCTCGTTCCGACAGAAGATAGCATTTCACTCGCAAACGCTTTGGAAGACGCAATGGGCAGAACATGGAACCGCGACGTAATATCGCGCAACCCGATGGCGGTTAGTTGGGAGCAGATAGCCGATCAGTATCTTGATGTTATTAAGGCAATTCAGACACAACGTGTTTTAACTGAACGAGCACGACCATTACAAACATGACGCTTCGAAACCTGGCAAAGCAAGCCCTCCTTGCCCCATTTGGGGTATTCAGCGGCCCACGAACAAGAAGGCGCGTCGCCCTTACCTTTGATGATGGCCCACATCCTGAATTTACTGTACCAATTTCTCGAACATTACATGATGCTGGTGTCCGAGCGACGTTCTTTCTTGTTGGGCAACAAATGCAACGTTATCCCGAAATCGTAGCCCAGTTAAGGGCTCACGGCCATGAAATTTCGAGCCATTCCATGACTCACCCTGAAATGAAAGATTTTCCAAAAGCAAAGCTGGTTGACGAAGTTAATGCTATGTACGAAATAAGGCTTGCTGATGGATCAGCGGCAATTCCGAACAAATTCTTTCGTCCACCCAAGGGCGTGGTGACGCCATCATTGTTGCGCCACTGTTATGGGGAGCGACTAAAACTCATTTTCTGGAACCGAGATCCGGAGGACTATAAAGCTGCCAGCTCGTTTGAGATTCTTCAATATTTCAAGGCTGCCCCCTTAAAGTCTGGAGACATTGTTTTAATGCATGATAAAAATCATCATACAGTTCAGGCAATACCGCAGCTTTTAGAAATGCTCGTTGCCCAGGATCTCGCCGCAGTCACGATTAGTGAATTGCTTGCCTTAGTTGAAACAAAAGATTCGCAAGCCAAACCGAACTAGAACCTCATGAAAATCATTTATCTCCATCGAACGCAGGCCAAAGGCGTAGAGGGCGTACACATCGGCGAGATCGTCAAGGCATGGCGCAAGCTGGGTCATAGTGTGTCGCTCTTGTCGCCAGTTGGCGATCAACTCGGCGACAGTCCAATATCTTCGTCCAACTCCGCACCTGGCTTGAAGTCCAAGGTATTCCGATTCATCAGCAACGGTCTGCCCGAATTTTTTTTCGAGTTGGCAGAAATCGCCTACAACGTCGTCGCGTTAAATCAGGCGCGAAAACATGGTCGCATAAACACAGATTTCATCTTTGAGCGCTACGCCATTTTTGCGTTCTCAGGTGCGCTTCTTGC
>JANMQR010000255.1:0-4728 GCA_031370625.1 Burkholderiales bacterium | reverse complement strand
TCAGGTAGCTGCGCAACCTGACCTACAACGACTAGCTAAACAAGCTAGGTGGCGCGCTAAAAAATCAAACCGCTTTTTTTCGCTTAACCGCAGGCTTCTTGACGGTTTCTTCCTCGCTGACTTTTGCCTTTGCAGCAGGCTTCGCAGTGGATTTTTTTGCAGCTGGTTTTTTAGCCACTTTCTTTTTCGTGATGATGCCATCCGTGCGCTCATCAATTAGCGCAACGGCTTCGGCCAAGGTAATCGAGTCTGCTTTGTCTTTATCGGGAATGGTCGCGTTGGTACTGCCATGCTTCACATACGGCCCGTAGCGCCCCGAATACACCGAGATGACTTGATCGTCCTCAGGATGCTTGCCGAGGATGCGTAGCGCGCCTGCGGGGCCGCTGGCTGCTGCTTTACCTTTGCCGCCGGCTTTCGGTTCGCGTGGCTCGAATTCAAAACCGGTTTTGCCGTCCGGCTGGCGCACCAGATAAGCGGAGAATGGTCGGCCTTTTTTCGAAATAAATTTGTCGATCAAATCGGTTTTGCCGGTGGTGAGCAATTTCGTCATTTGCTCACGCTCAATCGCGCGCTGCAAAATAATGCGACCTGAACGGAAATCGCAAGTCTTGGCCGCGCCCAACGCTTTTTCGCAGCTATAGGCATTCGGCATTTCGAACACGCGCGCATTACATTTCGGGCATGGGCCGAGCGGTTCCTGGCCGGTGAAATCGGGCGGCTCGCCGTCTTCGCCATCTTTATCGCCCCAGGAAAATTCAATCGCAAATTCTTTATTCATGATCAGATTCGCCGAGAATGCGCGACCTAAGCGGCTGCGGAAGCCGTCCAGCGGGCCGACGTCACGTTTCTCGATCAGCGTTTCGGCTTCTGCTACTTCAAGCTGGCGGCCAGCCAAAATTTTCCAGAAGGCAAAATCGCATTTTTGACATTGGAATTTTTTGTAATTCTCATGTATCTCGCCACCGCATTTTGGACACGGTGTTTTCAACACGCCAAAGTCGCCGGGGATGGTATCGGCCTCAAAATTTTTCGCCTGACCGACGATGTGTTTGGTCATCTCGGTAATTTCGGCCATAAATTTCGGGCGTGATAATTTGCCCTGCTGCATTTGCGAAAGCTTGTATTCCCACTCGGCGGTCATCTCCGGCGAAAATAACTCCGGCACGCCAAGGCCGTGCAATAACGTCATCAACGAGAATGCTTTCGCGGTCGGAATCAACTCGCGACCTTCGCGCAAGATATATTTTTCGTACAGCAAACCTTCGATGGTTGCGGCACGCGTTGCAGGCGTGCCAAGACCTTTTTCTTTCATCGCGGCGCGCAGCTCGTCGTCGTCAATCAGCTTGCCAGCACCCTCCATCGCGGACAGCAAGGTCGCCTCAGAAAAACGTGCGGGTGGCTTGGTTTGATTCGCTTTCGCTTCCACGGTTTCGGTTTTTACCGTTTCGCCCTGCTTCACGGCGGACAAATTATTGGTCGCGTTTTCATCATCGATTTCACGGCCATAGACGGCCAGCCAGCCGGGGCTGACCAGCACTTTGCCTTCCGATTTGAACGGCTCTTTTTCCACGCGCGTGATGCGGGTGGTCTGCAAAAATTCTGCGCTGGGATGAAACACGGCGAGGAAACGCTTCACCACAAAATCGTATAACTTCGTCTCGATTTCATTTAACGCTTTCGGCGCTTGCGTGGTCGGAATAATCGCGAAGTGATCCGAAATTTTGGTGTTGTCAAAAATACGTTTATTTGGTTTGACCCATTTTTCGTCGAGGATTTTTTTCGCGAACGTGTTGTATGGGCCCTCTTTCAACATCGTCAAGGTTTCATTCACGGTCGGAATGTAATCTTCCGGCAAGGCACGCGCGTCGGTTCGTGGATAAGTCAAAACCTTGTGTTTTTCATAGAGCGCTTGCGCCAAGCCAAGCGTGGTTTTTGCACTGAAACCGAAACGCGAATTGGCTTCGCGTTGCAATGAAGTCAAGTCAAACAACATCGGTGGTGCTTGTGTGGTCGGCTTCGATTCTTCCTCGACAATGCCGGGCTTGCCCATGCATTTGCTGACCAGCGCACGCGCCGATTTTTCATCCCAAATGCGCTCAGCGCGCAAACCTTCGTCGTCGGATTTCTTGAATTTTTCGTCGAACCAACGGCCCGTGTAATCGCCGCCACTCGCAGCGAAATTGCCGATCACTTCCCAATAATCGCGCGACTTGAATGCTTTAATTTTTGCTTCGCGCTCGACCATGATAGCTAACGTCGGCGTCTGCACGCGGCCAACCGTGGTGAGCTGGAATCCGCCGGAACGCGAATTAAACGCGGTCATGGCGCGCGTGCCGTTGATGCCGACCAGCCAATCGGATTCGCTGCGACACACGGCCGCATCGGCGAGTGGTTCGTACGTTTTACCATCAGCCAAATGTTTGAAGCCATCGCGAATCGCAGGCTGCGTCATCGATTGCAGCCACAGCCGCTGAATCGGGTGCTTCGATTTTGCGTATTGCGCGATGTAGCGGAATATCAATTCGCCTTCACGCCCCGCGTCACAGGCGTTGATGAGGCCGGACACATCTTTGCGCTTCAAAAGTTTTAACAACAACTTGAGTCTGGGCTCGGTTTTCTCAATCGGGCGCAACGCAAATTGCGTCGGAATCGCCGGCAAATGCGCGAATGTCCATTTGCCGCGTTTGACTTCTTCCTCTTCCGGCATGGCGATTTCAACCAGATGGCCGACGGCAGACGACAAGACAAAATCGTCACTCTCGAAGAAATCGGCTTGTTTGGTAAAGCCTCCCAACGCTTTCGCGATGTCGTTGGCGACGGAAGGTTTTTCGGCGATGATGAGGCGTTTGGTCACGGGCGGTTTCGTTTTCTTTTTTGATCGGGTAACGACAATTTACACTGCCAAAAATTCGCAAGAAGCCATAAAGCATTAACGAGCGAGTAGCGGGCAGGGGACAAATAATAGGCAGGATTGGCGGGTTTTTACAAGCGGCGTCAAAATTTGGTCGTGCTTGCGAGAAGAAAAAATGCCCTTCAAAGCCGCGTGTCCTACGTGTTGGCGGATGCCCAATTACCGCATTCACTGCGGTGCGACGATCACATGCGTTGGTGTTGACACTATCGCATGCGCTGCCACGCAACTACCGCATGCGCTGACCTTTTACTATCGCATGCGCTGATATTTGCCACCCGGAAGCGCGGTGATTATGCCTTCAATTTCCAGTTCGGTGATTCTTAACATTACTTGGTCAGCGGGTAGATCAACTCGTTCCATCAACGCATCCATTGACGCCGGATCGTAACCCATTGCCAGCAACAAGGGATCGTCATCGTCGCTGTTTTCGGACTCAATGTGCTCGCTGTCGCTCGCCGTTGTCGTGGCCGATTTGTTATTGCTTGCCACCGAATTCAGCCACTGCAGTTCAACCAGAATATCGTTTGCGTCATCGACTAATTTTGCGCCTTGCTTGATGAGCTGATGGCAACCTTTTGAAAACGGAGAATGGATCGTGCCGGGAATCGCGAACACTTCGCGACCCTGCTCGGCGGCCTGACGCGCGGTGATGAGCGAGCCGGAAGCGAGTGCGGCTTCGACCACCAGCACGCCGCGCGAGAGGCCGCTAATTATACGATTACGCCGTGGGAAGTTTTGCGCGAGCGCGGGTGTGCCCAGCGAAAATTCCGAGACAATTAGCCCTTTTTCCGCTAATTCGCGTGCCAATGCCTTGTTGCGCGCCGGGTAAACAAGATCAAGTCCGGTGCCCACGACCGCGATTGACGATGAACCTCCATCCAGTCCGCCGCGATGTGCGGCCGCATCAATACCGAGCGCCATGCCCGAGATAATGGTGAGCCCCGCCATTGATAGCGCGCGCGAAAAAGCTTCAGCATTCTGTAGGCCTACCGGCGTTGCATTGCGGCTACCCACCACGGCGATACCAGCCGCGCCGAGCAATGCGCGATTACCTTTTAAGTACAGAACAGGCGGCGGGTCGCTGATCTCCAAAAGCGATGCGGGATAGTCTGTGTCCGCGAGCGTCAGCAGGTGATTGGATTCGCCTTCAAGCCACTTTTTGGCGGCGTCCAGTTTTTCTGCTGCGGGACCGGCAACGATGGCCTCCGCGACTTTGGCGCTGACAGTTCGCGCGAGCATCGAGTTTGATTGGGACAATACGGCTGCTGGGGAGCCAAACTGCGCCAACAATTGCCGGAGACCCTCGCCACCAAGCCCGGGAATCAGGTCAAGCGCTAACCAAGCATCCGGCTCGGTGCCGCTATCTGGAAACGGCACGGGCTGTGCGTATCAGCAACGAGCAAGAAGCAGACGCCTTAAGGCGTCTGCACCACGTCGCCGACCTTGAGCGGACGCTTGCTGCTCATGACCAGCGCGTACGAAGCTTTCTCGAAAGTACGGAACACAAATACCAGGCCATTGCGTTCGTCCGGCAGTTTTACTTGCCCAGGTATAGGGCTTTCGGGTTGCTTCTCGCGATATTCTTTGTCGATGTTGGCCAAGTCGTCACCCACCTGCTTAAAGAACGAAGTGACCACGGATTCGTTACGAACGCCCGCAAGCGCGTCGTTGGTAGAGACGACCTTGCCGAGCTGTGAGGTCGCCAAAACATGGCCGACTTCGATACCGTCGCGTTTGCCCAAGCCAATGACGACGATTGAATACTGCGCACTTTCGTCAACACCGCCAACAATTGACACCACCGAGCCTTT
>JANMQR010000201.1:0-21215 GCA_031370625.1 Burkholderiales bacterium | reverse complement strand
CGGTGAACGCCCAGTTTTTGATGCCGGTATATTTCGCAAACAAATCGAAGGTCGTGAACGATGCGATCCGACAGCCGCCAGGCGCTGGCCCGCCACTGCCGCCACCGGTCGCAGCGGTCGGGTAATAAACGCCGCAGACCGCGTTGTTGACGGAGCCAAAATAATTTCCTTCCGCTGTGGTGGTGGTGATGGTGCCGTCGCCGTTGTCAACCAGCGATTCGCCCTTGTGATCCACGCCTTGCAGTGAGCCGACATAATTTAATTGTCCCGAAACGGTGTACGGGCCTTTTTCCCACGCGAGCGTCATGACGATTTTGTCTTTGGGTGTGCCCGCGGCCGAGCTCAATACATATGGGCCTTGAGTGCCGGCATATTCGAATTCGGTGCCGCTTTGTAGTGCGCGTTTAAAACTGATCACGTGCGTCCAGTTAAGCCCCGCAGAAATGGTGCCCGCATCACCCAATTTCATCTTGTGGCGTAGATCAACATCCAAGCCGGAGGTGGTGGTTTGCGCGGCATTCGAATAGGGGCCCAACACACCAGAAAGATTGCCGGTGATGTTGTAGAAAACAAATGAATTCGGTAGCGCACCGGCGATCCGAGAACTCGGCACACCGGTTTGCGGCGCACCGCCAATGATTGACGCCTGATCAGCTTGCACGATTTCATCGCGGCGCTTGATCTGGTAATAGTCAAACGACGCGCTGGTGCCGGGAATAGGCTCAACCAATACGCCAAATGTATAGCTCTTCGATTTTTCCGGCCGCACGCTTGGGTCACCGATGCTGATGATCGCGATGTTGGTAAAACCGAGCGAAGAACTATTGCCGCTCTCGGTCGGGCCTGGCGCGCGGAAGGCTTCAGAGTACGTGCCACGCATGGCGAATTGTGGAACTGGTGTGTATTTGAATCCCACTTTTGGAGTGGTGGAGCGCCCGTAGTCGGAATATTTATCGGTGCGGATGGCGGCATTGAATTCAAGTTGCTTCAATACCGGTGCGTTGACTTCGCCGTAAAACGCGGTGACATTTCGGCTGGAATTAAACGCCGAAAAGCCCAAGCCGACGATATCCGCCGTGTCGGTGAAAGGTACCGGCGGACTGTCGGTTTTTTCCTTGCGATACTCGGTGCCTAAGGCAATGGCCAGCGGCCCACCGGGTAGCTCAAACAGATCACGCGTCGCTTTAAAATCCGCCAAGGTCACCGTGTTTTTTGCGGTATTGATCAACGTCGGCGAAATCGCATCGCGTAATGACTGCGCCACCAATGCGGGCTGGTTAATGCGATAGCTGCCGTTGTTCAACGCATTTTGCAGCACGCTGAAGCGCACAAAACCGGTGTTGGTCACGCGTAATTTGCTTTCCAGATATGCCGCGGCGGTTTCAAAACTCCAACCGGCCGCCTCGCCAGTGAACCCACCGACAATGCGCGTCACATCACTTTTTGTTTGTTTGTCTCGACCACCCAAGTCAGCCGTTACCAAACTCAAATTCCGATTTACACCGGTGGGATTGTCGGGATGATTCGCGGGCAACACGGCGGTGTGAACCGTGGGATTGGTCGGATTAGCGGGATTGAACACACCCCCATCTGAAGCACCGCTGGGCGAGCCAATCGATTTGTTTTTCGACTGGAAGAAACCAAGCTCAAGATAAGTTTGTAGCGTGGGCGTGATTTGCAATGCACCGCGACTATAGAAGCTGGCGCGATCTGTCTCCGGCTGAATCTGCGCATATTTGAGCGTGTCATAAAAACATACGCCAGTTTGCGGATTGATTTGCGGGCAAGCGGTGAGATTGATCCGCTCTGATTGTGTGCCGCCCGGTTTACGCACGGTACCGTACGGGTTGGTGCTGCTGAACGCAGGACCGCTACCGTCCGCAAACAATCCAAGACCCGCCGCATACGCGCCACGGCGATTATCGAAATAACCGAAGCTGCGCAAATCATTGGTGCCCAAATACGAGCGGCGACTGCTTTGATCAATGCTTTTTTCTGTCGAGCCTTCGAGCGATACAAACAGATTGAATTTATCCGTTGCGATGTCACCAAAACCGGCGCTGGCCGATGCGCGCACTAGCTCGCCATCACCTTTGTAGCTTGACCCCGCGCTGCCACCAACTGACACGCCCTGATAATTTTTTCTTAAGATGATGTTAACCACACCGCCGACCGCGTCCGAGCCATAAATTGCGGATGCGCCATCTTTTAAAATATCAACGCGATCAACTGCTTCGAGCGGAATTGAATTCAAATCTGCAAACACGCGCGCACCGTCATCCGCGAGACCATACGGTGCGAGACGGCGACCATTGACCAACACGAGCGTGGAATTCAAACCCAGCCCGCGCAGCGAAACACCGGCCGCACCCGACGCAAAGCCCGCCGAAAATGCGGTGGGCAGCGTGCCTTGATTGTCGCCAGTGATACCGCGCAATACTTCGCCGATCGATTGCTTGCCGGTGCGCTCAATCTCAGTGCGCGTGATCACTTGCACGAGCGACGATGTTTCCGAATCCACACGCTTGATATTGGAGCCGGTCACTTCAATTTTTTCCAGCGTTTGCGGGGCCGGATTAGCGGGCGCGGGCGTCTGCGCGATGGCAGAAAACACCAGGCTGGCAGTCGCCGTCATTGCGATGCTTTTAGCTACGTTCAGGGACATTCTTTTCTTGACTGTATTCATACAAAGCTCCTGATTAGAAAATTGACGAGATGCACATGCGCGCAAAGAGTCACCGACGGCTCAAGTCACAAGATCACGCGTGCAGCGACCATCCGCGAGCCTAGAAAACGTTTTGCACATTCCGACTGGCAACACTGACATCAACGAAAAATTTGTAAGGCCATCTTATGATGGTCAGCCAATCGCTGTCGTGCCGCACTACGACACGTTTGGATCACCTTCGGACATTTGCATCTATCAATCACACTTAATTTCAACTCTGACGCGATTTATGAATAGAAGGCTATGTCCAAAAATGATCTCTCATTTCAACAAGCGCGAACGACGGATCAAACCGGACATGGCGGGGCACCCGCAGCAGATTTTTTTTAAATTTCCGAAAGAATTTCTCGTGAATTGTTACTTCTCGTTGGGTGTGGTCGCGAGATGTTTTAGGGTGAATACATAACTCGATTTGCCAACTGGCTCAACCGCTTTATGGCACGCGAAACACTCTGCCTGATTCGTATCAGTACGAGGCTGGCGGTCTTTCGTGAAGATGGCATAGTTCCAGTCATCATTGCGCAAGAGTGCGGGGATGTCCGCACCCCAGCCTGCACCGCGCGCCATCGCAGAATAGGCGAGCAATTTATCGGGCACGAAAAATCCTTTACTGTCTTTGATGGGTTTCTTGTTGTCGTCTAGTTTCACGGCATGGATCTCAACAAAAATGGCGGCGCCATCGGGTAGCGGCTTGCCGATCCGGGCCGCGCGCAACGCAATATCATTGGCGTAGTACTGTTTAACCTGATTGCTGTCTGGCTCGTTCTGCGAGTGGTAGCGCGTAAAGGCGATCTCGTAATTCGCCGGAAAGCGCACACGGGTCTTGGCAAAGTTCGGCAGAAACGCGGAATTGATTTTGTCGCCCACGCTTTCCTGTGCCGAGAAATATGCGGCCGCGCCGCTGATGTCTGCTTCACTCAGTTGCGCGGCAATCGGGTTCATCACTTCGCTCGTGCGCGACCCATCCTTTAACGCCGCCAATTGCGCGCTGAGATAAGCCCGTTTTTGCCCGGCCAAATTGGGAATGTGCTCGGCGACACTCACCCCATTCGTGCCGTGGCACGCCGCGCATACCGTTACCGTATATGCGGCGTTCGACCCATTGGCGCGGCATGTAAAGGAAAACATTACGGCGATTACCAAATGCAAATGGAGAAATATTTTTGTGCGTGCGCGCATATAAATTCTTCGTTTTTTATTGATTTATTGAACGTCACGCACCAGACGAACATGATGGCGCTTGGCGCGATCAAGATGAAGATAGCCGCCCCGGCTGAAATCGACGAACATGGCTTCACTGGATTGACCCAAGCGATCACTCACAAACGTCGACGACGTCCAAAATTTTTCCGCTGGTGTGTCGGGGAAATGCGCAACGTCAATTGCCGGTGTCGCGCGCAACGGATCAGCAATGCTCAGCAGCTCGGACAAATTCGGTAACCGCCACGCATTGCCGCGCACCTGGGCTTCGAACTGCGCATGAACCAACGCTGACGCAAAAGTAAGTTCATGTGCCCGCCCAATGCAATGTGAACCGCTCCACCTCATGCCCTCCGCACACCGCTGCCAGACGAGTCCGGTTTCGTGATCCGTTATTTCCTGGCCATCCACTGAAACGGTGAATGGTGCTGCAGCGACGATGCTGATCGTGCTGCACACTGCGGCGAACAGCAGCAGCGAGAGAAGATGCCGGTGCATTTGATTTGCGAATAACCTCACATAAAATAGCCAAACTCCTTTATTAGCGCGCACTTTGAGCCACTTCTGCTCTGAAAGGTTCGCTAATACTAGTGCTTGATCAATCAAATCCTGCAATCGTGTTTTCATCATTTCACCTGCTCACAAAATTGATTACTGCATCCACCAAGCCCGGCTCGCGCAAAATTTTGCGGTGCCCTTGGCCGTGCGTTTGATAAAACGTCGCGCGACGACAGCCTTCGTACAGGGCTAGGCCGTGCCAAAACGGCACCTCCGAATCGTCGCGATCATGGGCCAGCAACACATGCTTTGGTTCTTGGCGGATCATGTCGATGACCGAGGTGCGCGCATGCGCCATTGGTCCTTCGCCAAAACCTTTGTGCTGTGCGCACATCAAGTCACACACTTCGGGCGGAAGCTCGGCCATTTGTACAAATGCTTTCGCAACCCAGCTGCAATCGGTGAACGCACTAATCAGCGCCAGCCGATCACACGGGATGTTCCAATCTCGCATCGCAATCGCCGCCGCAACCGCGCCGAAGGAATGGCCGACTACCGCCTGCACGCGCCCACCATTTGCCATTACCCAATCGCTCGCGCCACCGATGCAGGCGGCAAAACCAAACATGTCCGTGCGGCCGCGTGCCGCAAAGCCATGTCCCGGCGCATCGAAAGCGACCACCTGAAAACCGAGCAGATTTAGTTGTGTGATGTAGGGCGCAAACCAGCTCGCATCGGCACACCAGCCATGCGAAAAAATAATGGCCGGACCGCTGCCCCACGCGTAGCCGCGCGCGCTTTTGTGTGCATGTGCACCGCCAATGTTCAGCGGAAACTGCGTGGCCAAGGCGATGCGTTGCGCGTGCGCGCGCTTAGGGCGTGCCTTCGGCGGCGTGGTCAATACGCGTGTGCCGAGCCGCGCGGCGAGCGCCGGCGATTGCTTTGCCACGAAGCGCAGCACGCGCTTGAACGTAGCAAAACCGGAGTGATCAATGCCGGGTAGCGGCGCGATGTTGTCACTTTTCGCGCGCTCATTGGCGACCAACGCCTCGATCACATCCCAATCCAGCGCCATCGTTTTCGCGGCGCGCGTTTTGCGCATCAGCGGATCTGCGGCGCGCGCAATCGTGCGCGGTGTGACCCGCCGCTCAACCGTCGGGTAGGCGGGCATTGCAACATCATGTTGCAGTTCAAAACAGTTTTCCATTACTTCACCTCTGTCTCTACAAATCAAATTCATCGAATGAGTAGGCGGTGATGAATTCGGTCATCGATTAATTCGCTCTACTCATCTTGTCTAGCGATACAAATCGATGAAAGCGGACATGGCAGGATGTTTATGCGTTAAATTTTTAATCTGCGGTTTATGGATCAGGAGTCGATGCTCCAGTGAAGCGCTGAACGAGCGCCACGCGAACTGGCATTCTAAAAAAACCAAACCCCAGCATGGGCGTGCAGTTTAGGTACAAAGGTGCCGAAATTGCGCGCCCATGCTGGGGTTTGGTGCGCGGCGCATCGGCTAGCCACACCACATAGCCATCACCCTCACCACGCGTAGAATCTCTTCATTACATCGCCAAGGATTGCCCATGAACACCACCTATCTTGTCCCCGGTTTGCGCACACCATTTTGCAAAGTGGATGGCGCGCTGAAAAATCTTGATGCGATTCAAATGTCGATTCCGGTTGCGCAGGCGATGGCGAAAATCGCCAAGCCGGATCTGATGATTTGGGGCACGGTGATTCCGAGTTTGCGTTGGAGCAACATCGCGCGCGAAGTGTTGATGGATGCGAAGCTTGATCCGACGATTCCTGCGTTCTCCACTGTGCAGGCGTGCTCGACTTCGATGGTCGGTGTGTTTGAAGCGGCGGGCATGTTGAATGAGCATGCGTCACTCGCGATGGTGGGTGGCGTGGGGGCGATGAGCCAGGTGCAGATTGGCTTGACGCAGGGATTTTCAAACTGGCTGCGCAACGTGATGCAGGCGCGCACCTTCGGGCAACGCCTCGATGCGATTGCGAGCGTGAAATTCAAAGACATCCGCCTCGATATTCCCAGCGTGAAAAATCGCTCTACGGGCAAAAGCATGGGTGAACATTGTGAGGACATGGCAAAGGCGTGGAAAATTCCGCGCGATGCGCAGGATCGCATCGCCTATGACAGCCACGCACGTGCGGTACGCGCGATGACCAATGGATTTTTTAACGACCTCATCATCAACGTGAAGGGTGTTGCGAAAGACGGCATTCCGCGTGCCGATTCCACACTGGAAAAACTGGCCACATTAAAACCTGCGTTCGATAAAAGCAGCGCAGACACCATCACCGCCGGCAATGCCTCGCCACTCACCGATGGCGCAGCGGCAATCTGGGTCGCGAACGAAAAAGGACTCGAAAAATTACCGGGCAACGCAGCGCCCGTAAAGCTGCTCGATTACGAAATCGCGGGCGTCGATATTTTCAACGAAGGTTTACTCATGGCCCCCGCCTACGCCATCCCGCGCCTACTCGCCCGCAATGGCCTCACGCTAAACGATATTGACCTATGGGAAATCCACGAAGCCTTCGCCGCGCAAGTGCTGTGCAACGTCGCCGCCATCGAGAGCGAAACATTTCTGCGCGAGAAAGCAAACGTTAATAATCCCCTCGGCAAATTCCCGTGGGATCGGCTAAATCCGAACGGTGGCAGTGTGGCCATCGGTCATCCGTTTGGTGCCACAGGCGCGAGGATTCTTTCGCAGGCCGTTAAGGAGCTCGCGGCGATGGGGGCGGGGACGAGTGCGATTGTGAGTATTTGTGCGGATGGGGGATTGGGGACGGTGGCGTTGTTGGGGGGGTGAGTAGCCTTCACTCAATTTAGGTTTCCCAGAATATGTATAAGCGTTACTGAATTTAGAAGCGTAGATGCTGATCTGCGCGACAACGCGTAAAATACATGTATGAATCTTGATGATATCTCACTAACAAAATTGCTCACGGATCTCGAATCCGACAGAGTCGAAAGAAAAGAATCGCTTAAAGGTGACGTGCCAAACAAACTTAGGCAAGCAATTTGTGCTTTCGCGAATGATCTGCCAAACCATAAGTCCGTCGGAGTTGCGTTCATTGGTGTCGACGATTCGGGCAAGCACAAGAGCTTGCTCATAACGGACGAAATGCTTTTACAACTCGCCGATATGAAAAGTGATGGCAGGATAGTCCCTCCACCATCAATGACGGTCGAGAAGAGAAATTTAAATGGGCACGATGTTGCAGTGATCACGGTATTGCCTTCGGCTGCGCCTCCCGTTCGGTATGAAGGGCGAATTTGGATTCGAACCGGGCCTCGGCGAGACATTGCATCAAAGCAGGATGAACAAATCTTAAACGAAAGGCGTAGACACAACGATCTTCCTTTTGATATTCAACCGCTACCGAGCAGCTCAATTGAAGATCTAGATCGGCTTTACTACGAATCGGAGTATTTGCCAGCAACCGTTGCGCGCGACGTGCTTGATGCAAATGATCAGACGTATGAGCAAAGACTTTCATCATCCAAATTGATCTCTGCAACCAACGAGACGACCCCTACCGTCTTGGGCCATCTGGTTGTCGGCATCCGCACGAGAGATTTTTTACCAGGGGCATACGTCCAGTTTTTGAGATTGCGCGGAAACGACCTTGCAAGTGACATTGTTGATGAGCAAAATATTGACGGAAGACTAGCGGATGTTTCTCGCCAGCTAGATGAAAAGCTGCGCGCGCACAACTCGGTTTCAGTGGATATTAAATCCTCTGATAAGGAGAAACGGCGCGCTGATTATCCGATAGTTGCTCTGCAACAGTTCGTTCGAAACGCGCTTCTCCATCGAAGTTATGAAAATACCAACGCTCCCGTCAAGGTCAACTGGTTTTCGGATCGTATTGAAATATGGAGCCCTGGCGGTCCTTTTGGCGCGGTTACAAAAGCTTCTTTTGCGCGTCCGGGCTACGCAGATTATCGTAATCCACATATTGCTGAAGCCATGAAAGGATTGGGTCTGGTTCAACGTTTCGGCGTTGGTATTCAAACTGCGATTGCTGAACTCCGGCGTAACGGCAATCCCGATCCAGAGTTTCAAGTAGAAGACTCTGCCATAAACGTGATTGTGAGAAAGGCGTAACGCATGGCTTGTCCAGTACTAACTTTCTTCAACAACAAAGGTGGGGTCGGTAAAACCACGCTAGCTGCTCACGTTGCCGCTATGGCAGCGCTGCAAGGAAAAACTGTCGTTGTTATTGACCTTGACCCCCAAGCCAATCTGACAGGTTCGTTTTTAAGTGAGGATGAGTTAGCCGAGATATGGGAATCCAGTAATGAATCACACGCGAGCAATACTATCTACGCTTGCGTTAAGCCGTTGCTTGGCACCAGTGATTTGCTTGATCCGACTTTGGTACAAATAAATGCCAGACTCTTTTTGTTGCCTGGGGCAATGTCCCTGGCAGGATTTGAAGATGAGCTGTCAGATACTTGGACAAAAAGTTTAGGTGAAAACAACCTTGAGCGGCCGTTCAGAATTCAAACTGCGTTCTGGCAAATTGCTCAGTTGGCGGCTAAAAAAGTAGATGCAGATTTAATTATTGTTGACGTCGGGCCTAATCTTGGTGCGATCAATCGTTCGGCGCTCGTGGCTTCAGATTTTGTTGCAATTCCGATTGGAGCTGACTTGTTTTCCCTTCAGGGGCTAAGCAATTTAGGGCCAGCGCTGCGCAATTGGCGAACCCAATGGAAGAGACGGGTTGATAATTGGCAGTCGCCAACATTTGAATTACCTTCTGGGTCGATGGAGCCGATTGGATATCTTCTTCAACAGTATTCAGTGAGGTTAAGTCGCCCCGTTAAGGCGTATGACCGCTGGGTTGCAAAAATTCCTAACGAATATCGGAAAAGCGTGCTCAACATTGAACCTGCACCCGCTTCGCTTCGCGCAGTGGATGATCCCTATTGCCTGGCCATGTTGAAGCACTACCGTTCGCTCATACCGTTGTCTCAAGAAAGTAGAAAGCCACTTTTCTCTTTGACCTCAGCTGACGGTGCAATTGGAGCACACCAACAATCTGTCACTCTGGCATATGCTGATTTTTCAAAGCTTACACATGGCATTTTAGCGAAGGTCATCTGAGCTACTGGCATGCTCTGAGGGATTTGAATCTGCGGTCTGGACGCAGGCAACGTGGTCTGGGAGAGCGGTACCAATCGCGTCTTGACCACCAGCGCAGGCGGCACCAGCCAATCAACCAGTGATGCCTGGAAATAAATTGTAAGAAAACTTGGGTAAAAAGCGCGCGTCTCGGCAAATATCCGGCGCGCGTTTTTATTTGTGTGCGTCAAATTTGAGCGTATTTCCGCTTCGCCGGTATAATTCGACATTCGCCCATTTTTACTCAGGATTTTTTGGAAAACTTTATGTCTGACCACTCTTCTTCACATGCCGACGGAGCATCAAAATCTAATCCTGTCAAAACGGCCATTTTCGTTGCACTTGGTGCGCTGGCGCTGATCATCGGCGTATTCTTGCTGGCAAAATTCGCCGTCGGAACCCATGAAGTGGGCGCGACCAACGAAGCCGCAAATAAATCCGAAATGGTGGCGAAACGCATAGCACCGGTGACATCGTTATTAGTGGTGCAGCAAGCAGCAGTCGCGCCCGCTGTTACCGCAACATCTACAACGCCACCAGCGGTTGCAACAGCAGCGCCAGTCGTGGCGGCCTTGATTCCAGCTGCGGTTCCTGCTGGTGCCGCACCTGCCGCTGCGGGTGGAGGTGAAGGCGTGTACAAGGCCGGATGTGCAGCGTGCCACAGTGCTGGAATCGCCGGTGCCCCTAAATCTGGCGACAAGGCTGCCTGGGCGCCTCGCATCGCGCAGGGTAAACCGACGTTGTATGAACATGCGATCAAGGGCTACATTGGCAAAGCTGGCGCAATGCCCGCCAAGGGTGGCAACAGCGCGTTAGCCGATGCCGACGTGAAGGCCGCAGTAGATTACATGGTGGCATTAAACAAGTAATTTTAGTTACCAACAAAGAGGGCGGCCGAGAAATCTCAGCCGCCCTTTTTTATTTGAAGGCTAAGAATTATGAGCACGTATGCGATTGGTGATTTGCAGGGCTGTTATCTAACGTTGCAGGCGCTGCTCGCCAAAATAAAATTTGATGCGAATACAGATCGGCTGTGGTTTGTCGGCGATCTGGTCAATCGTGGTGCGGGTTCACTTGAATGCTTGCGGTTTGTGAAATCACTGGGGGATCGCGCCGTGGTGGTGCTGGGCAATCATGATCTGCATTTGCTCGCGATTGCCGAAGGGGTGGCTAAAACCAAAGCGCTTGATACGCTGGACGATGTTCTGAATGCATCTGATCGTGAGATTTTGCTTGGTTGGTTGCGCGAGCAAAAGTTATTGCATGTTGAGGGCAAATTCGCAATGGTGCATGCGGGCTTGCTGCCACAATGGAATTGGTCGCAATCACTCGCGCTGGCGGGCGAGATTGAAACAATGTTGCGTGGCAAACATTACCGACATTTTCTGGAAAACATGTATGGCAACAATCCCGACGCGTGGCGCGATGATCTTGTCGGTGATGAGCGATGGCGCGTGGTCTTGAACGCGATGACGCGGATGCGCGCGATCACGGCTAGCGGCCACATGAATTTGAAATTCAAAAGCGGATTGGCAGAAATGCCGAAAGATTTGCAACCGTGGTTTACGCTGCCGCATCAGCGCGACGGTGATGTTACCGTGCTTGCAGGGCACTGGTCTGCGCTGGGGCTTCACGTCACAGCAAACTTTATCGGGCTGGATTCTGGCTGCGTGTGGGGGCGCGAATTAACGGCGATGCGATTAGAAGATCGCGTGATTTTTCAGATGCCGAGTCAGGAAATTGCGGCGGGTGGCGAAGAATAAAAGCTCAGACTTTTTCAGTTTCTGGTAACACCACGCCCTGCCTGCCCAGCAACTCACGAGCGAACGCGAAATGTGCAAGCGCGCCACGTGATGTGGGGTCGTGCATGATGACTGGTTTACCAAATGATGGCGCTTCGGCAATGCGGATATTGCGTGGAATAACGGTATCAAAAACTTTATCGCCGAAGTGACTTTTGATTTCATCCGAGACCTGATTGGTTAACGACGACCGCGGATCGTACATGGTGCGCACCAGTGCTTCGATCTCGATTTTCGGATTCAGATTCGCTTTTACTTTGCGCAGCGTGCCGACCAAATCACTCAAGCCTTCCAACGCATAGTATTCGCACTGCATCGGGATGATTACAGCATCGGCAGCGGTCAGCGCATTCACGGTCAGCATGTTGAGTGCGGGCGGACAATCGATCAGCGCGTAATCGTAATCAGCATCCACCGCAGCCAGCGCTTCCTTCAAACGATATTCGCGACGCTCGATTTGGATCAACTCAATTTCAGCGCCCGCAAGCTCGCGATTCGCGGGCAATACGTCGTAATTTCCGTTTGCGCGCACCCGCGCACTGGCGACATCGTATTCACCGAGTAGCACGCCGTAAAGTGACTTTTCCAAACTATTTTTATCGATGCCGCTACCAGTCGTGGCGTTGCCTTGTGGATCAAGATCAATCAACAGCGCACGCTGGCCGTAGTGCGCGAGCGTGGCAGTAAGATTAACCGCGATGGAGGTTTTACCGACGCCGCCTTTTTGGTTGGCAATTGCAAAAACTTTCATTTCATACTTTCTTTGCGTACTGTCTTTATGACCACTAAATGCCGCTTGCCCTCGACCTGCGGTACGTTTAACTCGATTACTTTTTCAACTTCAAATCCGTCAGGAAGACGCGCGATTTCATCCACCGGATTGACACCTTTCATCGCGAACATTCGTCCATCCTCATTCAGCAAATGCTTGCCTCCATTGACGAAATCAGACAGCTCAGCAAACGCACGCGAGATCACGACATCAAATTTTTCAGCAGGCGTAAATTGTTCCACCCGCTCACAAACCACGGCTGCGTTTGTTAACGATAACTCACCTATCGCCTGTCGAACGAAAGTGGTTTTCTTTTGCAGACTATCGAGCATGGTGACATGCATATCGGCACGCGCAATTGCCAGTGCGATACCGGGCAGCCCGCCACCGGTGCCGACATCCAATACACGTTGGGTGAGCGTTTGTGTATGCGTTTGTGTTTCCCTAATATGCGGCACCACAGCCAGGCTATCCAGCATATGCAGGCCAATCATGCGCTCGGGTTCGCGTACTGCGGTGAGGTTATAAACTTTGTTCCATTTGTTGAGCAGCGAAACATATTGGAGAATGCGCTTTTGCTGATTCGCAGACAAATCGATATTCAACGCGACCAAACCTTTCGTGAGTCGCTCGGACAAGGTTGATTCGAGTGGGATATTAGGACTTGAGGGCGTCATGGTTGTTATAGCGAAGGATCGTGGATGAACAATCAAAAACAGATCCCTCACTTTGTTCGGGATGGCAGTGAGGCCAGGAATAGCGGTGAAATTATGCGGACTGTTTTGCGCTTGATGAAGCCGACGCTGCGCGCATGGATGCTTTTGCTTCCACAAAGCCACGTTTGATATGCACCAACAGCAACGACACTGCGGCCGGTGTAATCCCCTGAATGCGCGCAGCCTGACCAACCGTTTCAGGTTTGTGCTGATTCAATTTAAGCTGCACTTCTTTTGATAGCCCGCGCACTTGCAGATAATCGATATCATTCGGCAATCGTACTTCCTCTTGCGCACGATTATGTTCAACTTCAATTTGCTGACGATCAATGTAGCCTTGGTATTTGGCGGCGATCTCGACTTGTTCGGCAACCGCAGGGTCTGTCACGCCCTCACCCGCCACGGCAAGTGACATCAGCGCTTCGTAGCTCACATTTGGACGACGCAGTAAATCGAACATCGAATAATCACGCTCCATCACCTGCCCCAACACGCGCATGGCATCAGCTTCCGGCACACGCGCGGGTTGTGCCCAAGTCGCTTTCAGGCGTGCGGTTTCGCGCTCGACGGCTTCGCGCTTTTCACTGAAGGCTTGCCAGCGCGCGTCGTCAACCAAACCAAGCTTGCGGCCGATTTCGGTGAGGCGTGTGTCGGCGTTATCTTCACGCAATTGCAGGCGATATTCGGCTCGGCTGGTAAACATGCGATACGGCTCCGTCACGCCGCGCGTAATGAGATCATCGACCAGCACACCGAGATAGGCTTCGTCACGACGTGGACACCAGCCAGGCTCATCTTTAGCGTGCAATGCAGCGTTGATACCTGCCAGCAAGCCCTGTGCCGCAGCTTCTTCATAACCGGTGGTGCCGTTAATCTGGCCCGCAAAAAATAGGCCGCCAATCGCTTTGGTTTCGAGCGAGGCTTTTAAACCGCGTGGGTCAAAGTAATCGTATTCAATCGCGTAGCCAGGGCGAATGATGTGGGCGTTTTCCAAACCGGGAATGGAGCGCACTACGTTCCACTGCACATCGAACGGCAGCGAAGTCGAAATGCCGTTTGGATAATATTCATGCGTGGTCAAACCTTCCGGCTCCAGAAAAATCTGGTGGCTGGCTTTGTCCGCAAATCGGTGGATCTTGTCTTCAATCGAGGGGCAATAACGCGGGCCGACGCCTTCGATCACGCCGGTGAACATGGGCGAGCGATCAAGTCCCGCGCGAATAGCGTCGTGCGTGGCCGCATTCGTGTGCGTCATCCAGCACGGCACCTGACGCGGTTGCATGGCGCGATTACCCATATAGGAAAACACGGGCGTCGGATTATCACCTGGCTGAATCTGGCATTTCGAAAAATCAATGGTACGGCCGTCGATGCGCGGTGGCGTGCCGGTTTTTAAGCGGCCAACGGGTAAATTAAGCTCACGCAGTCGCGCGGCCAATGTGATCGCAGGCGGATCACCGGCGCGGCCGGCCGCGTAATTTTGCATGCCCACATGGATTTTTCCCGCCAAGAAGGTGCCTGCGGTCAAAACCACCGCATCCGCATAAAAGCGAAGACCCACTTGGGTGATCGCGCCCGTGACACGGGGCATTCCATTAGTTTCATCCAGAATTAAATCGTCTACGGCTTGCTGAAAAAGCCACAAATTGGGCTGATCTTCGAGACGCTGCCGAATCGCGGCGCGGTACAACACGCGATCTGCTTGAGCTCGAGTGGCTCGTACTGCGGGGCCTTTGCTGGCATTTAAGGTACGAAATTGAATGCCTGCTTCATCCGTGGCAATCGCCATCGCGCCGCCGAGCGCGTCAATTTCTTTGACTAAATGCCCCTTACCGATCCCGCCAACGGACGGGTTACAAGACATTTGCCCTAACGTTTCGATGGCGTGTGTGAGCAAACACGTCTTGGCACCGGCACGCGCAGCAGCGAGCGCGGCCTCGGTGCCTGCGTGGCCGCCGCCGATCACAATCACATCAAAACGATTCGGAAAGTCCATGATTTACTTGAGTTTTTTGCTAAATTTGCAGGTGGATTCGAATTCTATGCCAACCCAGCGAAAAACGCTACCGGGCCTATGCTATTTCGGCTGCAAAGATGAGGCGTTCTTGAGTACCCGATCAATAAACACATCCACATCTTTTATTGCTGCGGCGCGCGCTTCGTCATTGCCCCCCACGTGCACGCCATCGGCTAATTTGGGGTTCGCTTTCATGCGCACGTCTTTACGAATTCTGACTTCAGCGCCAGGCACATCGAAGCCGTGATATGCGTTCGGATAAAGATGAATCTCCACATCAGCGCCCGCTGCTTTTGCGTTTTTGACTAGCGACTTGCAAGGCGCGGCCCGCGTCCAATCATCCAACTCACCCATAAAAATTCCCAATGGGATCACAGGTTTCAAACTGCGTTTTGCCGCGCTGGTGCAACCTGGGTAAAACGCGAGCGCGGCACGGAAGCTTATTTTTGCCGCTTTAGCTAAGTCGAGCGGTTTACCGCCAGCCTCAACCGCATAAATTGTTCCGGTCGCGCCGTTTGAAAATCCCATCAGAAAAACACCGTCCTTTTTTACATAAGCTTGCGCCACTAAATATGCCATCGCGCCATAAGCATCACGCGGCCGTTCGCGACTTTCTTGAATGGGACGATCTTTTTGCGCGCAGACCTCTTTTTCGCCGCGGGGATTGAAGCTGTCCACCGCCAACGCCACCCACCCCTTAGCAACAAAACGGTCGGCCCAAGCCGCGATGCCAGGACGGATATTGCCTTTACCGTCCAGCAAGCCACTACAGCCATGCGCCAGCACGACGGCATTGACAGGTTTCTTGCCGTTAAGATTTTCCGGTTTGAACAAATAACCGGTTAATTTAGTGAGCCCACCCAACCGAGGCTCTTCGAGGCTATCGAATTCGACTTTTTCCGGTGCTGCGCATACGGAGCCTGCGGCCATCGCGACGTAACCACCCAGCATTAGCTTGGAAAGCAATTGTTTCACGTGGAACGTTCGCCCCATGGCTCGGTGGCTCGGTGACTCATTCACTTGCCAATACAAAATTTGCCAAAGATTTCTCCCAATAAATCATCCGGCGTGAACTCGCCGGTGATGGAAGCCAGCGCGCGTTGCGCTAATCGAAGCTCTTCGGCGAAGAGTTCAAACTGCTCAGCTCGCTCTGTTGCGGCATTAAGATGATTTTCAGCGAGCTTGAGTGCGGTCAAGTGACGTTCTCGTGCCATAAAAACACCCTCCCCGCTGGGTTGCCAGCCCGCTGTTTCTAGCAGCCATTCGCGAACCAATTCAACTCCCTCACCCGTTAATGCGGATAGTTTGATGGTGGCGTGGCGATCTTCATCGTTTTTGCTGCGCTCAGGGCGCTGGCCATGCACATCGATTTTGTTGTAAACCCATGCGACCGGTAGCGCTGCGGGCAGCTTGGCTAAAACTTCTGCCTCATTCTGGCCAATCATTTCACCCGCTTCAGCAATCAGCAGCGCGGCACCGGCTTTTTCCACCGCCATCCAGGTGCGCTCAATGCCGATTTTCTCCACCGCATCCTCGGTGTTACGCAAACCTGCTGTATCAATCAGATGGATGGGCACACCTTCAATCAAAATCGTGGCGCGGACATGATCCCGAGTGGTGCCCGCAATGGGCGTAACAATTGCCACCTCCTCTCCAGCCAATCGATTTAACAGGCTGGATTTCCCGACATTCGGCCGTCCAATCAGCGCTACCGTCAGTCCATCACGAAGCACCGCCCCCTGCTTGGCCGCCGAGCCTAAACTAGCCAGAAGGCCGCGCAGATGCTGGAGTTTGGATTGCTGAAGCACACGATCTGCGGGGTCAATCTCCTCTTCCGGAAAGTCGATGCACGCCTCAACATGCATGCGAAGCTCGGTCAAACCATCAGTCAACGCATGCACGCGACTGGAAAATTCGCCGGTGAGCGATTTAATTGCTGATTTCGCTGCCTCAATGGAATTAGCTTCGATTAAATCCGCCACACTCTCGGCTTGGGCAAGATCCAACTTATTATTGAGAAATGCGCGCTCCGTAAACTCTCCCGGTTTAGCTAGGCGACAGCCCAACTCGATGCAACGTTGTAGCAAACGCTGCAACACCGCCGCGCCGCCATGCCCTTGCAGCTCGAGCACATCTTCGCCCGTGTAAGAATGTGGTTGTGGGAAAAACAGGGCGATCCCTTGATCAATCGCCAACTCTTGCGAATCGCAGAATGTCGCCAAGGTAGCGGTGCGGGGCGCGACGATTTTCCCCAAAATTTCTTGTGCGAATCCGGCCAATCCTTTTCCCGAAATTCGCACCACACCAATTCCGCCGCGCCCTGTCGCCGTTGCAATTGCGGCGATGGTTTCACGTGGAACAATTTGGTTCGAGGAGCTGGTCATATTTTATTATCACACCACTTAAATGAAAAAGCCGCCAGAGCGAGGCTCTGGCGGCTTTGTTTTTACTCTCGCAAGCGTTATAGCCAAAGATCCTAACGCTTGGCTGGCTTTACCGCCAAAGGTGCGCCAAAAGTCTTGTTGATATACCACTGCTGGCCAATGGTGAGAATATTTTGCATGGTCCAGTAAAGCACCAGCCCCGACGGGAAAAAGAAAAACATCGCGGAAAACACCAGCGGCATGATGGTCATCACCTTTGCCTGCACAGGATCCGGCGGTGCGGGCTGCAACTTGGTTTGGATAAACATGGAAGCGCCCATGATGATCGGCAACACATAAAACGGATCGGGAGTGGAAAGATCTGTGATCCACCCCATCCACGGTGCGTTTCTCAATTCCACCGCGCTTAAGAGAACCCAATACAGCGCGATGAAAAACGGCATCTGAATCAAAATCGGCAAACAGCCGCCGAGCGGATTAATCTTCTCGGTCTTGTACATCTCCATCATGGCCTGATTCATTTTCAACTTGTCGTCGCCAAAGCGCGCTTTCATGGCCTCAATCTTGGGCGCCATCTGTTTCATATGTGCCATCGACTTACCCGCTTTTTGATTTAGCGGGAAGAACACCAGTTTGATCAGGATCGTGAAGATAATGATCGTCCAACCCCAGTTGCCGACGATATTGTGAATCCATGAAAGAACCACAAACATCGGGTAGGCAAGGATATGCAACCAACCGTAATCGACCACCAGCTCCAGTCCTGGTGCCAAGACTTTAAGGTTTTCTTGCTCCTGGGGGCCCATGTACAGCGGCATATTGAGTGTCGCAGACGCACCAGCTGCGATTGAACCTATCGGTACAATCAGTCCCGCAGAATAAAGCTTATCGGTCACCTTCTTGGTGAAAGTCTCACGTTTTACGTTAGCGGAGGGCAACCATGCAGATACAAAATAATGTTGCACCATGGCCACCCAGCCATCGTTTGACTCTTTGGGGTAATCGGTTTTGTTTTTGTCAATATCGCTAAACGCAACCTTTTGAAACTTTTTTGCTTCTGAATAAACGGCCGGGCCGGTGAATGTCGCAATACCCGTAAACGGATTACTTCCTGAGCTTTCCCCTTCCGGTGGATTAGCGTCACGCAAAAACTGGAAATAAGCGCTAGGATTGATCGCTGCTGCACTATCGTTTTTGATGTCATACCGGACATCTACCACGTATGAATTGCGCTTAAAGGTATAAGTTTTGTTTGCGGTGATGTTGGGTACATCATTATTCGTAAACGTAACTTCTAGTTTGTCATTGGTGCCGAGCTCAAATGTAGCGTTGTTGTTCGCGTTACTCTTCTCGCCGGCCAGAACCCAGTTGGCGGTATAATTCGCTAGCCCATCGCCCAACAACCCTGATTGGGTAACAAAGTAAGCGCTAGCCTTTTCCTGCATAAGCGTAAATTGCTTGGTTTTTTCACCATGGGCAGTATGCTTGAGCAACGTCACCGAACGAATGTCCGCGCCTTGGGTGTCAAGCGCGACATTAATTGTGTCAGTAACAACAGAAATTCGCTTGCCACTTGAAATGACCGGGGCGTTGGGGGCTCCCGGCAGGGTGCTGCCAGCAGCGACGGCGGCTGTACCGCCCGCCGTGGTGGGCACAGGTACCGCAGACGCGCTTGTACCTGTGGTAGCCCCGTTCTTGGCGGCGGCTGGTGCCGTAATAGCTGCAGCTGGCGGAACAGGTGGGTGGTTTTGCTTCTGCCACGCCTCCCACAAGAAAAAACCGGATGCTGAAAATACAATAAGCGCGATAAGTCGTTGCGTATCCATGAATGGCCAGAGAATTAACGTTGAGTAGGATAAAACTTAAGGAATTGGGTCGTAACCGCCTTGACACCACGGATGGCATCGAAGCAAGCGCCACCCTGAAAAAAGGCCACCGCGAAACGCACCATGTTTAGAAATAGCGGCCAAAGCATAGTCTGAACAGGTGGGGGTAAATCTACATTGACCGCCAAAATACGGGCTTAATATTAGCTGATAGCCCTTAATTGACCATGTGAAGATGCGGGCAAAGGGGGACATATCAATTGTGCGCCCGCGGTTTTCGTGAGGATAAAAGCGCTTCAGCCTTGGCAAATAAATTACTTATTTGCTGCTTGAGATGCAATTTTTCACTCGCGTTTTTTAGATTGATTTTAGCGGTCAAGGTCAACAACATATCGGCCGCGACCAATCGTGCGCCATGTTGGCGAAGCGTTTCTCGAATCAATCGCTTTACCAAGTTGCGTTCCACAGCCTTCTTCAATAACCTCTTCGGCACTGCGATGGCGATACGCGCGCCTGATCTGGGGGCGGGTACCGCAGGTGATTCGCCCTCACGCACCAAACCGAGATCCGAACCGCCTAAAACGCGAGCGTCAAGAACGGCTTTTACAGCAGCCAAAACCGTTGGTCGTACACGCTTGCCGCGCTTAAGCACACTCGTAACGTCGCGAGTATCCAAACGCATTGCGCGCTTAAACTTATTTCGCCGTGTTGTCGGCGGAACAGACGTATTACAAACTTGCGGCGACAAGGGGCTGGGGCGAAATCGGTGGCGAATCCGCCAGAGACTAAACGGCTAAACGAGCGCGGCCTTTGGCGCGACGGGCTCTAATGACACCACGGCCGCCGACAGTTTTCATGCGGACGAGAAACCCGTGAGTCTTTTTGCGGCGTGCAACGGATGGTTGGTAAGTACGTTTCATGATGATCTTCTACTAAAATATTTGTGGATCATGTCGAAAAATCGGCTCTACATCAACTAACAAGTTATCGAGCAACTTTTGCGCAACGTGACCTAATCGTCAAACAGCCGGCGCGGAACATGAATAGCCGTAGATTATCTTGTTTTTTCAGGTGTTTAGTCAAGATGTTCGTGAATTCACTTGCCTGACCGAAGCCATGGGTTTTGCCGCAGTCTGCCACGTCCGACCACAAATTTAAGCGGTCGCGATACCATTTGCTTGTGGATAAGTTGCCCTAAAAAGCGTAAAATCAGGCAATTCGGCGGCGTATCAAAGCCAGGTTTAGGTCGCAAATAAATCTGGCTAAGTCACGTGCTTGATATCGAGCGCGCAACCACTGTCTGGCAGCAAGACTCCCGTCGTTTAGCCGTATTATTTCCAACGCATTTAACTACTAGCGCTCATTACTAATGCACCCTTTTTGGCAGTCCTGCGTAAATGAATTTCAGCAGGAACTTTCGCAACATCAGTTCAACACCTGGATCAAGCCGCTTCGTTTTGAACAAGGCGGAGACGGCTTTACGCTCATCGCCCCTAACCGTCATGTGTTGCAATGGATTAAAGAACGGCTACTGACCCGCATCGAACAAGCGGCTGAAAAGTTTTTTTCCCGGCCCGTTTATCTGGATCTCGCGCTAGAAGAGGCAGAGCCGGAAATTGTTGCCTTAAACGATGATGAGGACAATAGTGGGCCTAGCCCCGCAATAGAGCAACCACGCTCGGGTTATTCTCCTTCCTCGTCTGCGCCCCCAGTCGTGCCGCATAAGCTCAACCCTTCGTTTACTTTCGCAAGCTTTGTCGGCGGGAAAGCAAACCAGCTCGCGCGCGCCGCTGCCTTGCAGGTAGGCCAAAATGTTGGTCAAAACCCCGGTCAAGCATATAACCCATTATTTGTTTACGGCACCACCGGGCTGGGCAAAACCCATCTGGTCCAAGCGATCGGTAACCAGCTGCTTGCGCATAATCCACAAGCAAGAATTCGCTACATCCATGCAGAACAGTTTGTCACTGATGTGGTGCGCGCTTACCAACACAAAGCTTTTGATAGTTTTAAGCGCTCCTATCACACGCTCGATTTGCTGCTCATTGATGACATTCAATTCTTCGGCGGAAAATCCCGCACCCAAGAAGAGTTTTTTTACGCATTCAAT
>JANMQR010000127.1:0-5505 GCA_031370625.1 Burkholderiales bacterium | reverse complement strand
CAAGGGAGAGAGGCTTGCCTCCCTCCCCTTGCGGCGGGGTGGCCACCGTTTCGGGCCAGAGAGGGATCGAGGGAGAGGGGGCTGGTCAAATATTCACCATGTTTAATCGCCGGATCAATAAACCCGTCACCCCGGCGAAGGCCGGGGCCCAGTCCGTCCGTAGTTTTTAAATATACGAAGGACTGGGTTCCGGCCTTCGCCGGAATGACGAAGTTTTGAGATTTCAAAACGGCTACGCTCTAGCAAATCAAGAAACCTTCATCTTGTGCAACTTGATCGGCAACACCTTCGCGTAACCTGCAAAATCTTTATCCGTCGAAAAAATCGGCCTGCCACGCGACACAGCCACCGAGCAAATCAAAAAATCAACATGACTGCCTTGAATGCCTTTGGCGCGGCAGCGATTGAAAAAGCTCGCGGCGCGCTCATGGTCTTCGGCCATAAGCGGTTCATCAACGAAAGCTGACATCAGCCCTCGCAGAGTCGTGAATTGTTTTGCATTGGGAATGCCGGAAAGTATTTCCTGACGAATCGGGCCGATGATGGTGGCGCGAAAATCTTTGATAAGACGGCGAAGTTCAAGCGCGTCCGGCGCATCGACTAAATAATCACGGCGGAAAGCATGCGACCAGACCGAGGTATCGACTATTACTTTCACGCTGGTGCTATACAGATTTGCGATGGCGTTTGTAATCGTATTTCTTGTCGTAATCGATTTTGCCGAAAGCTCCGATGACGGCCTGCTGCTTTAACCGCTGGATATATTCTTCGAGCGCTACCGTCACCGCTTCTTTTTTCGAGCGATGCTGGCCGAGTTCTTTTGCGGCATCAATCAATTCATCGTCCAAGGCTAGGTTGGTTGGCATGTGGCGTCTCCGTACTGGTTATTCATACAGAACTATTCTACACATAGCTTTGTGTGGAATGCAAGTGCAATGAGTCAACATTCAATCAGTGGAGTGCCGCTATTTGCCGAAGAGATAAAGCAGTTCACCGATACTGGCAACGCCAGGAAAATAGACTTTGCAAAATAGCGCGAAACCAATCGCCATTGCAGCGATGATCGCGAACGGTTTCCACGTCTTTGCCAACAACACCGCCGGCCAGTTCGCTGAACCAAGCGCATTCGCGCCGCGCGCTAGAGGTGAACCGAGCAAGACCTCAAATACGACCTCCGCGAGAATGGCCGGAGCCTGGTACACGACATAAGCCGTTGCGCCAAAAATGGCGAACAGGGCGATGGCTAGCAAGATACCGGCGATAACCAAGAGGCAACCACCTTCATCACCCACATCGCCGACCCCCGCGATATCGCCAAGCGAATTACCAACAGATGACGAAGACCCGGGAAAATCCACCGAGACACCGGGGTTTGCAACATCCCAACTACCACCGGCACCACCGCCATCAAAACTGCCGCCACCGCCCTGAAAACTAACATCAGCAGAGCGACCGCTGGGTAACGGCAAATCGATATTGGCATCTATCCAATCTTCTTCACGCGTCTGCTGGCTGCGCAGATGCCGACCGTACGGCGATAGATGCAGCCAGATCCACACACCAATAAAGAACGCGCCGCACGCGACGAACAACGCGACCAGATAGCGCACCCACATATCGAGTACACCAACGGCAAACAAAAGTTTCGTCGTCAGCACGGCAAGGCAGATGCATGTTGCCAATATCAGCGTCATGCTGAACCGCGTGAAATGCTGCGTCTTCAGCGCTTGCATCAAAGTGAATGGCGTCGGGTTTGGCAACCGCGTTTTTTGTGGTTTGTAAAACTTCTTACCGTGCGGGCTGGAGCTACTCACTCCACTTCCACCATCGGCACGCGCGCCGTGATGCCACAAAAAAGTTCATACGCAATCGTGCCCGCCGCCGCCGCAACTTCATCTGCGGGCAAGCCTTCGCCCCATAGCGTGACGGGTGCGCCTTTGTGAATGTGCGACATGTCGGTAATGTCCACGGCGAGCATGTCCATCGATACGCGGCCGATAGTGCGGGTGCGTTTGCCGCTGACGTTTACGGGTGTGCCAAGTGAGTTGCCACCCGGTGCGTGGCGCGGGTAGCCGTCCGCGTAGCCACAGGCGACGATGCCGATGCGCATTTTTTTCTGCGCAACATAGGTGGCACCGTAGCCAACGCTATCGCCGGGCTCCAATGCTTGTACGCCAATAATTTCGCTGCGTAATGCCATGACTGGTTTTAAATCGAGTGACGCGGCGGGCTTGTCAGCAAAGGGTGACGAGCCGTACAGCATGATGCCGGGGCGCACCCAATCGCGATGGGTTTCGGGGTAGCGCAATGTTGCAGCTGAGTTCGACAGGCTTTGTGTGAAGGGTTTGGTTTTGAAAATTGCGGTGGCCGATTTTGCAATCTCTTCGAAGCGACGTAGCTGTGCGGCAATACCAAGTTTGTCGTCGGCGGTGGCGAAATGCGTCATCAACGTGACCGCATCAATATTGCGATGGTTCGCAGCGGTGTTCAACGCAAAACCGACCGCGCCGCCCTGCAAGCCGAGGCGATTCATGCCGGTATTAAATTTTAGAAACACATCAAGCGGACGGGATAAATCAGCGGCAGCGAGTTGGTTGGTTTGCTCCATATCGCGAATCACGGGCGTCAAATCGTGACGCGAAAAATAGGGTAACTCCTTCTCGTCAAAAAAACCTTCAAGCATGAGAATCGGTGCGCGCAGACCGAGCTCGCGCAGCTTGATCGCGGAATCGAGTTCGAGCGTGGCGAAGCCATCGGCATCGCTCAACGCACGCGCGACCCGCTCAAGACCGTGGCCGTAGGCGTTGGCTTTGACGACGGCGAACGCTTGCGAATCCGGTGCGAGTTTTTTGACGAGCGCGTAGTTGTGCTTGAGGGCTGCGAGAGAGATTTCGGCGCGGAGGGGGCGGAGGGAATGCATGGGGGTTTGGGGGGTTAGTGTTGTTTTTGCATTCTAACTTGTGCGCTTGCTGATCCTGTATTTAGCTGCGGTGATTTGCAACCACCACCCTCTCTCCAACCTCTCCCCCGTCAAGGGGGAGAGGCTTTAACTTCCCTCCCCCTCGACGGGGGAGGGATCGAGGGAGAGGGTGTGGCCGCTTGAGGGAGGCTGAAAATATTTTGCACCTACTAATACCCGCCCTGCCCACCCGCATAATTCACAAACCGCGTATTCTGCCCCAAGAAAGTAAGCCTGACCGTGCCAATCGGCCCATTACGCTGCTTGCCAATAATAATTTCCGCCGAGCCTTTGTCAGCACTCTCCGGGTTATAAACCTCATCGCGATAGATAAATAAAATCACGTCGGCATCCTGCTCGATAGCGCCGGATTCGCGAAGATCACTCATCACCGGGCGTTTATTGGGGCGCTGTTCGAGCGAGCGATTTAGCTGAGAGAGCGCGACCACGGGGACTTTCAATTCTTTGGCGAGCGCTTTGAGTGATCGTGAAATTTCGGAGATTTCGGTTGCGCGATTTTCACCTGATCCGGTGGACGACATCAGCTGCAAGTAATCCACCACGATCAAACCCAGCCCCATGTATTGACGCCACATGCGCCGGGCACGTGCTCGGAGCTCCAGTGCGTTGAGCGCAGGCGTTTCATCAACGTGAATGGGCGCGTCGTTTAGCTTCACCATCGCCTGATTAATTGCGTCCCAATCACGCGCTTCGAGCCGCCCGGTGCGCATGCGCTGTTGATCGACTTTTGACATCGAGCTTAAAAAACGTCCCGCGATTTGTGTGCCGCCCATCTCCATGGAGTAAATCAACACGGGCAGGCCGAGATTGACCGCGACGTGTTCGGCAAGGTTTAGCGCGAAGGCGGTTTTGCCCATCGATGGGCGACCGGCCACGATCACCAGATCGCCATCCTGCATGCCCGATGTCATTTCGTCCAAATCGACAAAGCCGGTGGCCTTACCAGTAACGGCATTGGGGTTGGCTGCGAGCTCGTCCAGGCGCGTCATTACCTCGGACAGCAGTGTGGACATGGACGTGAAGCCCTGCCCGCCTTTGCGCCCCATTTCGGCGATGTCGAATACTTTTTTCTCGGCCTCGACGAGCAAATGGCGCGCCTCGCGACCGTTCGGTGAGTACGATGAATCAGCAATCTCCTCACCCGCCCGCGCGAGGCGACGCATCACGGCGCGCTCTCGGACGATCTCGGAATAGAGGCGAATGTTGGCGGCAGACGGCGTGCCTTCGGCCAAGCTGTGCAGATACGCCATACCGCCGATGTTTTGTAAATCGCCGGCCATTTGCAGCGCTTCGGCAACGGTCAATACGTCAGCCGCTTTGTTATCCGCAATCAGTTTCGATACCGCGTGATAAATGCGACGATGATCGTCGCGATAAAAATCTTCTTCCGCAATGATGTCACCGATGCGATCCCATGCCTCGTTGTTGAGCAACAAACCCCCTAGAACCGATTGCTCGGCTTCGATGGAGTGCGGAGGTAACTTCAACGCAGAGACGGCGCTGTCGGTGGCGTAGACGGGGAGTGAGGGAAACGAATTGGGATTGGCGGCCATTTATTTCTGTTCCGGTGGTGTAGCGGGTGTGGCGGTGATAGATGAAGCAACTTCTAAATTTTCGTCATCCCGGTCGATGGAGACACCATTCGGTGCGAAGGCCGGGACCCAGTCCACCGTTTTTCTGATTTGGGTTTTAGTGTTGGCGAGTTAGATAAACCAAGTTGCTTAAAAACCTATCTTGCTTTCAGTTGTTTGGACGGGACTGGGTCCCGGCCTGCGCCGGGATGACGAAATTTTAGATCAGGACGACGGCGTGATAACAACTCAATACTTTATTTTGCTCTCGGAATTATCCACAGGCAACGCACAACCCGGTGCGAATGTTGTGGATAAGTGGTGCATAAAACATCTTCCAAAATCCAAAACCACAAATAAAAACGCCGCCTTTTCCAAGGCGGCGCTTCATTACTGGCTTAAGAATTAGACGGCAAAAACTTAAGCGTGCTCACCCAGAACAGACACGGTGATTTGTGCTTTTACGTCGGTGTGCAGGCTTAACGTGAGCGGGAAATCGCCAACGGTTTTTAGTGGGCCGTTTGGCATCACGACTTCGCCTTTTTTCACGTCGAAACCTTGTTTGGTTAACGCTTCTGCGATGTCGTGATTGGTTACCGAGCCGAACAAACGACCATCCACACCGGCCTTTTGCGTGACTTGCACCATGTAGCCTTCGAGCTTTTCGCCACGGGCTTGGGCTGCAACCAGCACTTCATTGGCTTTGGCTTCGAGTTCGGCGCGCTTGGCTTCGAATTCAGCTTTGTTGGCATCGGTGGCGCGTTTGGCTTTGCGTTGCGGGATCAGGAAGTTGCGTGCATAACCATCCTTGACCTTCACGACGTCGCCCATTAGGCCGAGGTTTACAACTTTTTCCATCAAAATAATTTGCATGATTTTGTCCTTATCCGATCTTTAAATTAATGCAGATCGGTGTAATGGATCAACGCAAGAAAACGTGCGCGCTTGATCGCT
>JANMQR010000106.1:0-4235 GCA_031370625.1 Burkholderiales bacterium | reverse complement strand
TGACTGTTGGCTGAAGCTCCGGCACGTGCCACATCTGCCCGAAATGCTGCTACGACAAAACGTGCGTCGCTCTCCCAGTTAGGCATTTTGTCGGGCATGCGAGGATTGCCGAAGATCAGACGCAGGATGTTGCGTTGCTCCGGCGGCAGTGCGCCATAGTCGGTCAGCACCAAGGCCGCAGCGCGGTTCCAAGCAACGATGTCCCACGTCGAGGTCTTTACGTAAGCTGGACAGTATTCAAGTGAATCTAGCACGCGTTGTAGGCGCGGCGTAATACCTTCAGCCGTTTGGTATCGAATATTGGGGGGCCGGCCAAAGGCAAGCAGAAAGATGTATTCACGCTCGGCGTCCGTCAGCATCAGGGCGTGCGATATTCTGGACAGTACGTCCGACGAAGGCGCACCACCGCGCCCTTGTTCCAACCAAGTGTACCAAGTGGGGCTGACGCTGGCACGCTGCGCCACTTCTTCCCGGCGTAAGCCTGGCGTACGCCTGCGCCCCGCAGGGAAGCCGAATGCGGCCGGATCGAGCTTAGCGCGGCGATCCATTAAATAGGCTCCGAGCGGATTGTTGGTTTTATCTGCCATCTGCGTCCTGTTAGTCGCTATACCTGTATAAAGTCACTACTTTACCCGGATATTATGAACGTTGATACTCCAACTCTTCTAAACCTTGAGGATTTCAGAATGAAAGTTTTTGTGACGGGTGCGACCGGATTTGTTGGCTCCGCAGTGGTTAAAGAGCTGATGACCGCAGGCCACCAAGTGCGCGGGCTTGCCCGCTCGGACGCGGCGGCGGCGGCCTTGGCCGCGACAGGCGTTGAAGTGCATCGCGGCTCCATTGATGATCTGAACAGCCTTCGCAGCGGTGTTGCCGGCGCCGACGGCGTAGTCCACACCGCCTTCAATCACGACTTTTCAACATATGTGGCTAACTGTGAGGCCGACAGGCAAATTGTCGGAGCACTCGGTGCCTCTCTGGCGGGCTCTGGCCGTCCGATGGTCGTCACTACCGGGATGACCTTGCTTGCTACGGGTCGACTTGGCACAGAAGAAGATGCCGCGATTTCCAGCGCTGCTGGTGTACCGCGCAGCGCGTCGGAAGAAGCCGCGGTCTTACTCGTGTCACAAAATGTGCGTGCTGTAGTGATGCGGCTCCCGCAGGTACACGACCCGCTTAAGCAAGGTCTGATCACCTACATGATCGCGCTAGCCCGTGAGAAACGGGTCTCAGCCTATATCGGCGAAGGACTTAACCGCTGGCCGGCGGTTCATGTGCTCGACGCCGCCAACCTTTATCGTCTGGCGCTGGAGAAGGGTATCTCCGGATCTCGCTACCACGCAATTGGTGAACAAGGCGTCTCGTTACGAGAGATTGCCGAGTCTATCGCACGCGGTCTAAATCTGCCGGTGGTATCCAAGTCGCCTGACGAGGCGGCCGAACACTTTGGCTGGCTAGCGTCTTTTGTGGCAATGGATAGTCCGGCTTCCAGCGCATTGACGCAAAAGTGGTTGGGGTGGCGTCCCGTGCAATCAACGCTCATTGCCGATTTGGCGCTCGCTCGCTATGTGTAAACCTTGCTGGACTAGTTGAAACAAGCGAGCACTCGAAGCGCACTCGTGTGCCCGCCAGTTCGTGCCCGCACTGATTCGCTCACGGCCACACCCGCATGGCAGTTTGGGCCACCCGCATGAGCTTTTCACGCTTTGCACCATCACGTGCCAGAGTTGACATGCCTTGAATGACTGCCATGGTATGAGCAGCAAGAGCCGCGGCATCTGTTTCTCGTGGCAAGCCGCCTCCTGCGACGTTGCGGACGATCTTGTTTTTAAGATGCGACTCGATCTTGCGCCTGATAGACGCAAGTTCTGCCTGAACATCAGCGGCAGCGGCTGAACAGCTGATGGTAGAACTGGCAAGTAAACAACCCGGTGGTGTATCTCTGCCGGTGAAACCTATTGCGGAACTCTTCAACAAGCCCCAAGCGGCTTCGCGGGCACTGTCGGCCTCGTCGATGATTGACTTTGCGGTGACTGGGCCCGAGCAATAACGTTGCACCGCTTCAAGAAACAACTTTTTCTTGTCGCCAAAAGCGGTGTAAATACTTGGCGGCGTCACACCCATGGCCGTAGTCAGATCACTAAGCGAAGTCGCCTCATATCCATGTTGCCAGAACAGCAACATCGCTTGGTGCAATGCGGCGTCACGGTCAAAAGACAAAGGGCGACCGATCTTGGCAGGAGAAGCTTTTTCTAATGTTTTCATATCGATCACTATAAAACACTTGGCAGCGATGAACAAGTGCTTTATAGTTACATATCGATCACTATGAAAAAGAACGGAACATCATGTCCCTCACCGACTATAGAACCCTAGGCCGCAGCGGCCTCGTTGTTAGCCCGCTCTCGCTCGGCACCATGACTTTTGGCATGGCACGCTGGGGCTCAGACGAAACCAGCTCACGCGCTGTCTTTGATGCCTATGTGGAAGCAGGTGGCAATTTTATTGACACGGCCGATGTCTACTCCGGTGGGCGCAGTGAAGAAATGGTGGGCAGTTTTATCGCCGAGCGCGGCCTGCGGGATCAGATTGTTGTCGCTACTAAGGCGGGCTTCGCCGCGGGCAAAGGCCCAATGGCTGGCGGCAACGGGGCTAAACATATTCACGCAGCACTTGAAAACTCATTACGCCGACTGCGCACTGATTATGTTGATCTATTTTGGGTGCATGTTTGGGATTCGGTAACGCCTGCCGAAGAACTCCTGGAGACGATGGCAAGCCTTGTGCGTGCTGGCAAAATTCGCTATTGGGGGTTGTCAAACGCACCGGCCTGGTACGTTTCCAAACTGGCAACACTTGCTGCCGTCCGTGGCCTGCCGGTGCCGATCGCGCTTCAATATTTCTACTCGTTGGTTGATCGCAATATAGAAGACGAACATGTGCCGCTCGCGCGAGAATTCGGAATGGGCATATTGCCCTGGAGTCCGCTCGCTTTCGGATTGCTGACTGGCAAATATGACCGCGCGAAGATAGAGGCTGCCGCCCCAAGAGCAGCCGGTTTGCCCAGCGTGGCCGCTACAGACAACGAGCAGCGCCCTGCTGATGAAAAGCGACTTGATGGTGCCAACCCATTTGGCGATACATTATTCACAGAGCGCAACTGGAAGATTGTGGATGTGCTGCGTCAAGTCGCAAATGAAGCAGGACAAAGTCCGGCGCGGATTGCGTTGTCGTGGGTAACTAATCGCCCCGGGATCACGTCAACTCTGATGGGCGTCAGTCGAGCCGAGCAGGTGGCCGACAACACAAGCGCGCTAAGCGTTTTTCTTACAGATGCGCATCGCGCTTTGCTCGACCACGCGAGTGCGCCTGATACAAGAATGCTCTACAGCTTGTTTTCACCGGCAGTGCGCCAGCAAGCGGTGTTTGGTGGTGCTGCCGTCGATCCTTGGCGGTGAGGTAGGCTTTGACTTCCGAATCGGTGGCGCACAGGTACAAGTCGGTGCCCGCCGATTTGGATGTACTCTCCTTTTTCAGATGCGATGGGCGCTCCAGCAACGCGCGAATTTCTATCGGGGTAAATACGCCGGAAGACCGAAATACAATCGGGCTTCCGACGGGAGCTGTTGATTTCAGCTAAATGCGATCGAGCTCAGTAGTTTGGATTGGTGATGCCGGCAGCGCGGCTTCATTCATTAATGCGACGACTTACCTAACAAGAAGAACTTCTGCTTTCCAAACACCAAGGGGGCTGCAGTGATTGGAGTTCACGTCAGCATGATTCGGCCAGCGCTAGAGCATCGGCTCCTGCAATAATGCGAACCGGGCACAATGGGTCGTTCGCCGCGCGCCAGACTGCTTCGGCGACATCCTGCGCTCTGGTGATATCTGACGACGGGCTCATCCCTGCGAAGACATTTTGCGTGAATTCTGCATAGGCTTCGGGAATACTGTGCTGCATCAGACGCTGTGCGTTATCGCCGAATTTGGTTCCCGGCGCTCGTCCTGGCAGCACCAGGTTCACGCGTATGTTAAGGGGCTGAAGTTCGATTGCAAGCGACTCGGTGAACGCATTGACGGCTGCCTTGCTCGCCGTATACACAGACAGCAGAGGGAACGGCTTCAATGTCACACTGGACGTGACGTTCACGATGACGCCGGCCTTTTGTTGCCTGAACTGAGGTAGCAGCGCTTGGACCATGGCAATGGTGCCCAGGGTATTTGTGTCGAAAATG
>JANMQR010000101.1:0-33892 GCA_031370625.1 Burkholderiales bacterium | reverse complement strand
CCGAATTGCCGTCGCGCGACAGCACGCGCTTTACGCTCAGCTCGGCATATTGTCCCCATTGCCCGCCAATGCGACCGAGTGAGTTATCAAACACCAGCTCCACACTCGCGCGGGCGACCGGTTTACGCTGCGTGGAGCCGTTAAAAATAACGTCCTCCATTTTTTCGCCGCGCAAATTTTTGGCCGACGATTCGCCCAGCACCCAGCGAACCGCGTCAATCACATTCGATTTTCCGCAGCCATTCGGGCCAACCACGCCGACCAACTGGCCGGGCACTGCTATCGTGGTGGGATCAACAAAAGATTTGAAACCTGCAAGTTTGATCTGAGTAAGGCGCAACTTAATTTCCTTCAACAACGACTGCTTTATGGTGAAAACCCGCCAGCAGCTTCTTTAAGCACGAGCATGGCGGGTTTGATGAAATACAATAACGAATTCTAACTTAATGCACCCCTAATTCCCATTTTGGACACCATGAACCTACCCCCTAAAACAGAAAAAACATCAACAAAATCAGCTAAGTCCTTGACGAGTCAACAAAGAGCCGCACATCTGACCAAGCTGGGCGACAGTCCTACTGCGAGCGCCAGTAAGGTACTGGAGGTGTTTTTCAGCCCTGCGCCGCAGCGTGATTTTTTGATCCACATGCAGATTCCCGAGTTCACTTGCTTGTGTCCGAAAACAGGCCAACCGGATTTTGCGACACTGTATCTGGATTACATTCCCGATAAATTGTGCGTTGAGTTGAAGAGTTTGAAGCTCTACATCTGGTCGTTCCGCGATGAAGGCAAATTCCATGAGGCAGTGACCAATGAAATTTTGGATGACATTGTGAAAGCAACCAAGCCACGATTTGCCCGATTGACCGCAAAGTTTTGGGTGCGTGGCGGTGTGTTCACCACCGTGATTGCCGAGCATCGGGCAAAGGGCTGGAAGCCCGCGCCAGCGGTGGATTTGCAGACTTTTACGGACGAAAAAAGTGTTACTGAGCGGGGATAGCGCTTTGCGATTCACGCATTGAATTCTGCGAGCGCTCTGGAATTCGTGACGAACGAAGCGATCAGCAACGTCGACAAAGAGCATACATGCGCGATGGCTATTTATTTGCAGCACTCGCGTTAACGGCGACGAGCACTCACGCGGAAGTTACCGACACACTTGACTAGGATTATTACGATAAAAAAATACTGTGATCTAAAACTAACGCTGACACCTCTCACGAAATGCCAGCGTCATTCACTTCACCTAAATCAAACTACCAGTTCAACATAAAGGCAAAACTATCGCGCCATGTTCTCGCACGATGGTTGCAGCTGTGTTGGATCAACTGACTTCAGCTCTTTCACTTTGTTGGCCAGCTCAGCTTTGTACTCTTTACTACTGGACTGCTGCTTCATGCCGGGAGGGGCTTCGGCCGCTGCTTTTTTCCAATTGGCGTCGATCTTGTCAGCCGCTTTTGGGAACTTCTCTTTACAAACTTCTTTCATGGCCTCGGTGTTCAGATAGCCTTGCGTGTCTGCGCCACCGGGCTGCTGTGGCTGGCCCTGCGGCTGCGCTTGCGGTGCCTGCGGTGCCTCACGCTGCGGTGCGGGCATCGGTTGTGGTGCATCACGTTGCGGCACCTGTGCTTGTGCTGCGGCAAAGCCACTGGTGAAAAGTAGTGCGGCAGCAAGTGCTGATAGTGACTGCTTGGATACTGTCTTCATGTTGAGGCTCCTTGTTTATGCAATTAAATAATGTCGATCAACAATGGATGATCAATCGACAAAGCCGCGACGATACGTCACGGATAGCGGTTGCAGGTTATTGACCAAATTGGCGTTCACCTCAATTCCCGTTACCGTCGTCGGACTAAGGGCCTTTTCCTAAGTTCCAATTAATTTCCCGGCGCGCACCGTTGAACGGACGAGTAATAAACCGGCCGTTCTTCAGTAAAAACCAGTTCCAAAAAAGTTCCGGTTTTCTTTGTCGTCAATTCGAGACACGCAAATTTCTGCAATCGGAATTCGATGTTCAACCAAAAAATATATCTCGCTGCACACGAGAAAATTACACGGCAGCTTTACCGTCTCGCCGAATCCACGCTATGACAGGGATTCGCGAAAATTGCGCCTCGATAGGTTCGCTAACGCCTTTACCTGTGCGGATCTCCACGCATAAATGCTCTGAACACCGCTTCCCGCTTGGAGTTTGAATACAGGCTCAGTGATGCTTCGCAGTCATGTTGATGGATCAAACGGCACGCAAACTGGCGAACAGCGCCTCACATCATGTCGTCAGATGTGTCGCCCAGAGCAGACAAGTGACAATTTTTTCTCAGCGCGCGCGTGTTGAAATCAAGCCAGCGCGCTCGCCAAAACAACAGCAACATGCATCGAATATTTTTTTGCGCCGTCATGAATTTGATGACGACAACTGGTGCCGTCGGCAACAATGAGCGTGTCGATATCGGCATTTCTGACTTTGGGCAACAGCGACAATTCACCCATTTTCATTGACACGTCAAAATGTGCAGCCTCGTACCCAAATGCGCCCGCCATGCCGCAGCAGCTTGATTCAATCGTGGCGGTGTTAAGTTCGGGAATCCACGATAAAACTTCCTCAACAGAACTCATCACACCAAACGCTTTTTGATGGCAATGGCCGTGGAGTAGCGCCTGTTTTCCATCAATTGGATTGAGTTTTAAATTGAGGCGGCCCGCGTTTTTTTCGCGCACCAGAAACTCTTCAAACAAAAAAGAATTTGCCGCGAGCTTTTCAGTTTTGGGCTCTGGAAGCATGGCGATAAATTCATCGCGCAGCGTCAGCAAGCATGATGGCTCGAGGCCGACCACCGCAACGCCGCGCTCTACATACGGCATTAACGCATTGATCGTGCGACGCGCTTCTTTCCTGGCTTCGTCGACCATGCCGGTAGCCAGAAAAGTACGTCCGCAACACAGCGGGCGAGATTCATTTTTGACTTGGGCGATGTTAACCGTGTAGCCCGCCGCCTCCAGTACGCGACGCGCGGCGATGAGGTTTTCAGGCTCGAAATAATTGTTGAAAGTGTCGGCAAATAATACGACCTCGCGTAAATTCGCAGTGCCGGCTGTTGCCGTTAAATCCGTTCCACTGAAGAACGTTTGCGCTGACCATTTCGGCAACGTCCGCTTTGCCGAGAACCCAAACAACCGCTCACTCAACCACGCAGCACCCGGCACCACATCGCGCAGATTCAATAGCCATGCGGCTTTCGAGGCAATCGGTGCATAGCGCGGCAGATACGCAACGAGCTTGTCTGCCCACGTGTAGCCATGCTGTTTTTTGTAGTGATGCAAAAATTCAATCTTCATTTTTGCCATGTCCACGCCAGTCGGACATTCACGTTTGCAGCCTTTGCAACCGACGCATAAATCCATCGCGTCTTTCACCGCATCCGACGTAAAGCCATCTGCACCAAGTTGTCCGCTGATCGCCAGTCGCAATGTGTTGGCGCGCCCGCGTGTGAGGTGCTGCTCATCGCCGGTGGCGCGATAGCTGGGACACATGGTGCCCGCATCGAACTTGCGGCAGTGACCATTGTTGTTACACATCTCAACCGCACCCGCGAAGCCGTCTTCGTTTTTCCAATCCAAAACTGTTGCGATTTTTTGCGTGTTGTAGCCGGGCTGAAAGCGAAATAGCGAGCGATCATCCTGCTTTGATGGATTCACAATCTTGCCGGGATTCATTAAATTATTGGGGTCAAATAACTGTTTGATCTCACCCAGCGCCGCGGTCAGGCGCGGCCCGAAAAATGGCGCAATCCATTCGCTGCGCACCAGGCCATCGCCATGCTCGCCCGAGTACGTGCCTTTGTATTCGCGCACCAACTCTGCGGCCTCTTCAGCGATGGCGCGCATCTTGGCGGCACCGTCGGCACGCATGTTCAAAATAGGTCGCACATGCAGCGTGCCGACTGAGGCATGCGCGTACCACGTGCCTTTGGTGCCGTGTTTGGTGAACACATCGGTGAGGCGCGATGTGTATTCAGCCAAATGTTCCAGCGGCACGCAGCAGTCTTCGATAAAGCTTACTGGCTTGCCTTCGCCACGCATCGACATCATGATGTTGAGGCCCGCTTTGCGCACGTCCCACAACGCTTTTTGCGAAACGGCGTCAGTCATTTTCACGACCGAATTGGCGAGCCCCAAATCACCCATGAGCTGAACCAGATCGTCGAGTTTTTGTTTGAGCGTGGCGAGATCGTCACCTGCGAATTCCACCAGTAAAATCGCATCTGGTTCATCAATGAGTGCGGCATCAATTGTCGGGCGAAACGCGGGATTGCTGCGCGACAAATCAATCATGGTGCGGTCTACCAACTCCACCGCAACCGGACCAAGCTTTACGATGTGCTGGGTGAGTTCCATCGATTGATGAAAGGTCGGAAAATTTATAACGCCAAGCACTTTATGTTTTGGCAGCGGCGACAGTTTTAGTTCGAGCGATTTGAAATACGCGAGCGTGCCCTCGGAGCCGACCAGCAGATGCGCAAGATTGGGCACCGGTGTTGAATAGTTCAGCGGATCTTGTGGCGAAAAAATATCGATGTTGTAGCCCGCCACACGCCGCAACAAGCGCGGAAAACGTGCGGCAATTTCATCTGTTTCACGATCACAAATAGCGCGAATGCCCGTGAGTAAATTTCGATAACGGGTCGAGCGGCCAGCGTCAACGTCGCCATGCAACTCGGAAAACTTTTCCACCGCGCCATCCGCCAGCACCGCTTCAATCGCGGCCACGTTATGCACCATGTTGCCGTAAAAAAGAGAGCGCGAACCGCAGGAATTATTGCCTGCCATCCCGCCGATGGTCGCTTGTGCCGACGTTGAAACATCGACCGGGAACCAGAGCCCGGATGATTTCAATTTCGTATTCAGGTGATCCAACACCATGCCAGGCTGAACGGTGGCGCGCTTTGTTTCCGCATTGAAATCGATGAGTGAATTCAGAAATTTTGAGTTATCAATAATCAGCGCGGCACCCACTGTCTGCCCGCATTGCGAGGTGCCGCCGCCGCGCGGCAATATCGCCACACCCTGCTCGGCAGCAATTTGGATCGCGCACAACGCGGCCTCCATCGTGCGCGGCACGACCACGCCGATCGGCATGATTTGATAAATCGACGCATCAGTCGAGTACCGGCCACGCGATGGCGCGTCGAACATGACTTCGCCATCGACATCGCGCACGAGCTTCTGGGCGAGCGGATGCCGCACTTGGCGAATTTGCGAATTTGGAACAAAGTTAATGGGTTGTGCGTTCATAGCCAGCTCAGTGGTTAAGACTTGATCCTACTCGACAATCCCATTTTGATTAGCAATCCCAGTATGAATAGTGTTGCAAATTTTGCGCAAAATGGGATGTAAAGTTGTACAACAATGGCGGAAGGAATGCTGTGTTTGCGATTATTTTTATCGCGAACGTGAAAAACATTGATGCGCTAATCAAAATTCAAAATTCTGTCTGCACTTCCGCCTAGTATTAAAACCCTTCTCAGGAGCTCACGATGAACTCAACGCACAAACCCGCTGGTAGACATTTCCTGCAAATTCCTGGCCCCTCTGCGGTGCCAGATCGTATTTTGCGCGCGATTGATCAACAGGTGATTGATCATCGCGGCCCCGAGTTTGGTGCGCTTGGCCGAGAGGTGCTTGAGGGCGTCAAAGAGATTTTTCAAACGGTACATCCGGTCATTATCTATCCCGCATCCGGCACCGGTGCATGGGAAGCCGCGCTGGTAAATACGCTGAACGCCGGTGATGCGGTGTTAATGGTCGAGACCGGCCATTTCGCGGCACTCTGGCACAAGATGGCGGTGAAGCTCGGTTTGAAACCGGAATTTTTAGGCGGCGATTGGAGTCGCGGCATTGACGCAAATGAAATTGAAGCGCGGCTCGTAGCTGATTCGAAACACGCGATCAAAGCAGTCTGTGTGGTGCATAACGAAACCTCCTCCGGCGTCACTTCAAATGTGGCCGCTGTGCGCCGCGCGATGGATAAAGTCAAGCACCCTGCGCTGCTGATGGTAGACACCATTTCGTCGCTCGGCTCAATCGATTATCGCCACGATGAATGGGGCGTTGATGTCACCATCGGCGGCTCGCAAAAAGGCATGATGCTGCCGCCTGGTTTGAGCTTTAATGCGATCTCACCGAAGGCATTGGCGGCCAGTAAAACAGCGACGCTGCCGCGTGCGTATTGGGCATGGGATGAAATGATGGAGGCCAACAAAACCGGATATTTTCCGTTTACCCCCGCAACGAATTTGCTTTATGGTTTGCGCGAGGCAATCAAAATGCTGCGCGAGGAAGGCATGGCCAGTGTATTTGCACGGCATGATCGCCACGCTGAGGCGACGCGCCGTGCGGTGCGCGCGTGGGGGCTTGAAGTTTTGTGCGCTAACCCGGCAGAATATTCGTCGGTCGTCACTGCGGTGGTCTTACCTGCGGGGCATGATGCGGACCGGTTTCGCGAGATTGTCCTGAACAACTTTAATATGTCACTGGGCATGGGACTGGCGAAATTAAAAGGCAAAGTTTTCCGCATTGGCCATTTGGGCGATTTCAATGACCTGATGCTGATGGGCGCACTGTCCGGTGTAGAAATGGGGCTCGAACTCGCAGGCGTGCCCCATAAAAAAGGCGGCGTGGATGCTGCAATGCAATATCTCGCTGAATGCGCCAAATCAAAGACATTGGCTAGAATGGCCGCGTAACATCCTTTGCGTCCGTTCTTATAAACCGTCGAAGAGCGGTTGCGCCGATTTCATAAAATTCGCATTTTCTAAAAACCTGTAGGAGGAATGTAATGAAGCATCAATCATCAACGAGCCGCACCTGGATAATAGCGGCAGCCACTCTGTTTGCCGCGCTGGCGTTACCGTTCACGCTCCTATTCTCCGCCGACGTATCCGCACAAACATCCAACTGGCCAACCAAACCAGTACGCTGGATCAACCCCTTCCCCGCAGGCGGCGGCACCGATGTATTCGCGCGCCCAATGGCCGGAAAAATTGGTACCGCATTGGGCCAGACCATGATTATCGAAAACATGGGCGGGGCGGCTGGAACCCTGGGTGCAGCGGCTGCCGCACGTGCAGATGCTGACGGCTATACTTTTTTTGTGGGTGCGATTCATCACACGATTGCGGAATCGCTTTACGCGAACAAGCCGTATAAATTGGAACAGGCATTTGTGCCAATTACTGTATTTGCCTATGTGCCGCACGTGCTGGTCGTACATCCAAAGCTCGGTTTTAAAACTGTGGATGATCTGGTGAAATACGCGAAAGCGAATCCCGGAAAATTGAATTTTGGCTCGGCCGGCAGCGGCGCATCGCATCATGTGGCGGGCGAATTGTTCAAGAAACTTGCCGGTATCGACATGGTGCACGTACCCTACAAAGGCATCGGGCCGATGATGCAGGATTTGCTGGGCGGGCAGGTTGATCTGGCGTTCGATACGCTAAGCTCATCGTCACCACAAATTCGCGGCGGAAAATTAGTTGCACTTGGCGTCACCTCCGCACAGCGCTCACCAGCCTTCCCGGATGTACCGACGATGATTGAATCAGGTTACAAAACATTCGACATGACCACGTGGTACGCGCTGTGGGGAATCAAAGGCACGCCACAACCGATTCTAGATCGCATGCACACCGAAGCCGTGAAAGCGTTGAATGATCCTGAGACGCAAAAAGTATGGGCGATGCAGGGTGCCACGGTTGGCGCGCAAAGTTCAAAAGAATTTGGCGCGTTTATCAGCGCTGAGATTGCCAAATGGGGAAAAGTCGTTAAAGATTCGAATATCAAAATCGATAATTGAAAATTGAACGCTAAAAGCTGAAAGCTGAAAGCTGAAAGCTGAAAGCTGAAAATACTAACGCCGCACTGTCGATTGATAGTGCGGCGTTTTTATTTAAACCCTAGCATTAGTGGGGCTTAACAGCCAATAATGGCTGCAACGCCGCGCCCTTATTGAGCCTTCCATTTTGATGATGCTCCACTACAATGTTCGCTGCGCAATAAAATAAATCGCAAAACGCAAACAGGGGAGCCACATGCTGAATATGTTCGATTCCATCGTCCCACAACGTTATTGGGCGTGGGCCGGTTGCATGGTGTTCGCCGCCATTTGTTTTGCGTTGACGCTCGTGCATCCACTATGGCTTTGGCCTGCTATTGCGTTTGCGCTATTAAGCACGGTGGGCATGGTCGATTATTCACAAACGCGGCAGGCGATTCGTCGCAATTACCCGGTAATTTCGCATTTTCGATTTTTCTTCGAATTCATTCGCCCGGAAATTCGCCAATATTTTATTGAGGCCGATACCGAAGAGCTGCCGTTCTCACGAGCACAACGCTCAATTGTGTACCAACGCGCCAAACACGCTGCTGACAAGCGCCCGTTCGGCACGCAGCTCGATGTTTATCGGCCCGATTACGAATGGATGAATCATTCGATTTCACCGGCCGAAATTGCAAGCCATGATTTTCGGCTCACCATCGGCGGACCCGATTGCACGCGACCCTACTCGGCAAGCGTGTTCAACATTTCCGCGATGAGTTTTGGCGCATTGTCCGCTAACGCGATCATGGCGTTGAATGAAGGTGCGAAGCGCGGCAAGTTTTTTCACGACACCGGAGAAGGCTCGATTTCGCAATATCATTTGCAGCAAACCAGTGGCGACAACAATGGTTCCGGCGGTGGCGATATCGTGTGGGAGTTGGGCTCTGGCTACTTCGGTTGTCGCGCGGCAGATGGCACATTTGACGCGGCTAAATTTGCTGAGAATGCGAAGCGCGATCAAGTCAAAATGATCGAAATAAAATTGTCACAAGGTGCCAAGCCTGGCCACGGCGGTGTTTTGCCGGGCGCAAAAGTCACGATGGAGATTTCCGCCGCGCGCGGCGTGGCAATGGGCGTGGATTGCGTGTCGCCCGCGAAACACTCGGCGTTTTCCACGCCACTCGAATTACTCAGCTTTGTTAAAAAACTGCGCGAATTGTCCGGCGGCAAACCTGTCGGCATCAAGCTCGCCATCGGCCATCCATGGGAATTATTTGCGATGGTGAAAGCGATGTTGCAAACCAATATCACACCTGATTTTATTGTCGTTGATGGCGGCGAAGGTGGCACCGGTGCGGCACCGTTGGAATTCACCGATCACGTCGGCGCACCCCTGCGCGAGGGTCTAATGCTGGTCCACAACACACTCGTGGGTGTGGGTTTGCGAGATCGCATCAAGCTCGGCGCATCGGGCAAAATCGTTACCGGTTTTGACATCGCGCGCATCATCGCCATGGGTGCTGATTTCTGCAACGCCGCGCGCGGCTTCATGTTCGCACTCGGCTGCCTGCAAGCGCAGACCTGCCACACCGGTCATTGCCCCACCGGCGTGACCACACAAGACCCGAAACGCATGCGCGCACTGGTGGTGCCTGACAAAGCCGAACGTGTTTTCCAATTCCACAAAAATACCTTGGTCGCACTAAAAGAATTACTCGCTGCTGCGGGTTTAAAGCACCCCGATCAACTCGGCCCCGAACACGTCATCCGCCGCGTTTCTGCGACTGAAGTCCGCTCGCTGGCCGCGCTGCACACATGGGTTCAGCATGGTGAATTACTAACAGGCGAACCATCACATCCGGTGTTCAAAGTTTTTTGGGAGGTGTCGCGCGCGGATACGTTCGCGGCACCGCCGAATGTGTTGAGTTCGTTGGGGTCGAAGGAGCGGTGATAATTCTTCTCGTTTCCATGTAAAATGTGTACACATTGATTCACATCTTGCAATGAGGGTAAAAAATGGAAACAGCGAAAGTAGGCATCCGGGAATTTCGGCAAGACTTGGCGGAGTACATCGCCTCCAGCAAGCCAGTTGCCGTGACGCGCCACGGTCAAACAGTCGGCTATTTCATTCCCACACAGGGACAAGCGGAAGCTGACCTCGCCTCGCTTAAAAAAGCCAGCAAGACACTGGATCGACTGCTTGCTGCTAAAGGCGTTGATGTTGAAGATATTGTGGCTGATTTCAAGGTGGCTCGTAAAAGTGCAATGCATTACAAAAAAGCGAAAACAAAAGCCGCATGAGCAATAAAGCAATTGTGCTGGATGCAAATATTTTGATTCGGGCTGTACTGGGCAAACGAGTAAGGGAACTCATCTATGAAAACGTCTCAAACGTTAAGTTCTTTGCACCTGATGCAGCTTATGCTGATGCTCGAAAATATCTGCCCGCGCTGTTGAAAAAGCGTGGCATAAATTCTAGCGCGGCGATGGAAGTTCTGGATAATCTTGCGATCATAGTCCAACCCTCGACCTCGAACTATATGCCGCGATGCAGCCGCAAGCACTTCAACGCATCGCGATTCGTGATGCCGATGATTGGCACGTGATTGCGTGTGCAATGACAATTGGCTGTCCTGTCTGGACTGAGGATGCTGATTTTTTTGGCGCTGGTGTTGCAACATGGACTACGGATCGAGTTGAGCTTTATCTATGCGGCTAAATCACTCTATTAACCTCGCACCTTTTCCCTTTTACTGCCGCTGTCCATGCGTTTTATCGAAGCATACAAATATTCAATGAGACCGCCCAAAAGCTATCGTAGGTCAGGTTGCGAAGCTACCTGACAATCTTGATATGCGAAGACCGATGTCACGTAGCTTCGCAACGTGACCTACGACCTACAAATACTCGCCAACGCTCTCAATGCAGCACCATCATGGGCGGAGCGCTGCTGGCTCAACATCAACGTGGGCGACGAAACAAGCGCTGTTGTTCGGCGAGCTGCCCCTAATGCCCCCGCCTTCCCCCCAACGTCGCAATCAACCCCGCACCCACAATCATCGCGCCGCCAATCCAGTCCTGCATTCGCGTCACCTCATCGGCAAGATAATGCGCGGCGATTGCGGCGATGATGAGTTCGAATAGCAGGATGACGGCGGCGCGGTTGGCGGAAATTTTTGAGAGGCCATATTGCAGGGCGACACTGGTGGCGAGCAGCACGATGCCAATAACTAATATCAGCAAAATATGTGGCGCGGCGAGTGTGGACCATTCAACGATTTTGGGCACCTGCCAAATGGCCGCCGGTAGCGCGACCAAGGCAACGCCGATGGCACCGGCCAGCGATTTGGCTTCGGGCGATGCGCTGACGCATCGCTTCACCAGCACATTCGATAACGCGAATGCGACCCCTGCGACCAAGCCGAGCCACTCGTGTGCGTTGCGCGGCGCGGGCAGGCCGAGCTCGGGACGCCAGAGCATGACAAACGCGCCGGTCATCGCCACGGCAACCGTCGCGTAGCCAGCAGCGGTTAATTTCTCTTTTAGCATCCAGTGCGCAAGCGGCACAGTCCACAGGGGTGCCAAATAAAACAACAAGACGATGCGAATAACTTCTGCTTCCATTACGGCGACGAGGTAGGAAACATTGGTGATGCCTGCGGCAAGGCCAATCGCAATCAGCCACTTCAGATTCGGCAAAAATTCTCGCCACACTTTTCGCAAAATCACAGCGCCAACCGCGACGGTCACCGCGTAACAGAGGAAAGTGGCCACGGGAGCCGCGAGTCCGCCGGTTTGCATGACCCGAAACGGATACCAGAGAATGCCCCATGCGGTGGCACCCAGCAGCAACCCTAAAATCGGCAGAAAGCTAAGACGGCGCAAATTGTGATTACTTGAAGCGGGAACCAAGGCGGCAACCTTATAATGATTGTTCTCGTTAGGCCATCATCGGCTGAAGTAGTTTACCAAGCAAACAAGTGATCTCAACCAACCAGCAACTTACCTTTACCGGCGAACGCTTCCTGCCAAACGAGGCGGGCGAAATGTGGGCGGAGCATTGGCATCGCTATCATGCGATTCAGCATTTGGTCGCCGACAAACGCGTGCTGGATGTGGCGTGCGGCGAGGGCTACGGCAGCGCCTTGCTTTCGCGAGTGGCTTCGGCGGTGAGTGGCGTCGATATTTCAAACGACGCGATTACGCATGCGACAGCCAAATATTTAACGCAAAAAAATCTGAAATTTACTGAGGCAAGCTGCACCCAACTTCCCTTTACCGATCATTCCTTTGATGTGGTGGTGTCGTTTGAAACTATTGAGCACATCACGGAGCACGATGCTTTTTTGGATGAAATAAAACGTGTGTTGACCGTTGACGGCCTGCTGATTATTTCGTCCCCGAATAAAGCGGAATATTCTGATGCGCGAAATTTCCAAAACGAATTTCATGTGAAAGAACTATATCGCGATGAATTGGCAACGTTGATCGCGAAACGATTCGAGCACGCGCGATGGTTGTCGCAGCGTAATGGCTTCTATTCGCTAATAACAACAGAAGCAAACCCTAGCACTGGTGCGGCCTACCAAGCATTATTGCCCGTTGATGCTCATGTAATAACGGTTTCCAAAAATGCGCCTCAGCAACTTGCAGCACCGTTGCCTGCGGTATATTTTTTGCTGCTAGCGAGTGCGAATGCGGCCACCATTGAGCATGCAGCCATCGGCACATCTGCTTTTTGCGATGCCGAAGAATTTGCGATGAATGATTACAAAAAAATCTATCGCGATCTGGTGTCGCTATCGCAAAAACATCAAGCATTGCATGATGAAGTGTCCGCGCTGCAAAACGAAAATGCACGTCTTCGCCAGCAACCTTTCGCACCGCGAATTGATAGCGACTCATGGTTTACAAAATTCATCAAACGTCTCACCACATAATCAATCCATTCACGAAAAGAAAATATGAATCTCCAAGAATTGCAAACCACCATCGAATCCCTCTGGGAAAACCGCACCAACTTAAATCCGCTCACGCATAAAACTAACGCCACTGTGGAAGCGGTGCAGCACGCGATTGCGAAACTGGACTCGGGCGAGTTACGTGTCGCCGAAAAAATAAATGGCGAGTGGGTGACGCATCAATGGCTAAAGAAAGCAGTATTGCTCTCGTTCCGGTTGAATGACAATGCAGTCATGAATGCTGAAAATGCGGATGCGACTTCCGCAGGATTTCCGCGTTTTTTCGATAAAGTGCCGACCAAATTTTCAAACTTTACCGAAGCCGATTTCAAGGCAGGCGGCTATCGCGTGGTGCCGCCTGCGGTCGCGCGGCGTGGTGCATTCATCGCAAAAAATGTAGTGCTGATGCCGTCATATGTGAACATCGGCGCATACGTGGGCGAGGGCGCGATGGTGGACACATGGGCGACGGTGGGCTCGTGTGCGCAGATCGGCAAGAACGTGCATTTGAGCGGCGGCGTGGGCATTGGTGGCGTGTTGGAACCGTTGCAGGCAAACCCGACGATCATTGAAGATAATTGTTTTGTCGGCGCGCGATCTGAAGTGGTGGAAGGCGTGATCGTTGGCGAAGGCTCGGTAATTTCAATGGGCGTGTTTATCGGCCAATCAACAAAAATATACAACCGCGCGACAGGTGAAGTAAGCTATGGAAAAGTACCGCCGTATTCGGTGGTGGTGTCGGGCAGCCTGCCTTCGCCGGATGGAAAATATAGTTTGTATTGCGTCGTGATCGTGAAACAAGTTGATGCGCAAACGAGATCTAAAACGAGCATCAACGATTTACTGCGCGCATAGTTTTTAACGTAAAACATTTATTCAGGAGAGCGGATATGGCAACCGATTCGAATTTACAGGCCGCAGAAAAAACCCACGTGAATCTTCCGGCTGCGACTGCGGCCAGCGTTTCGCCCTTGGGCGCAATCAGCGCGCCCAGTTTTGAGGCACCTGAAAAACTGATGCATCGTTTGTTCCGCTTGATGGCCGAAAAATCAGCATCGGACGTTTTTATTTCGGCCGGCACCATGCTGCACATCAAGATCGATGGCCTCGCCACACCGATCAATGCGCAGATCATGACGCCGCCCGCGATCCGCACGCTGATTTACGACATTCTTACGCCTGAGCAAATCAAAGCGTTCGAAACCGAGAAAGAGCTCAACTGCTCAATCGCCATGCAGGGTATCGGCAGCTTTCGGATCAACGTATTTTGGCAGCGTGGCTCCATCGCCAGCGTGGTTCGCTTTATTCGTCTTGAGATTCCGACGATGCAGGAATTACAACTACCGAATGTGCTGTCGCAAGTGATCATGGAAAAGCGCGGTCTGGTGCTGGTGGTGGGCGCAACCGGTTCGGGCAAATCCACATCACTGGCGTCGATGATTGATTATCGTAATCAAAAATCGGCCGGCCATATTTTGACGTTTGAAGATCCGATTGAATATTTGTTCAAAAGCAAAAAATCGATCATCAATCAACGCGAAGTCGGTGTGGATACGGTGAGCTTTCCGATTGCGCTAAAAAACGCCATGCGTCAGGCACCGGATTGTATTTTGGTCGGTGAAATTCGCGATGTGGAAACCATGAAAATGGCGATGGCCTATGCGCTGTCGGGGCACTTGTGTTTGGCCACGCTTCATGCCAACAACAGCTATCACGCGCTGAATCGGATTATCAATTTCTTCCCGCTGGATCAACGCGAGGTGTTACTCGGTGATCTGGGTGTGTCACTGAAATGCATCATCTCGCAGCGGCTGGTGAAGAACCTCGAGGGCGCGCGCACACCTGCGGTGGAAGTGCTGATGAACACGCAAAATATTGCCGACCTCATCACCGAAGGCCGTGTGCGCGAGATTAAAGAAGCGATGGAGCAATCGCTCACGCCCGGCTCACAAACATTTGAGCAAGATCTTTTCCGGCTGATCAAAGCGCGCAAAATTTCGATTGAAGAAGCAATGCTCAACGCGGATTCCGCCACCAATTTGTCGCTGCTGGTGGGCAATGCTGGCATGATGGAAAGCCACAAAACAGGCACCCCACCCGGAAAACCAGGGCAAGGCGGGCCGAATTTTAGTGAATTCAAAATTGGGTGATGACGCTTGTTGACGAATCTGACCGTAAGATTTATCGAGCAACGCGACCGCGCGCAGTGGCAACCGATGTGGGATGGCTACAACCGCTTCTACGGTCGTCCCGCACTCCCTGCTGAGATTACCGAAATCACGTGGTCACGGTTTTTTGATCCTGCGGAACCAGTTCACGCACTGGTCGCCGAACAGGATGGAACGCTATTGGGCATGACGCACTATCTTTTCCATCGCAGCACCACACTGATCAACCATAGCTGCTATCTGCAAGATCTTTTCACGATAGAAACAGCACGCGGCAAAGGTGTTGCGCGCGCGCTGATCAAAGCCGTGCGTGACCAAGCCAACATCGCGAAATCCGAGCGCGTGTACTGGCAAACGCACGAAACGAACGCGACCGCGATGAAACTCTACGACAAGATTGCGGAGCGGACGGGGTTTTTGGTTTATCGGTTGCCGATGTGAGCGAATCCGACAACATGAATCCCACGCCGCGCCACAGCTACAAACTTAAATGGGCGCTCAGCAGTGTACTTTTTATAATTGTTGTCGGGGCGGTAATGTGGCATGTAGGCTCACTTCGAGAGCGCGCATCAGTGGCCGCCGCCACTAGCACTGCGGCGCAGAGTATGTTACAGCCAGCAACCAAAACAAACGATGCAATATCAGGCAAACAGCCTCTCGAAAATAACCAGCCCAAGACGAGCTCTAACGCCGCGTCAATAACAAAGCAGGCAAAAGCTGAACCGCTTGAAGCCTCACCAGTTGGCGGCAAAACACCGGAAGTTTGCGGCCTCACTAAAGCTGAGGTTGAGGCATACATGGCATCAAATAGTTTTAGCGCTTCAAATACCTCCAATCAGCCCACTCTTGCGCTATCGGAAGTTACGCGCAAATTGATACAGAGCGAGAAATTGCAGGATCAGGCGCTCGGGCTTTATGTCATGACCCATCTGGCCGGTTGGGATGCGATGGAATCCGAGCGTCTCAATTATCCTGGTTGCAAACATCCAGATGACTGCGCTTCGAAACCTTTTGAGGCCCTGCAACGGGCACGATCCGCGAATGCTGAGCCTTTGGTTAAACTAGCGCTGGCCAACAATGACGCCAACGTGTATGCGGCTGCGTTGTATGCCTGCCTCGGTGCCAAGACCGGCGCGTGCGGCAAACTCTCATATGCGCGATGGGCTCAGATGGAACCTGACAATGCAGCGGCGTGGCTATCAGCCGCCAGTGAAGCCGAGTCGCGAAAGGATAGTGCGGCACGCATAGCAGCATTGCAGCGCGCGGCAGATGCAAAAAGCTACAACTCGCGCCTCCCTCAGCTCGCAGAAGTCGTTCAATCTGACTCAGTACAAGCGCAACCGCCTTTGACCCTGACAACAGTATATGCAACGCTATTTAGCGCGGGCGCAGCCTCCAGCATTGGGATGCTCAGCAGCGCGGCGAGCTACTGCGGTCGCAAAGAAATAATGGATGAAGCACGGATTGCGCTCTGCGATGCACTAGCAACAAAAATAGCCGACAAAGACGAAACACTGGTCGCAGCGATGATAGCTAAATCAATCGGCGAGCGCATAGGATGGAGTGCTGAACGTCTGCAACTTTATAAAGACGAATATGCGGTGGCAACCGGACAAATATTCGAGGGTTTTGACGACGAAAATATGCTTAGCTGTGAAGCGATAACAAAATCCAACCAGCGGCTACTGCGCACCTTGCAAGTCGGAGAACGCGCCGCAGCACGTGAGACCGTTGAAAAAAGCGGTAAAACCTTGGCTGAGGCAGCAGCGGAATATCGAAAACGAAGGCCAGAATCAGTCAAGTAATTGTCAATGCCGTTTCGCGTCTGCGCTGACCAATTCAACTGCATTTCTTCATCTCGCACCTCAAATTCTGCAATCCATCGCCAGACGCTTTTCTGAGCGTAACTGCGCTCATACACTAGTCACTTCTTACACGGGAGGCCAAATAGACATGGGCACAAGATGGGTTCGACATAGCTTCATCTTCGCCGCAGCTTCTACTGCACTAGCGTGCGGCATAGTCAGCGTTAGCGCGTTCGCCAGTGAGGGCACCAAAACAAAGGCGACATGGACGTGGAATTTTGGCCATAACGTAAGTTACGGCAACAACCAAACCAAGGGCTCCGGCGTGATCAAGGAAGAGTCGCGCGCGGTTGCGAATTTTTCTCAACTCACACTCGCCCTGCCCGCGAACGTGACGATCACCCAAGGCGCGGCTGAATCACTCACCATCAGCACTGACGATAATTTGCTGCCGTTGCTGAGCACGCGTGTGGTGAATAACGAACTGTTGATTGAAAGCGACAAAAATCACGGCTTCTCGACAAAGAAAGAAATCAAGATTCGCCTGACCGTGAAATCGCTCAACGGCATCAAAATAAAAGGCTCGGGCGACGTGCATGGCGATCAGCTCAAAAGCGACAAACTTGATATCGCGATTGAGGGTTCAGGCGATGTGAAATTCAATACGATTCGTGCCGATCAATTCAAGATTGGCATCGTGGGTTCGGGCGATGTCAGTGTCGACACAGTGGAATCCAGGCTGCTCGAATCAAATGTACGCGGCTCCGGCGATGTCAAATTTGCGTCCGTCAAAGCGGGTCAGGTCAATATTTCCGTCACGGGTTCAGGCGATGTTTATGCCGCGGGAACGGCTGACAAAGTCGCGATAGAGGTTTCCGGCAGCGGCGATGTGCGCAGCCGCCAACTGATCGCGCGCGACGTAGATGTAAGAGTTGTCGCCTCGGGCGATGCGGAAGTTCACGCCACTGAAAAGCTCAATGCCAGCGTGCGCGGATCAGGTGAAATTCGCTACGCCGGTTCACCGAAAAAAGTCGATAAAGATGTCAAAGGATCGGGCTCGATTGACGCAATATGAGCGCGAGTGATGGGCAGAATCAGCAATAGCATCCACATGGGCAAAATAGTTGCGTAGGATGGGCGGAGCAGTTTTTTGCGATACCCATCATCGGTGCGCGCAGATGATGGACATCACAAAAAACGCGCCACCCATGCCCTAGCGCGCGACCTGAATATTTTTTCTGGCTTCCAGGCGTGCGTTTTTCACCGTTACTTCAATCGCTTTGATCGGTTTGATCGCCAGATCAAATTCACCTGACTCTGCGAGCGTAAACATCATCATCGTTTGTGTTTGCTCGGTGGAGCCTTGCGAGGTATCGCCGGAGCCGGTGTAGTTGAAATTGAATTCACCTTGGGCTCTGACGTTGCCGTTTTGCGAAAGCACAGCAGAATATCGATTCCATTTTCCGGCCTCCGATGGTGCCAATGTTTGTTCGGCGCGGAAGTTGAGCGCGACTGGTGACATGTCCGGCGTTAGCGTTATTTTGATCGGCGCAAAGCCGCCGCTGACCTCAGCTTGCAAGGGCACGGTCAGGGCTTTGGTGCCGGTGACGGTGCCTTCGCAGCCCAACAATAATGCGGTGATGCCCACAGCAGCCATCAAGGCAACGACACGCGCACGAATGGCGCTGGAACTTCGGTTCATTCGCATATTTTGTTGATTCACTTTTTAGTAAGTTTTCGAGTAGGGTCTGCCCGCCACATAAATCACATACGGCCGTGGTGCCCAAATGCCGCCGTAACCCCATCCCCAGCCACGACCATAAAGCCACAAATCTTCACGCGCTTCGCGGCGGCCATCTCGTCGTCCACCTAGCTCGGCCATCTTCAATTGGCCTTGCTGCATGTAATCCAGCACCGCGTCGGGCACGCCGTCACGTGATAATTTAGCGTATTGACTTGCCGCGATGTCGTAACTGGTATGAGTAATTTTTATTTCGTTGATGATCGTTGGCGCATCTTTGCCTTCTTTCGCCAGCGCGACAATCTGGTCCAACGATAGCGGCTGCAGCTCCGGGCCGTTCATGGTGGCGCAGCTGCTCAATAAAACTGTGGCACCGATCAAACATACTTTGCTAAATTTGAGTAAACTCTGGTTCATGAAACACCTCCATCTTGAGAAACACGTCAATCAACGCAGCCATTTTCGATGCGACCTGTGGGTCGTCGTCAAGCGCCGCGGCTCCCACGCCTAGCAGAACAATCGCGCCTGGATCATTCTAGCGCGCTTCAGCGTTTGGTGATGCAAATAGCAGACTTGTTACTACCCCGCACTTGCACCCTGTAAAACGTTACCAGCAGTGAATGGTTGACGAATGCAAACCCGGCAAGTTGCCATCACCGAGCAAACACTTAGTTGAAGTTTATATTTCACGTCCGTTTGCAAAACGGCGCAAGAAAACAGACCCGATTTTCAAACACGATCCACAAGCAGGAGCAAGAAATGGATTCAGCAAATAGCATGGTGAATGATCCCATCGATAACCCAATGGGCACCGATGGTTTTGAGTTTGTGGAATACACCGCACCGGATGTGAAAGCGCTTGGCCGCTTGTTCGAAAGCATGGGCTTTGTGGCGGTAGCAAAACATCGCTCGAAAGACGTAACACTTTATAAACAAGGCGATATTAATTTTATCGTCAACGCCGAAAAAGACAGCTTCGCACAATCGTTCGCGCGGGTGCATGGGCCGTCTGCCTGTGCGTTTGGCATTCGCGTGAAGGATGCTGCGGCGGCGTTTAAACGTGCAATTGCGCTGGGCGCAAAAGCCTATGACGGCCCGGTCGGCCCGATGGAATTAAATATTCCCGCGATTCAAGGCATCGGCGGCTCACTTTTATATTTGATTGATCGCTACGGCCCGCGCACGATTTACGATGTGGATTTTCAGCCGATTGACGGTGCTGACCAGAACCCGAAAGGCGTAGGCCTGCAATACGTCGATCATCTGACGCACAATGTTTATATTGGCCGCATGGACACATGGGCCGAGTTTTACGCAAAGTTGTTTAATTTCCGTGAGATTCGCTACTTCGATATCAAAGGCAAGAAAACCGGATTAACCTCGCGCGCGCTCACCAGCCCGTGCGGAAAAATTCGTATTCCGATTAACGAACCATCAGATCAAAAATCGCAGATTCAGGAATATCTGGATGCATACAACGGCGAAGGCATTCAGCATATTGCGCTGGCCTGCTCCAATATTTACGAGACGGTGGAAGCGCTGCGCGCCAAGGGTGTGAAGTTTTTGGACACGCCGGATTCTTACTATTCACTCGTCAATAAGCGAGTGGTCAATCACGGTGAAGATTTGCCGCGATTGCAGAAAAATAAAATCCTGATCGACGGTGAAGGTTTGGATAAAGAATCAAATGAAGACAAATTGCTGCAAATTTTTACCGACACCGTGATCGGCCCAATATTTTTTGAGGTTATTCAGCGCAAAGGCAATGAAGGCTTTGGTGAAGGAAATTTCAAGGCCTTGTTTGAGGCGATTGAAGCGGATCAGATTGCGCGGGGTGTACTTTGAAACGCTAGCACTGGCGCGGTGTTTCGAGCATTTTTGCTTTGAACGGCAAGCTGGATATGGCATTCGTAGGATGGGTGGAGCGCTTTTGCGATACCCATCATCGGTGTTCAAATGCTTGATGGGTATCGCACAAAACGCTCCACCCATCCTACGTTGACGCAACGGTTTAAACGAACTCACGATGAAAAACTCTACCCTTCAATATCAATCCGGTTTCGGCAATCACTTCGAAACCGAAGCCGTAGCAGGCGCATTGCCGCACGGCCAAAATTCACCGCAGCGCGCGGCCTTTGGTTTGTATGCCGAACAGGTTTCCGGCAGCGCATTTACCGCGCCGCGTCATGAGAATTTGCGCTCTTGGCAGTATCGTTTAAAGCCCTCCGTTTCACATTCACCGTATCGGAAAATTGATCACGGTTTGATTCGCACGGCTCCTTGCGCGGAAGTCATCACACCGCCGAATCGTCTGCGCTGGAATCCATTTGCATCGCCCGCCAAGCCAGCCGATTTTATCGACGGTTTGATGACGATTGCGGCCAACGGCGATGCCAGGCTTCAACGCGGCGTGGCAGTACACATTTACGCAGCAAATCAATCAACGACGCGCTGTTTTTATAACGCTGACGGCGAAATGTTGATCGTGCCGCAGCAAGGCTCGCTGACGCTTAAAACAGAATTCGGCATCATCGAAATATCACCCGGCGAAATCGCAGTGATTCCGCGCGGGATTAAATTTCGTGTCGAGATTACAGAACCCATCCGCGGCTACATTTGTGAAAACTATGGCGCGCCATTGCGACTGCCTGAGCTGGGGCCGATTGGTGCGAATGGCTTGGCAAATGCGCGTGATTTTTTGGCACCGGTGGCGTGGTTTGAAGATGTCAAAACCAACACCGAAGTCGTCGCAAAATTTGGCGGCAATTTATGGGTGCATGACATGGAAGGCTCGCCGCTCAATGTGGTCGCATGGCATGGCAATTACACGCCCTACAAATACGATCTCGCCAAATTCAATACGATCAACACGGTAAGCTTCGATCATCCCGATCCGTCTATTTTTACGGTGCTGACTTCACCTTCTGATGCGCCTGGCACCGCGAATATCGATTTCGTGATTTTCCCGCCGCGCTGGATGGTCGCTGAAAATACCTTCCGACCACCCTGGTTTCATCGCAACATCATGAGCGAATATATGGGCCTAATTCATGGCGCATACGACGCGAAAGCGGAAGGATTTTTACCCGGCGGCGGATCGCTACACAATTGTTTTTCGGCACATGGCCCGGATAGAGCGACGTTCGATAAAGCCTCTACCGCCGAACTTATCCCTCACTACATTGCCAATACGTTGGCCTTCATGTTCGAAAGCCGCTATGTTTTTGAGCCCACAAAATTCGCGATGGAAGCGCCGGAATTGCAACCAGATTACGATAGCGCATGGCGTGGATTTGACAGCGCCTCCATCACAACAGGAAAGAAATAAATGAAACTTGCTTCGTTAAAATCAGCCAGCCGCGACGGCTCACTGATCGCCGTGAGTCGCGATTTGCAACGCTATTCTGACATCAGCGATATCGCCCCCACCATGCAACACGCGTTGGAAAATTGGCATTCGCTGGAGCGTGCATTGGTGGACGCCTACGAAGGCCTCGAATGCGGCAACGAGCGGTCGGAATTTGATTTTCAGCAGGCGCTCCGCGAAGGTAAAATTGCGGCTCCCTTGCCACGCACACATCAATGGCTGGATGGCTCGGCCTATCTCTCGCATGTGGAGCGCGTGCGCCGTGCGCGCAACGACAAAGTGCCGGATAGCTTCTATCACGATCCGCTGATGTATCAAGGTGGCGGCGATTCGATGCTCGGCGCGCGCGATGACATCGTGGTTGCGTCGGAGGATTGGGGCGTGGATCTGGAGGGCGAAGTGGGCGTCATTATCGGCGATGTGAAAATGGGCGCCACATCAGCCGAAGCATCCGCAGCAGTGCGCTTGGTGGTGTTGATTAACGATATTTCGTTTCGTAAATTGATCCCACCTGAACTCGCGAAGGGCTTCGGCTTTGTCAATAGCAAAGGCTTGAATGCGCTCTCGCCTGTTGCCGTCACGCCAGATGAATTGGGCGGCGCTTGGAATGACCAGAAGGGTGCGGGCAAGCTTGATTATCGTTTGGTGTGCCATGTGCGCAATGAATGGTTTGGCAACCCGAACGCGGCCGATGATATGACCTTTTCGCTGTTCGATCTTATCGCGCATGCAGCCAAAACGCGCGAGCTAAAAGCGGGGACATTGATAGGTTCAGGCACGGTATCGAATCATGATGTCGCAACCGGTTATGCGTGCATCATGGAAAAGCGTCTCGTGGAACAAGTTGAGTTAGGTGCAGCAAAAACGGAATTTCTGAAGTTTGGTGAATCGATTTCAATTGATATGTTTGATCATCATGGCGACACTATTTTTGGATCAATTGAGCAAACCATGAGAAAGCTGGGAACTTAAAAAATGGCCGGCCAAACCGATCACGCGCTTCGCGGCAACTACGAACACATTCGCGCCGACTACACGGTTGAGCAAGATTGGGCGGCGTATTCGAACGATGAACACGATCTGTGGAAACGCCTTTATGCGCGCCAATCCGCGCTGCTTCCACGCTATGCGTGCGATGAATTTCTGGATTCGCTGGCGACACTGAATTTCAGCGCAGGCATTCCAAAATTTGCCGAGATAAATCCCAAATTAAAAGCCGCAACCAATTGGCAGATTGTGGCCGTCCCCGGATTATTACCAGACGATGTTTTTTTTAATCACCTCGCCCATTGCCGTTTTCCCGTGACCGTCTGGCTGCGCGATCCGGCAGAGTTTGATTACATTGTTGAGCCCGATATTTTTCACGATTTCTTCGGTCACGTACCGCTGCTGTTCAACAAAACGTTTGCTGATTATCTTGAAGCCTACGGCAAGGGCGGTGTGAAGGCAAAGGGGCTTAATGCGCTTGATTATTTGGCGCGCCTTTACTGGTACACCGTTGAATTCGGCTTGATTGAGACGCCGAATGGTTTGCGCACTTATGGCGCGGGAATATTGTCATCCGGCGGCGAATTGCCGTATTGCATTGAGAGCAAAAAATCGAACCGGATTCGTTTTGATTTGCTGCGCGTGATGCAATCCAAGTACAAAATCGACACGTTCCAGGAAACCTATTTTGTGATCAAGAATTTCAAGGAATTGTTCGACGCGACCGCGCCCGATTTCACGCCGTATTATTCTGAATTGCGCACGCGCCCTGAGCTCACCGCGAGCACCGTGTTGCCGACTGATTTTCTCGTCAACGCGTAAACGCGGTGTTCGAATTTTCATCGGACGCGGGTCTGTGGGGATTATTTGCGGCGGCATTTATGGCCGCTACTGTTCTGCCGGGCGGCTCGGAAGTTGTCCTGATCGCGTTACTCACAAAATATCCAGACCTCTACTGGACTGCCATTGCGGTCGCCACGCTAGGCAATACCGTCGGCGGGATGACCTCCTATGCACTGGGCCGACTGGTACCAAATCGCGTCATGAAAACAACCAAGGGCCGCGCGATTGACTGGCTGAACAAATATGGGCATTGGGCGTTGCTGATGAGCTGGGTGCCACTGATTGGCGATGCGCTCTGCGTTGCGGCGGGTTGGCTACGATTCAACATTTGGATATCGCTGACGATGTTTGCCGTGGGCAAATTTGTGCGCTATGTGGTGGTGGCGGGTGGTTGGACATGGTTTAGCGCGACGTTCTTGAACTGACAAAAACGGTGGCCACACATCATCAAGAAAAAAGCCAACTGAAACGTTGGCTTTTTTCTTGACAGCAATGGGTGCGAGAAGTTACATCTTCACCCAGGCTACTTCCAGCCAGTTATCGGGGCGGTGAATGACCGTCACGCCTGCCTGTGATGCCCATGGGATGACTTGCAGATGCAAGGGAATATGCAGAATTTCGTCATGATGGATCTGCATCGCTTTGTTAATCATCTCCTGGCGTTTCTTCATATCCGTTTCGCCTTCGGCATTATCGATTAGCTCATCCAACGCAGGGATTTTATAATTGCCCCAGTTGTATTCGCCTGCGCCCTTATCGTTGCGGCTGTGCAGAACAGGTTTCAGCGTAAACATCGCGTCCGTGGTTGCCCCGCCCCAGCCCAACATATACATGCTGGTATCGAGCTTCTGCACTTTAGGGAAATAATTTGCTTTCGGGATCGCAGCCACATTCACTTTAACGCCAATTTTCGACCACATACCCGCGAGCGCCACGCAAATCCGTTCATCATTGATGTAGCGATCATTCGGGCAATCGAGCGTTACGGTGAAGCCATTCGGATAGCCTGCATCCGCCAACATTTTCTTGGCAGCATCTGCGGGAATCAGTGGGTAACGTTTATCCATTGCATCTGGAATGCCGGCCGCTTTAGGCGCTGATAAATTAATCGCGGTCGGTACCGACAAGCCACGCATCACGCTGCGCTTGATCGCTTCCACATCGGTTGATTGATAAAGCGCCATGCGAACGCGTTTGTCTTTGAACGGATTTTTGCCCTTCACGTCTGAATAAAGCAGCTCGTCGCGCGCTTGATCCATGCCGATAAAGATGACGCGATTCTCGCGGCCTTCGTACACCTTCAATGATTTATCTGTCTTTAGTTTGTCGATGTCCTGAACAGGTGGATCGAGGATGAAATCCACTTCTTTGGAAAGCAATGCCGACACTCGTGTGCTATTCGATTTAATCGGCTGATAGACCACGTCCGTCACATTGCCTTCAAACTTGCCCCACCAATTCGGGTTTTTCTTGAGCACGGTTTTTACATCCGGCTCACGTGACACCAAAATAAATGGCCCGGTGCCCATCGCATTACGCACCGCAAATGTTTCTTCCTTATTCTTGAAATCCTGTGGCTTTTCAACCTTGTTTTTCTCGCTCCAGGCTTTGCTCATGATGTAAATATTGCCGCTGCCCACCATGTCGGGCAAAACCGGATTCGGAATGGGTGTGGTCAGCTCGACAGTAAAATCATCAATCTTTTTTGGCTTGCCGAGCGCGTTACCGTAAACCTTCATGTTGGACGTGTCAGCCTGCGTGCGCAGAATGGAAAACACCACATCGTCAGCCGTGAAATTTGAACCGTCATGCCATTTCACGCCCTTGCGCAGATTAAAGACCCAAGTCGTTGGAGACGTTTGCTTCCAGGCAGTGGCAAGATTCCCGATCAGCTTCATGGTTTGATCGCGGGCTAACAACTGCTCATAAATCTGGCCGTTAAACTGGTTATTGAATGATTCGTTTTGCGCATGCGGATCGTGGGTGGCGATATCGCCTGCGCTGGCCCAGCGCAGTGTTTTCGCGCTGAGCGTTGTAGTGGAGAGCGCCATTACCGTTGCGCCAACAATGAACAAGGATTTGGATCGTCGTAAGGTATTGCTTACTGTGTTGGTAACCATAAATTTCCTTTCAACAGAAACGTTATGAAACGATAAAAACCTGAAATAGAAGCCTGACCAAGAATGATAATCCAAAGCGCTGCTTATAATGAATATAGTCATTAAATTGTAAAGGAAGCACCGCGTGTCCTCGACAACAACTCCATTAACGCAAGCCCCCATCCTTTACACGATCACACCCAAAAACCTGGCGGCGCATATTTTTGAGGTCACCGTGACTGTGCAGCGCCCGGAGCGGGACGGGCAAAAATTCATGTTGCCCACATGGATCCCTGGCAGCTATTTGATTCGTGAATTTGCGCGCAATATCGTCAGTCTGCGCGCAAGCGCGGACGGGAAACCGGTTGTGATCACGAAAATCGACAAGGCGACATGGCAGTGCGCGCCCTTGCCCGCACCGACACGCGCGCTGACGCTCACCTATAACGTTTACGCCTGGGATTTGAGCGTGCGGGGCGCGCACCTGGATGAGACGCATGGATTTTTTAACGGTACCAGCGTGTTTCTATTGCCACTCGGCATGCGCAGCCAACCATGTGAAGTTGAGGTCCTTGCGCATGATGAACATCCCGAATGGCACATCGCGACCTCACTTTCGCCGAGATCACCCGACTTCACGCCAGCAAGCGATACGAGCCCACGTCGCGCGCGAGCTGGTGCTGTCAGCAATGGCGTTGAACGACCGGCTGAACGAACCGTTGAACAACCAGTTGAAAGAAGAATGGGCGAACGGAAGTGGAACGAAATGCTCGGTACTGAAGTTCGTGCGTTTGGTAAATTCTACGCGGCAAACTATGACGAATTGATCGATCACCCGGTCGAGATGGGCACTTTCACGCACGCCGCGTTTGAGGCCTGCGGCAGTTTGCATAACGTCGCGATTACCGGCGTGCATCGCACGGATATGAATCGGCTGTGCGCAGATTTAAAGAAAATTTGCGAATATCAGATTCGTTTTTTTGAGCCTGAATCGTGGCGCGCTCCTTTCCCTGAATATTGGTTTTTAATTGCCGTGGTGGGTGATGGATTCGGCGGGCTGGAGCATCGCGCCTCGACTGCGCTGATCGTTAATCGCGATGATTTACCGCTGGCGCACGAAACACCGGTGACGACAGGCTATCGAAAACTTCTGTCGCTGGCATCGCACGAATATTTTCATTCGTGGAACGTGAAACGTATCAAACCAGAAGTATTTGTTGACTACGATCTGGCGAACGAAAACTACACACGTCAGCTGTGGTTTTTCGAAGGCTTTACAGATTATTACGATGATCTTGTGCTGGTCCGTGCAGGCATCATTACGCCACTGGAATACCTGGAAGTGGAAGCGGAAAATATTGGCAAGGTGATGGCACAAAGTGGCCGCTTGAAACAGAGCGTGGCCGAGGCCAGTTTCGACGCATGGATTAAGTATTATCGTCAGGATGAAAACGCGCCAAATGCCATTGTTAGCTATTACCAAAAAGGCGCAATAGTGGCGCTAGCGCTGGATCTGACGATTCGTGAAAAAACCAACGGTGCCAAATCGCTCGATGATGTCATGCGTGCGCTGTGGAATGAATTCGGCAAAACGCGGGTTGGCGTACCGGAGGCAGCCATTGAGGAGATTGCTGCGCGCGTAACGGGGCTTGATCTTCACGATTTTTTTGCGCACGCGGTTTATGGCACCAATGATATTGACCTCACGCCGCTGCTGAAACATGTTGGCGTGGCGATGACATTTCAAGTGCCGGGCGCGGCGGGTGCCGATGCCAAAACGCCTGCGCTGGGCGCCAAGATCGGCAGCGAAATAAACGGTGACGCTCGACTCGTGCAAGTATTTGACCATGGCGCGGCGCAGCTTGCAGGTTTATCGGCAGGGGACTCGATCATCGCGATTGATGGCTTGCGCGTGACAGCGGCATCGCTGGAACGCCGCATCAAACGCTATACCGTGGGCACCAGCGTGGAAGCAATCGCATGCCGTCGCGATGAGATCAAGCGCTTCACGCTCACGCTGCTGGCGCAACCCGCCACCACTTGCTCGCTGATCACGCACGACACGCCGATTGAGGCCAAAACAAGGCGATCAGCGTGGCTGCAGTCGCCGCATTTTCAGTCGCGGAACTAAGGAACCTCTGATTTATTTCCCGCGAAAATGCTCACGCACAAAATCCACGAACACCCGTACGCGCAAAGAAAGATGACGATTTTGGGGATACAAAATATTGAACGGCCGAGCCCGACCCGCGTGCGTGTTGAGCACTTCAACCAGCTCCCCCGACGCTAATTCCCGCGCGACGATAAATCGATAGCTTTGGAACACACCGCCGCCTGCTTTGGCGAGGGTGACACCGCCGAGCACGTCATCTTGAATATGGATTCGGCTCTTCACCACCAAATCGGTCTCACCTTTATCTTCAAAAAAACTCCACGCAATCGGGCGACCGGAGCTCGGCATGATGAATTGAATGCAGTCATGCGCATGAAGGTCTGCGAGGGTGCGAAGCTTGGGCGCGCGTTTCAAATAGGTCGGCGATGCAAAGGTGCACAGCGCAGCGTCTTCAAGCTTGTGCGCGATCAGTCGAGAGTCGTCCAGCACCCCCATGCGTATCGCCACATCAAAACCTTCCTCAACAAAATCGATATTGCGATTTGAAATGCTGACATCCAGATCAATGAGCGGAAATTTTTTCATGAATTTGGGCAGCATCGGCAAGATCCGGTGATGCCCATAAGTCGTGGGTACGCTCACCCGCAATCGCCCGCTGGGACTCGACTGATTGCCGGTCACCATTCGTTCCGCCTCTTGCAGCTGTGCAAGCGCTTGTTCACATTGCTCAAAATAAGCGCGCCCGTCATCAGTGAGCTTTATAAGACGAGTCGTGCGCGCGAACAGCTTTACGTTAAGCCGCTCTTCCAGGCGACCAATTGAGCGACTCACCGCGGCCGGGGTCACGCCCATCGCCTCGGCCGCGCTGGTGAAATTACCCAGCTCGGCGGCCTTGCAAAATATTGCAATGCTGTTGAGTTGAAAGGGGTCAATTGCTGCGGCCATTTATTACACCATGTAATGAGTGATGTGCGTTACAGGCAGTTTATCTTCTTTTCAATTCGCAATATATTTGGTCTCAGGTTTGCAGCAAGCATAAACGTTGCCCGGCTAGGGTGCATTGGATGCGTGCTGTAAGTCGAGTCAGTCAACCACATTTTTGGAGCCCCGCAATGAATAAACCAATCAACAAACAGATAGCAATCGTCGTAACGTCCAACAACAAAATGGGCGATAGCGGCAAACCCACCGGGATTTGGGTGGAGGAATTGGCCGTTCCTTACTATCAATTTATCGATGCAGGAATGGCGGTCACGATTGCCTCACCGCTCGGTGGCGCGGTGCCGTTTGATCCATCCAGCGTGGCGGCAACGGGGAAAAATTCGCCGCATGTTGAACGATTTCTTGCCGACGCGGCGGCGCAAAAAGCTGTGCAAACAACGCCAATGGTCGCAGCACTCGACGCTGGCGCGTTTGACGTCGTTTTCTTTCCAGGCGGGCACGGCACGATGTGGGATTTGCCCCACGATCCAGCGGTCACAAGGCTAGTTGAAAAACAATCTGCTGCAAATAAAATCGTTGCCGCCGTTTGTCACGGCCCCGCAGGATTAGTGAGCGCCAAACGCGCCGACGGCAAATCAATTCTATTTGGCAAAAAAGTGAATGCGTTCACTGACGCTGAAGAGACGGCTGCCGGACTGATGGCGATCGTTCCATTCACACTTGAATCGCGCATTCGCGAACTCGGCGGCGTATTCGAGGGCGTCGCCAACTGGCAGCCCCATGCAGTGCGCGACGGCAATTTAATTACCGGGCAAAATCCGGCGTCGTCGGAAAAAGTTGCCGCGCTGGTGTTGGATGCGTTGAGGGATTCCGCTAAGCTCGCCGCGTAATTAATCATTAAAGTAAGCGGGCTTGTGACATCTGCAGGCTCGCGCCTGAATCAATTCCGCGTTAACATCAACATCTCTTTTCACTCTAGAGTACCTGCTATGAATGCCCCGCTCGACTTGCAACCCCTTCCTCTCAAAGACCCCACCCTATTCCGCACGCAAAGCTACATCAACGGCGAGTGGATTGATGCAGATTCGGGTAAACGATTTGATGTGGATAATCCCGCCACGGGTACGATCATTGCGAGCGTACCGGACTGCGGCGCGACCGAGACTACGCGTGCCATTGAAGCCGCCAACGCAGCGCTGCCCGCATGGCGCGCGATGACCGCGAAAACTCGCGCGGCGATTCTGCGTAAATGGTTTGATTTGATGATGGCAAGCGCGGATGATCTCGCGCTGATTCTCACTACAGAACAGGGCAAGCCATTGGCCGAAGCACGCGGCGAGGTTTTTTATGGCGCATCGTTTATCGAATGGTTTGCCGAAGAGGGTAAACGCATTTACGGTGACGTGATTCCACCGCATATGAATGACAAGCGGCTGATCGTGATCAAGCAGCCTATTGGCGTAACCGCCGCGATCACGCCGTGGAATTTTCCGAACGCGATGATTACCCGCAAAGCCGCGCCCGCGCTGGCGGCGGGCTGCACGATGGTTCTAAAGCCAGCCGAGCAAACACCGATTTCCGCGCTTGCGATGGCAGAGCTGGCGCATCGCGCAGGCGTGCCCAAAGGCGTCTTCAACGTTATCACGGGTGATGCGAAAGCGATCGGTGGCGAGCTGTGCGCGAATCCAATTGTGCGCAAATTGTCATTTACCGGCTCGACCGAAGTCGGCCGAATTTTGATGAAGCAGTGCGCGCCGACGATTAAAAAGTTATCACTCGAATTAGGCGGCAATGCACCGTTCATCGTCTTCGATGATGCTGATCTTGATGCAGCCGCCGACGGCTTGATGGCCTCAAAATATCGCAACGCGGGGCAGACGTGCGTGTCAGCGAATCGCATTTACGTGCAGGCGGGCGTATACGATAAATTTGCCGAGAAACTAACGGCAAAAGTGGCGGCGCTGAAAGTGGGTGTGGGCACTGAAAGCGGTGTAAATGTTGGCCCGCTGATTGACGCGCAAGGCCTGGCAAAAGTTGAAGCGCACGTGGCCGACGCAATTGCAAAAGGTGCTACGGTTGCCATCGGCGGCAAGCGCAGCAAGGCTGGCGATTTGTTTTACGAACCCACGCTGCTCGTCAACGTGCCGAAGAGTGCGACGGTGTCAAAAGAAGAAACTTTCGGCCCGGTGGCACCGTTGATTAAATTCGAGAGCGAAGCAGACGTAATTGCGTTAGCCAACGACAGTGAATTTGGTTTGGCATCGTATTTTTATGCGCGTGATATCAGCCGCGTATTTCGGGTCGCCGAAGCACTCGAATCCGGCATGGTCGGCGTGAACACGGGCATTTTCTCGAACGAAGTCGCCCCCTTCGGCGGTGTGAAGCAATCGGGGCTGGGACGCGAAGGATCGAAGTACGGGATTGAAGATTATTTGGAGATTAAATATCTTTGTTTGGGCGTGTAATCTAAAATAACTAAAATCTAAACCCCAGCACTGGAGAGGCATGTAGAGCAAAACTGCCTTGAACTGCACACCAATGCTAGGGTTTACTTTTTGTTAAGCCACTTTTCGCTTCGCCGGGATGTGCAAAAGCATGTCGTCCACCATCGTGTCCAGATCAAATTGCGGCTGCCATCCCCAATCTGCGCGCGCCTTTGAATCGTCAATGCTCATCGGCCACGACGCCGCAATCGCCTGGCGAAAATCAGGCGCATAGCTGATCTCGAAATGCGGTAAGTGCCGTTTAATGCTGGCCGCAATCTGCGCTGGCGTAAAACTCATGCCGGCCAAATTATACGAACCGCGTTCGCGGATTTTTTCGGCGGGCGCTTCCATTAATTGAACCGTCGCGCGAATCGCGTCATTCATGTACATCATCGGCAAGGCCTGATGTTCATCGAGAAAGCAGGTGTAGCGACCGGTCTCGCGCGCTGCATGAAAAACTTCAATCGCGTAATCGGTGGTGCCGCCGCCGGGTGGTGTTTTGTAGCTGATCAATCCCGGATAGCGGAGGCTGCGCACATCCACGCCATGATTCGCGTGATACCAATCGCACCAGCGCTCACCAACAAGCTTGCTTAAACCATAGACGGATGTTGGGTCCATCACGGTTGTTTGCGGCGTCATCGTTGCAGGCGTAGACGGACCAAATGCGGCGATAGAGCTTGGCCAAAAAACGCGATTTAATTTAATCTCGCGCGCGAGTTCAAGCACGTTGAGCAGGGAACGCATATTGAGATCCCACGCCCACATTGGATTTTTTTCACCCTTGGCCGACAGCGCCGCCGCGAGCAAATAAATTTGCGTCACACCATGCTCTTTAACGATTAGGGCAAGCCGATTCGCATCCAGACAATCCAGCATCTCGTATTGCACCCGCTGTGAGCCATACGCGCGAACCTGGGGAGCAAACGAAGGCGCGAGATCGGTCGCGAGCACCGCATCAGCACCGTGTCGTTCGGCCAGCGCTTCCACCAGCTCTGTACCGATTTGGCCGTTGGCACCGATCACTAAAATTTTGGGCGCTGACATTGCTTCCTCTATCAATCAAATAAAATTTTTACGTTACTGCACGATGCCGAGCTCGCGGCCTGCTTGCGCAAAAACTTTTACTGCTTTTTTGAGATGTTCAATATCGTGAACAGCCGAAATCTGCGTGCGAATCCGCGCCTGACCCGCGGCCACCACCGGATAGAAAAATCCCACTGCATAGACACCAAGTTCAAGCAGGCGCCTGGACAATGCTTGGGCCTTGACCGCGTCATACACCATCACCGGCACAATCGGATGCTCGCCCGGCTTGATTTCAAAACCCGCCGCAGCAATTTCGCGCCGAAAATATTTTGTATTGGCCTCAAGTTTGTCGCGCAGCGCGGTCGAACCTTCGATCAAATCCAGCACCGCGATTGACGCGCCGACGATGCTGGGTGCCACCGTGTTGCTGAACAGATAAGGACGCGAACGTTGCCGCAGCAGCGCGATCACCTCTTTACGTCCACTTGTAAAGCCACCGCTGGCACCACCAAGGGCTTTGCCGAGCGTGCCAGTGATGATGTCCACCTTGCCAACAATGCCGCAATGCTCGTGCGTGCCACGCCCCGTGCGCCCCATAAAACCGGACGCGTGACACTCATCCACTCCCAGCAGCGCGTCATAACGATCTGCAAGCTCGCGAATTTTATCGAGCTGCGCTACGGTGCCGTCCATCGAAAACACGCCGTCGGTGAATACCAAAATGTGTCGCGCCCCGTCAGCACGCGCGCGGCTCAGCTGTACCTCCAGATCATTCAAATCGTTGTGCGTATAGCGATAACGCTTTGCCTTGCATAAACGAATGCCATCGATAATTGAAGCGTGATTAAGTGCATCCGAGATCACCGCATCCTGCTCGCTAAGCAGAGGTTCGAACAATCCACCGTTGGCATCAAATGCCGCAGCGTAAAGAATCGTATCTTCAGTCCCCAGAAATGTCGAAAGACGTTGTTCCAGCTGTTTGTGAATATCCTGCGTGCCACAAATAAAGCGCACCGAACTTAAGCCATAGCCGTGGGTATCAAGCGCCTGATGGGCCGCCTTCATGACGGCGGGATGGGCAGACAGCCCAAGATAATTATTGGCGCACAAATTGATAACCTCGCGTCCGTCTTGAGCGCGCACCATCGCACCTTGTGGCGTAGTGAGAATTCGCTCTTCCTTGAACAGCCCGGCATCGCGGATGGCTTGCAGTTCATTTTGGATGTGAGTGTAAAAATTTGCGTTGGTGTTCATAAAAAACCTGATGGTTAAAAATTGTGTGCACAACCTTTAGATCACCCGGTGTACACTAAAACATGACTTATCCGATATATTCTCTCGGTGCAGTATTTTGCACGTTTTGTACAATATATCAAACAACTTACGTTGCGTGTCAACATTTTTCAAATCTGCCGCTCGCAACCCTGCTTTTATCTAACGATCCTATATGCCGAATAAACCAGCAGCAACCAAAAAGCCGCGCACGTTAACTGCAACCGCGTCGCGCGAAGTCGCACGCGATCAACAATCCCTTC
>JANMQR010000045.1:0-2949 GCA_031370625.1 Burkholderiales bacterium | reverse complement strand
AATGCCTTAAGACGCCCGCCAATGTTGGGTTTTACGAGAAACATTATTCAGCTTCGTAAATTAAACGCAACGCTACTGCACCATCCGCGCTGTCACCGCCTCGCCATACGCTTCCGTATCCGACACTGTTTTACTTCTGCTACCGGTCGCTAAAATTTGCGCAGTCTTGTCAATCGCCACGCCCAAATATGCCGCCTCAGGTGCGCCGAAATCGAAGTAGGTGTAACCGTTGAGCGTGTAGCCAAAAGTTGTATCGTACTGACCATTGGCGTCAAGCCTAAGCGTATACGCGACGCTGCTGCCGGGGTACACCGGCGTGGTTGAGAACGGCTGCAAATCGCACATGCCGACCAAATAAATTCGGTCTTTAAACGTGGTCAGGCCGTAATTGAATGTGTAGTCAGTGCAGAAGCCTGCCTTGGGATTGGCCGAACCACCACCACCGCCAAACGCGGTGATACCAGTGCCGCCATTCAAGCTGGTGTCGAGCGCGCCATTGGTCAGCAGTCGCGCCAAGCCCGCGTAACACGGCTGTTCGCCCGTCACCGGATCTATTGGATTACACACGGTGCCGCTAATCAGGATGCGCGCCTTGTGATCGAACGCGACGCGGCGACCAAAATTTTGCCCCGTCATCACCGGAAAACTGGTCACGCCAGCTGCCCCAAAAGTCGCGTCAAGTGCGCCACTCCAGCTAACCCGTGCGAGCGCAAATTTGTAATTTGGCGCAGCGGTTGTGCGCACGCGACCACCCAACACAATGCGATTCAACGAATCCATTTTCACATCGGTTGCGCGACCTAGCTCGGATGGCGTGCCGGGCAAAATATCGTAGCGCGCGATACCCGTGCCGGCGAGTGAAGTATCCAGCCCCCCTGCACTATTGAGCCTCACCAATGTGAAGCGAGCGCGGGTCGCCCCCGTCGCGATGGATGACGTTGCAATCATCGCGCGATTTCTAAATTGCGTGATACCGATGACCGGATAAACACCATTGCCCACCGTGATCGACGCAAGACCGCCGACGCCATAACTGGTGTCGAGTGCCCCACTATTTTTTAGCCGCCAGACAAAAATCGTATCGGCATTGCAACTCGCCACCAGCAGATTGGTGCTCACGTCTTCCACCATTTCCGGTATGCACGTTAAATCTTTCGACGGCAACGGCAAATTAACAATGCCACCCACGCCGAAACTTGTATCAACCGCACCCGTATCAAGATGACGCATCACCGAATATTCGTTGAACGATCCGACCGCATTGTTGATCGCGCTGTAAGCCGTGACGACACGATTTTTATAGTCTGAAATCACCGCACTGCCCCGCGCGAAATCGCCCTGCGCCTGCGTCACATAACCGCTGCCTGCAAAGGCCGGATCGAGATCGCCAGGCGTCGCTGCAAACGCCGCAGCAGAAGCGCAAACGAGCGACGCCAACGATGCCATTGCGGCGAATCCCGTGACGCGTTTCAGAAAGCCCGCATCCATCGCGGACGAAATTTGCAAACCCGTTTTACGTTTCATTGCTGTTTTCATCGCTGTTTTCATTCCACACTCCGTAAAGTTCGTTGTGTCGCACTGACTGCAATATCTTTTTGAATCAGACATCACTGATTAAAACGACAATGAACGTAATTTACCGACACGCGTTTGCGGAGAATGTGGTGAACCTCACACTGACAACGAGATAGCGCTGCGATACCGCGATTGAGGGATGGGCGGAATGTGCGGCGCGGCGCGGCGCTATTCGTGCGTGGTTAAAGACTTCTTTAAATTGAGCCAACGAAATTAGACCCGTCTTTAATTTAGCTCATCGCAGCAAAACGTAGCCCTATTAACAATCTCTACAGCGTATTCAAACCCTAGCACTGGTGCGTGTTTACAGCCATTTTTGCTTGAAACAGCAAGCTGGACGAGGCTTTATATCCATATCGCCAGAATCCAGGGTTCGGATATGCGTGTTTTACTCTACCGCTCTCGTCCCCTTGCAATCGGGATATCTTGAGCAACCCCAAAATTTACTGCCAACATTGGTGCCGCGTTTAGCGGCTCGTTCAACCATCTTGCTCGCGCATTGCGGGCATTGAGGCGCGCTAAATGGCGAACCATTTTTTGTGCTCAACACTCCTTGAGTCGTAGGCGCGCGCTTTGCTTGTTTGATCATATCGAGCAGGATCGGCCCATCGACCAGAATCACATTTCGGCCTGCTGCAAACTCAATGGCGTCTTTTGTAAACGTGCCGGAAGTTACCGTAAACCCACCCGCAGCGCCGTGAGCAGCCATCACGCCGTACAACTCGCGCACTACATTCACGCCAACCTTGAATGCCTTCCACTGTTTGCACTGGACGAAAAACTTTTCATTTCCCTGCGTGAGCACCAAATCAACACCACCGTCAGCGCCTCCAGTAGCACGCTCTTCAACCTGAAATCCATCGAGCCGGAATGCCTCACCCACCAGCATTTCGAATTCGTGCCATGACATGCCGTCGAGTGAATCGGCAGCGTCGCTGACAACGATACCGTTGAATATATCTGCGCGCTTGCGTCGTCGCCATGCGGAGAGCGCAGCACCCAACAGGAACAATGGCGGAATAAAAAACTGCATAAAGAAAGCAAAGGTTTTCCACAACAAGCGCGCACCGTACTGGCCAAGTTGCTGAATATCCGTGGGTTTGTTGGCATCAGGTATAGCCAGCACATGCAACACCATATAGCTCACTACGGCGAGTATCACGCCTACCCACCATGGCATCTTCGCGACGATCTCAACTACATCTTCAAAGATGCTGGTTTTTGGTTTTCTTGGCATTGGAGATCATTCAGATTTAGTTGCGGTTGACTCAGGCAGTCTCACGCCGCTCTTGATACAGATATTTCTGAAACCCAACAAACACATCTCTGATTTGCTCAGCCGTGCCCAAGTCCCCAAGCGCATCTGCAATCGCG
>JANMQR010000427.1:0-36797 GCA_031370625.1 Burkholderiales bacterium | reverse complement strand
GACACCCGTAGCCGTTGGCATCGCCGGGTGGGTATAGTTCTCATTCATTACCGTAATGTAGTAATAAATCGGCTCCATTTTTTCGTACATGCGCTTCAAACCATCGTGCATGATGACCGCTAATTCATAGCTGAATGTCGGGTCGTACGAGATGCAATTCGGGATCGTGGCTGACATCAAATGCGAGTGGCCATCTTCGTGCTGCAGGCCTTCACCATTCAATGTGGTGCGACCCGAGGTGCCGCCGAGCAGGAAGCCGCGCGCCTGCATATCGCCTGCGGCCCACGCCAGATCGCCGACGCGCTGGAAGCCGAACATGGAATAGAAAATAAAGAACGGAATCATGTGCTGACCATGGTTGGCGTAGCTGGTGCCCGCCGCCATCCACGAGCAGAATGCGCCCGCATCGTTAATACCTTCCTGCAAAATCTGGCCGGCTTTATCTTCCTTGTAGAACATCAGCTCACCCGCATCGACGGGCTCATAGAGCTGGCCAACGGAGGAATAAATGCCGAGCTGGCGGAACAATCCTTCCATGCCGAACGTGCGCGATTCGTCAGCGACAATTGGCACCAAACGCGGGCCGAGTTCTTTGTCGCGAGTGAGGGCGGTGAAGGCGCGAACAAACGCCATCGTGGTGGAAATCTCGCGCTCTTCGGTTGATTTCAGCAGCGGCTCGAAGATCGATAATTCAGGCACTTTCAGCGCAGGAATATTCGGGAAGCGCACAGGCAACGATCCACCGAGTTTGGCGCGTGCGGCTTTCAGGTATTGAATCTCGGGCGAATTTTCTGCGGGTTTGTAGAACGGAATATCGCCGATCACATCGTCGGCCACTGGCACATTGAAACGATCACGGAATTGTTTAAGTGAGGCCAAATCCATTTTCTTTTGCTGGTGCGTGATGTTCTGGCCTTCACCCGCTTTACCCATGCCGTAACCCTTGATGGTCTTGGCGAGAATCACGGTTGGTTGGCCCTTGTGTTTCACCGCTTGCGAATACGCCGCATAAACTTTATACGGATCATGGCCGCCACGATTCAAGCGCCAAATATCTTCATCCGACATCGAGGCAACCATTTTTTCCAGCTCAGGATATTTGCCGAAAAAATGTTTGCGCACATACGCGCCATCGCGGGCTTTGTAGTTTTGATATTCGCCGTCCACCGCTTCCATCATGCGGCGCGACATGATGCCTTCTGAATCTTTCGCAAACAATGGATCCCAGTAGCGGCCCCAAATTACTTTCAGCACATTCCAGCCGGAGCCACGGAAATCGGCTTCGAGTTCCTGAATAATTTTGCCGTTTCCGCGCACCGGGCCGTCGAGTCGTTGCAGGTTGCAATTGACGACAAAAATCAAATTGTCCAAACCTTCACGCGAGGCAAGTGCAATCGCGCCCAGTGATTCCGGCTCGTCCATTTCGCCATCGCCCATGAACGCCCAGACCTTGCGGCCTTCGGTATTGACGATGCCGCGATTATGCAAATACTTCATGAACCGCGCCTGATAAATCGCCTGGATCGGGCCCAAGCCCATCGACACCGTCGGGAATTGCCAGAAATCGGGCATCAGCCACGGATGCGGATAGCTGGAAATACCTTTGCCATCGACTTCGCGACGGAAGTTTTCGAGCTGCTCTTCGGTCAAGCGGCCTTCGAGGAAAGCGCGCGCATAAACGCCAGGGGCAGAGTGGCCCTGCATAAAAATCATGTCGCCGCCGTGGGCTTTGGACGGCGCATTCCAGAAATGATCAAAGCCGATGTCATACAACATCGCAGCCGATTGGTAGCTCGCGATGTGCCCGCCTAACTCAGACGATTCTTTATTCGCACGCAGTACAAGCGCAATCGCATTCCAGCGAATGATGGAGCGCAGCTTGTGTTCCATCTCCTGATCGCCCGGCAAGCCGTCTTCAGCATGCGGGGGAATGGTGTTGATGTAGGCGGTGTTGGCAGAGTAGGGAAGGTTCGAGCCGGAGCGTCTTGCTTTATCGACCAGCGATTCAAGCAGGTAATGGGCGCGTTCAGGGCCTTCGGTTTCGAGCACGGAAGCCAAGGCATCGAGCCATTCGCGCGTCTCTTGCGGGTCTAAGTCATCTTGTAAAAAGGCAGGGCGATCCATCGGTCATTCTCCTCATTTTTATATGGCTTTGTCTCATGTATTAAACCCGATTCTCGCAAAACGTGCCATCACGCGCACGGCACAGGATTGATGACACAATTAGCGGAATATGTATTTTCTACGGCAACTCATTGATCTGCTCATATGAAAATTGCGGCAGCGTTAGAACCAATAGTTGCTGAAAAATCAGTGACATTCATAGTATTTTGCAAGTATTTCTTAAATAATGCATTTCGGTTATCATTTCGACGACTGGGACAACATCGCACGTTGGCAACAAGAGCGCAGTGAGGTGGTCTGCGAGTTCTGAAGCATGCAATCGTGATCAATCGAAGCCTGGAAAATGAAAATTAGAAAAAATAGCGTAAGGGAGAATACTTTGGGATTCAGCAGAAGGTGGGCAGTTTGGCATTGAACGATGCCCTGCAAATCGTAAGCGCAACGGACCCTGGAAGGGTACGAGCGCATAACGAGGACTGCGTCGAGTCACGCCCAGAGTTGGGCGTGGTGGTGCTGGCGGACGGCATGGGCGGGTATAACGCGGGCGAGGTTGCGAGTGGCATGGCCACATCGCTGATTGCGTCTGGCCTATCGACTACGTGGACCCCGGGCGCGCTGAAGAATCTCGATCGAAGTGGGGCAACGGCGCTTGCGCATACGCGTCTGCAGGAGCAGGTCACGGCTGCGAACACCGCCATTTTCGAAGCCGCACTACGCGATCCGCATTGTGCGGGCATGGGCACGACACTCGTGGTGTGTTTGTTTTATGATGATTTTGTCTGCGTTGCGCACATTGGCGATTCGCGGCTTTACCGGATGCGAAATGACGTGCTCGAGCAACTCACGCGAGACCATTCGCTGTTGCAGGAACAGATTGACGCAGGATTGATCAGCAAAGAAGACGCGCGGCAATCACACAACAAGAATTTGGTCACCCGCGCGCTCGGCATCGATCCCGAAGTTGATGCCGAAATCCACACTTATGACGTGATGGAAGGCGATATCTATTTGCTGTGTTCGGACGGTCTGAACGACATGATCGACGACGATGAGATGCAAATGACGTTGATTGCGTTGCGATCAAATTTGGAGCTTACCGCGCAACAGCTGGTACAAGCCGCAAACGATGCCGGTGGGCGTGACAACATTTCGGTGATGCTGATTAAAGTGGTGCAAAGTTTTCCGGTGCGTCCGACCTTCTGGGCGCGCATCAGGTCATGGTTTCGTTAGACGCAACGATGGCGAGAGGTTCGTGCCTCGGGTTAAAGCGAAAGCGCGATTTTCGGTGAAAAAGCATCTGGTTGGAAAGATGCATGAACAAGCAAAACGTGTAAATAGGAATTAACCGAATCAACTAGGGTAGAGACCATGGCTAAACTGATTTTGAGTGTTGATGGCACGGTGTTAAAAGAGATATCGCTCATGAAAGAGCGAACCACTTTGGGCCGCAAGCCGCATAACGATATTCAAGTAGACAACCTCGCCGTATCTGGCGAGCACGCAGCCATCATCACCATTCTGAATGACTCGTTTATCGAAGATTTAAATTCGACCAACGGCACATTGGTCAACGGTAAGCCGATCAAAAAGCATTTTCTGCAAAATAATGACGTCATCGAAATTGGCAAGCACAAACTAAAGTATTTTGGCGAAGCCCCAGCCCAAGTAAGCACGCAGGATTTCGAAAAGACGATGATTATTCGGAAGCCACCGCCTGTTTCTGGGTCGGTGTCTGGGTCTTTGTCTGCGTCAGCAGCGGCCGCATCGTCAGCGCCGGTGCAGTCCTCAGCACCATCAATGTCCGATACGCAGACGAATATGCGACCGCTCGTGCATCCGTCGTCGCCAGAAACGACCGTGACACGCCCGCCAGCACCCACGCCATCAGACTCGCCAAACGTACCGCACGTGCCACACATACGAGAAGCCGCCATCCAGGTCTTGTCTGGTGCCGCTGCGGGCCGCACGCTGGATTTGGTAAAGAATCTCACCACCATCGGTAAGCCTGGCGTTCAGGTCGCGGTGGTGACGCGCAGGCCATCCGGGTTTTTTCTGACCCATGTTGAGGGTGCCTCGTTCCCCATTCTGAACGGTGTGCTAATGGGTGCCCAGGCCCAGCCGTTGCACGATCACGCGACTATCGAGATTGCGGGTGTGAAGATGGAATTTTTCTACAAACCGTGACCAAAATTTCCCGCGCAAGATGTGAGTTTGGACACATACATAGATTTTGGTATGTCGGATAATCTAGTTCATCTAGGGATTGTTGGAGAGCTGAACGCGTTACCATGGAAACCCAATTTGCATCATAAATTGGCTTTCGACGCGGTTGGTAACGAAATCGTACAGGACTTAGTCGGCCACGAACGGTGTGGCGACTTTGGTTCCGGCTCCGACTACAATCCCTGTCCATAGCGAGCGCGCGAGGCCGGCATGCGGATCAAAATTTTAGGGTGTAGCGGAGGCATCGGCGGTAAATTCCGTACCACCTCTATGCTTGTTGATGATGACATTCTCATCGACGCGGGAACTGGCTTGGGCGATATGAGCGTTGAGGCGCTCGCCAAAGTTGACCACGTTTTTATCACGCATTCACATCTTGATCACGTCGCGTTTTTGCCATTTTTGGTTGACACGGTTTGCTGGATGCGCAACAAGCCACTTATTGTTCATTCGACTGCGCCGACGTTACAAGTCTTAAAAGATCATCTCTTCAATTGGAAAATTTGGCCCGATTTTTCACAAATTCCGGATGGAGAAAATCCGTTCATGATTTTTACTGAATTGCGGGTTGGCGAGCCTGTGAAACTGAACGGACGCACGTTCACTGCGGTGCCCGCAAACCACGTTGTACCGGCGGTCGGCTATTTGGTGGATAACGGCAAAGCCAGCTTTTTATTTAGCGGGGACACCACCACCAATGACGCACTCTGGGCAGTCGCTAACCGCACGGAGAATTTAAAGTATTTGGTGATCGAAACTGCATTCGCCAACAAAGAGCGCGATATCGCGATTGCGTCGAAGCATCTGTGTCCGAGTATGTTGGCCGAAGAGTTGGGGAAATTGACCCGTGACGTAGAAGTGTTTGTAACGCATCTTAAGCCAGGCGAAGTCACGCTGACGATGAGCGAGATCGAACGCGATGCGGCGCGCTGGAAGCCGCGCATGCTTGAAAACGGTCACGAATTTCATCTCTGATTTTGCCGATTTTGCCTTCGGTATTGTCACGGATCAGCGCGGATCAGTTCAAAATTCACACGTCAACATTGGCGATAAAAAAAGAGTGAGCGAACCATGAGCGCAGCGATAGAATCTCCACAAACCGCCAGCTCCACGAGCAGTGTGGCTGAAATGTCCACCAAGCTCGCGTTCTCAAAAAAGCTGCAGGCCGTTACGAATCGCATTCACGCGACCACAAATATCGACGAAATCATGCTCGATGTAACACGCGATATTTGTCAGCTGTTTGACGCGGATCGCCTGTCCATCTATGTGCTGGCGGACGACAATCAGGCAATTGTCTCAAAAGTGAAGTCGGGTCTGAATTCATTTAAAGATATTAAACTGCCGATCTCGGAAAGCTCAGTCGCCGGATTCTGCGCATTGAACAAGCGTTTCATGAACGTTCGCGATGTCTATGACGAGGCGGAATTGAAAGGCTATTCGCCCAATCTCACGTTCCTCAAAGCAGTTGATGAGCGGACTGGCTATCGCACTCAACAGATGATGGTGGCACCGATTATTGGTGGTGATCTGGATGGCGACGGCATTAACGACGCGATGGGCGTGGTTCAGCTCATCAATCACTTGCCGGGCACACCATTTCCGAAACTGACCGAAGAAGGGCTGGTGGAAATTGCGAAGACGCTGGCAATTGCATTTCGCGTGCGCAACAATATGCCCGCGCAGATCAAATCGAAGTTTGATTACTTGATTATCGAGAACGTGATTTCCTCTGGCGAAATGGATCTCGCCGCACGCACCGCACGGCGCAAGATCAAAAATATTGAAGATATTCTGATCGATGAATTTCAGGTGACACCAGCAGCGCTTGGGTCCGCGCTCGCCAAATATTTTGGTGTCGACTATGAGCCCTTCAAAACGGATCGCGCAAAACCGACTGAGCTGTTGCGGAATCTGAAACGGGATTACGCCGAGTCGTCAAGCTGGCTACCGATTGTGGAAACCAAGGGCCAGGTCTTGGTCATAGCGACCGATCCAGAGCGGGTGAAGTCATCTCGCATGGTTGAAAATATTTTTCCAAAATTAAAGCCCGCATATTGCGTGACAACGGCGCGTGAATTCACGCAAACACTAAACCAGTTTTTCGGTATCGACGGCAATGCAGGCGATGATATTGGTGATCTGCTATCGAATCTGGATGACGAGCGTGATGTAATTGATTCGGGCGCTGATGATCTCACGGCGGCGTCCGACAACGAGCTGGTGAAGTTGGTAAACAAAATTATCGTCGACGCTTACAATCAAGGCGCATCGGACATTCACGTTGAGCCGCTGCCGGGAAAGGGCAAGACTGGCGTGCGGTTTCGTAAAGATGGCACACTGAGTAACTACATTGAGGTGCCGTCTAACTATCGAAATTCGCTGATCGCACGCTTGAAAATTATGTGCGATCTGGATATATCCGAAAAGCGTAAACCACAAGACGGCAAAATTCAGTTCAAGAAATATGGCCCGCTCGATATTGAATTACGCGTCGCGACCATTCCGACCGCAGGTGGCGTTGAAGATATTGTCATGCGGATACTGTCGGCGGGTGAGCCGATCCCGCTTGATAAATTAGGTCTCACGCAATCGAATAAAGCGGCGTTGGTGAAGGCGGTTTCAAAACCATACGGCTTGTTCTTTGTCTGCGGGCCAACGGGCTCTGGCAAAACGACGACGCTGCATTCCATTCTCGGTACGCTGAACACGCCTGAAACAAAAATCTGGACGGCGGAAGATCCGGTGGAGATTACGCAAAAGGGATTGCGTCAAGTGCAAATCAATCGCAAAGTCAGTGATTTTGCGACCACCATGAAAGCCTTCTTGCGCGCCGATCCGGACATCATCATGGTCGGCGAAATGCGTGATGCGGAGACGACTCATATCGGTATCGAAGCCTCGCTCACGGGACACTTGGTATTCGCGACACTGCACACCAATTCCGCGCCCGAAGCCATTACGCGGCTGCTCGACATGGGCATGGATTCGTTTAATTTCGCGGATGCGTTGATCGGAATTTTGGCGCAGCGATTGGCGAAGCGGCTGTGTAAATGCAAGGTCGCTTATCATCCCGATGCGGATGAGCTGAAAAGTTTCTTGACGGAATACACAACTGATCTTTGTCAAACCGCGCCCTGGATGAAAGATCCGGCAACTGAAGCCAAGACGCTCTATGAATCATGGCTGAAGCATTACGGGCAAGATGGCCAGCTCACTTTTTATCACCCCAAAGGCTGTGATATTTGCGCGGGCACTGGCTACAAAGGGCGGGTGGGGCTGCATGAGCTGATGGTCGCGAGTGATTCGATCAAAAAGCTGATTCAGGAGAATGCGCGTGTGGCGGAATTGTTTGTGACATCCGTTAATGAAGGCATGACCACGCTGAAAATGGATGGTATGGAAAAGGTCATGATGGGCGTCACGGACATGAAACAGGTGAGGGCAGTGTGCATCAAATAGCCGCCCGGCAAGGCAGATTTACCGCGCTTGATGCGCTGGAGTTTCTTAACCAAGTTGGCAGTGCGCTGAGTCAAGAAAAAGATATAAATCGCCTTTTGGAGACGATCCTCACGGCGGCAACAAAAATAACGAACGCCGATGGCGGAGCGCTTTATCGCCTGATCGATGCCCATCTCAAATTCGAAATCGTATTGAATACCACGCTTGATATCAAGCTAGGCGGCACCAGCGGCCTGCCTGTTGGGTTTCCATCGCTACCGCTGCGCAATGCGGATGGCAGCGCGAATAACGCCATGATTTCGACCTATGCTGCGAATAACGACGAATCGGTCAATATTGCGGATGCGTATGTTGCCAAAGGGTTCGATTTTTCTGGCACGCGTAATTTTGATAAAAATACCGGCTATCGATCCACATCTTTTCTGGCGATCCCGATGAAGGATCACGAGGGCGAAGTTATCGGCGTTCTGCAATTGCTGAATGCGCTTGATGAGACCGGCAAAGTTGTTGCGTTCACCAGCGACGATCAGCGCCTGGCCGAATCGCTCGCTTCCCAAGCGGCCATTGCGCTCACCAACCGCATGCTCATCACGCAGCTTGAAGTATTGTTCGAATCGCTGATTCAACTGATCAATACCGCGATTGACGATAAATCCCCGTACACCGGCGCGCATTGCGAGCGTGTGCCGACACTGACGATGATGATCGCGGATGCGGCGAGTAAATCAAAAGACGGCCCGCTGGCGGGATTCAGCATGACCGAGCGGGAGCGTTACGAGCTCAAAATTGCCGGACTATTGCACGATTGCGGCAAAATCACCACGCCGGTTCACGTGGTGGATAAATCGACCAAGCTCGAAACTATTTTTGACCGGATTGAATTTGTGGCGCAGCGCTTTGAGATATTGAAACGTGATGCAGAGATTAAATTTTTGCGCGCCAAGCTTGAGGGTGGAGATACAGGCACGGCTGAAGCGCAGTATCAAGCAACGCTTAAACAAATCGATGACGACCGCACTTTCCTTCAGCGCATTAATATAGGCGGTGAGCGGCGAGACGAGCAAACCCTGCAACGGGATCAGGCGCGTATCAATCAGATTGCGTCACAGACGTTTACAAATGAATGCGGCGAACTCTCTCCGTTTTTAAGCGGCGACGAGCGCGAAAGCCTCAGCATTCCTTCCGGCACCTTGTCTGTGGTGGAGCGCGGCATTATTAATAACCACATCAACGCCACCATAAAAATGCTCGAAGCCCTTCCATGGCCCAGGCATTTGAAAAACGTGCCCGAATACGCCGGCGGTCATCATGAACGCATGGATGGTCGCGGCTATCCGCGTGGGCTGACCCGCGAGCAGATGAGCATTCCCGCCCGCATCATGGGCATCGCCGATATCTTCGAAGCCCTCACCGCGCGCGATCGCCCCTATAAAACCGGTAAGACGCTCAGCGAATCGCTCGCAATCCTCGGCAATTTCAAACTCAACGGCCACATTGATCCTGACTTATTTGATATTTTTGTGCGCGAGAAAATTTACCTTCAATACGCTGAGCAGTTTTTGGAGGCAGAGCAGATTGATTATGTGGATGAGGGGAAGATTCCGGGGTATGTTCCGAGCGAAAGAAAATCTACGGCATAAATTTTTGCACCAACTTGATATATGTCGTAATATATGTTTATCGGCTAGCTGGAGTGATAAAAATGAGTATGGTTTTGACACAAGTGTATTTGGAATCTGCGCAAAAGAAGGCGTTGGCTGCACACGCGAAGCGTAGCGGTCGTAAAGTCGCCGAAGTAATACGCGACGCGGTGGACGCCGCACTGTTGGGTGTAACGACTGATGAACTCAAGCTGCTTGATGAAGCATCCCGAAAAGCAGCAGAACACATTGACGCCATCCGCGCCGACCTTGCCAGCAATTCCAAAGAGCATAAGTCGTTCATGCGTGAGATCGAGAAATTACGGAAAGCTGCGTGAGCACCTTAACCGATATTCTGGATCGCCTGACCGATATTGGCACACTCAGAAGCCAAATCAACACGCTCGTCAAGGAGCAGAACGAACTTCGGTCAGTGCTGCTCCAGCAACAGCGCGAAATTGCTGAAGTGCGCGGGCAATTGAAAGCCATGATCCAGATGCAGTCGGGTAGCGATAAAGCCCGTTTGAAGTAGCTGTCATCCCGAGTCGCTTTTACGAGTGATCTGCTTTTCGCTTTGCAACGAGACGCGGCTAAAACGCCAAACAGTCAGTTAAACCCTTGCGTATATAAGATTCAGTAACTCTGTCAGTCTTGACGAAGCAAATTATGGTATATATCATGATTGATACCATTTAGTTTTTGAGGGTTCATCATGACAACCACCGCCAAAATTTTCGTTAACGGACGCAGCCAGGCCGTTCGTCTTCCCGCCGCTTTCCGCTTTGACACAAAAGAGGTTTTCATTCGCCAGGATGCTGAGACGGGCGATGTAATCCTGTCGCGTAAGCCACCCAATTGGGATGGCTTTTTTGCCGCGCGCAAAGCAGCTTCAATGGCAGGCGAAATCCCCGACAACTTTCTTGATAAAAACGACCGCGACCAAGATCAAGGCGCTCATCGTAGCGATCCGTTTGAAGGCTGGCGCGAATGACTCGCTATATGCTTGATACCAATGTTATTAGCGCGCTTGTTAAAGATCATCCGGGCGTTACGCAAAAAGTAACAGCGGCACCCATCAATTCCCTCTGCATTTCAGCCATAACTGAGGGAGAAATTTGTTTTGGACTTGCCATACGCCCAGATGCTAAAAAACTCCACCGCCTCGTGCGAGAAATATTACTGCATTTCGATGTCTTGCCGTGGAATCATGAGGTGTCACAGCAATATGGACATCTGCGCGCCGAGCTTGTGCGGGTTGGTAAACGGCCTGGCAAACAGCCTGGCCCGATTGACATATTAATTGCCGCGCACGCGTTACAGCTCGGTGCCGTATTAGTTACCAGCGACCGCGCCTTTAAATACGTACCGAATCTTGCAGTTGAAGATTGGGCGGTTTAAATCACAAACCCGCCAAGCTCACCCCAAGTTATTATCCTGAGTTGCTCTTACGAGGGATCCGCTTTTCATAGCGCCAAGCCAGCTATTTGTAACCACAAATGTAGTATAATTAGTTTATGGAATTTGATTGGGATCCGGCGCATCGCTAATCTTGAAGCAGGTCAGGCGTCTCTACTCCAACATGTTGGATATTTGACTTCTGTATGCGCACGGTAGCAGTCCGCGTCTGACGGCTTCAATCGACGCTTGGGGCCAATAAAGCCAACGAAGCGGCCGCTCGAAATTTCGTAAGGTTTGCCGCGCCGCTTTATCTTTATCCCTTAAGCGACCAAACTCGCCCCCAAGTTGTCATCCCGAAAAGCTCTCGCGAGGGATTTGCTGTTTATTGCAATAAAGAACACAAGCTCTAGCGCGCGCTTTGAGAACTTTTTGCTTCAAATGCCCCGCCAATGCTAGGGTTTGATAAATTTGATCATCACTCATCCACCCACCAAGCTTATTAGTCCTCCCTGCAAAACCCTCGCTTTCGTTGCGCATGAAGAGCGTGCCAAAACCCGTAGATGAAGGGACAAGTTTGATCGGCCCAGCGAAGTCCATCATTTGCACGCACAATTATGGGTCGTTCAAAAATTTCCACCACCCGTCATCATGCTGTCGCCGCCCTCGTAGAAAAAAAGTGAAAATCTTCAAATTAACCAGCTAAAGCATGCTAAGGTGACACCTGTTAACACTAAGCGAGAAATTGCCATGTCTGCCCTCATCGTCGCCAAGACCGTGTCCGTAAAGCTTGATACAGATATTCGCGCTCGCCTTGAAAATCTGGCCAAATCGCGCCAACGCACTGCCCATTGGGTCATGCGCGAAGCGATCAACCAATACGTGGAGCGTGAAGAGAAGCGCGAGGCCTTTCGGCAAGCCACGATAAAAGCGTGGGACGAATATCAGGAAACAGGTTTACACGCGACCGCTGCTGAGGTCGATGTGTGGCTCAGTAGCTGGGGAAGCGTCAATGAATTGCCTGCACCCTCATGCCACAAGTGAGGTTTGCACCAAATGCGATCCGCGACCTTCAACGATTACAGGAATTCTTGAGGCCGAAGAATCCACTCGCCGCCAAGCGAGCCGCTGACACCATTACGAAAGCAGTGCAAGTGCTGGGACTACAGCCGCAGACGGGTCGGCTGATTGAAGACCTGCCAGGCGAGTACCGGGAATGGCTGATCGATTTTGGTGATAGCGGCTATGTGGCTAGATATCGTTTCAATGACGACACCATCACCATCTTGGCCGTGCGGCACCAAAAAGAAGTGGGCTACTAATTTCACGTTGCTCAGTTAACGTGGCTCACCTGTCAAGTCTAGCGTGCAGCGACAATGTCAGTTAACGCCATCGCCCAAAACCACCCCCAACCTGCCGAAATTGGTCACAAAGTGCGGTTTAACATCCCTAAGCAGTCCGTTTTTGGCCAAATGGACTGGTATCGCGAATATTCCAAAACCGTCGCCACCGAACAACATTGTGAACTGCATCACTTAATCGTCGCGCGCATGCCACATGCCAAAAAATCACCCAACCGATTGGCACCCATAACCTACTGAATTAAAACAATAAAAATCCCTGAAACATTTGTTTTCAAAATCCATACCCAACCTGGCCCAAACAAACCTCATTAAATTTTCCCTTGGCACACCGGTTGCATATATGTCTTCGCAAGAATAACAAAGCAACACTAATTTCAAATTAACCACACTGGAGATTCAAATGAAGAAAGTTCAAGCAGGTTTCACCCTAATCGAACTGATGATCGTTGTTGCGATTATCGGTATCTTGGCAGCTATTGCTATTCCGCAGTATCAGACGTATGTAACCAAGTCACAAGTTAACCGTGTAATGGGTGAATCGGGCGCGATCAAGACCGCAATCGAAACATGTATGAACGACGGCAAATTGGTAGTGACCGTTAATCCTGCTCCGTTGGCAACTGAATGTAACTTGGGTGCTACTGGGTCCAACCTCATGGCTGGTGGCACTATTGGTGTGGCACCTGCGGGCGTTACGAACGTAGGCTTTCCTAGCCTCCCTGGCGGTCTGACTCTGGTTCCGGTGCCTTTGATCATGGAATCGACTTTTGGCAATAACGCGAATAATGCCCTGACGAATCCTCCTAACCAATTGATTCGCTGGACGCGTACCGGCGACGGTACTTGGCAATGCAATAGTGTTAATGTGCAAGCGAAATATGTCCCAGCCGGCTGCCCAATCTAATTGTTAGAATATAAATTGTAAATTTGAGTGCCCACTTCGGTGGGCACTATTTATTTATAGATGTAATTCATTGCGCGAGGCGTGTCAAGATGGTTTTGAAAACAAAATATGATGCCGCAGGATTCACGCTTATTGAATTAATGATTGTTGTTGCCATCATCGGTGTGTTGGCCGCGTTAACAATTTCTGCCTACCAAAATTACGTAATCAGATCGCAGGTTTCCCGCGTAATGGGCGAGTCTGGCTCTATCAAGACTGGTATCGAACAGTGCTTGTCAAATGGCCAATTTGTATTGGGAGTAATCCAAGGGCAGTGTGACCCCGCGCCCACTGGCTCTACCCTGATGCTGATAGGAAACTCAAATGTTGCTGGGGCATTTGCTGCAAACATGGGCTCGCCAACAATCAATCCATCGCCAATGACATCCGCAGTTAGAATAGAAGCCAATTTTGGGAACGCCGCAAACCCGAGATTAACCGGGCGAAATGTTGTTTGGGCGCGATCAAGTGACGGGTCTTGGATTTGCACATCTACTGCAGATCCTCAGTTTAAGCCGCCTGGCTGCTCATGAGCTTGAGCCCTTCTCCTTCTCTGTATTTGAGGCTAGTAAATAAGGATTTTTATGGAAGTTGAGCAATCCATCTCACCGATGAAATTTTCGAGTTCTCGCTTCGCATTTTCGCGTTGGTCAGCGGCTGGCTTGCACTTTCTAATTAGTATTGTGATCGCAGCAATTGTGGTCGCAGCGATGTTTTTTCTATGGTATCCGGTGCCGTATTTTCAGGCCATGGGCGGTAGCGGTCTCTTAATGCTGGTTGTAGGTATTGATGTGGTGCTGGGTCCGTTGATTACGCTAATCATTTTCAACACCAAAAAGAAGTCGCTCAAATTCGATTTGATGTGCGTGGCCATCGTACAAGTGATGGCGTTGGCTTATGGCGTATCAACCATGTTCCAAGCTCGACCTGTTTACACCGTATTTAACAATGATCGCTTTGATGTAGTCATCGCGGCAGACATGAGCGATAAAGAGCGCGCTAAGGTAGTGGACGCCGCCTTCAAAGCTTTATCCCTCACCGGCCCACAAATCGTAGCGATGGTAACACCGAGCGACATGGATGAAATCCGTCGCATGCTCGATTCCGGCATCGATTCCCGCGCCTTCTCCCAATACTACGTCGCCTACGAATCCAAAGCCAAAGAGGCCGCCACCGCAGCCAAACCCTTCACACAAATCCAAAAAACCAATCCCGCCGCCGCTGAAAAATTAAAAGCATTCCTCACCACCAAAGCCATCGACGAATCCAAAGTCGGCTTCCTCCCGCTCTACACCCGCAACGAAGACATGACCATCGTCCTAGACAAAGAAACCGGCAAAATCCTCGCGATTGCGCCTGTCTCGCCATAAGTCTGCACGCATGGCGGTGGACTCCGCACTAATTCCTTTAAGTGGTCATCGAGAATTGCTTACTTTGTTGTTGCTAGAAAGTTGTTTATAAACTACAATTTGGCGTGATTGAGCTTAAACAAACTGATACTTTTCGCAAATGGCGACTGACTCTTAAGGATGAGCGAGCACGTGGCTTGATTGCGTCCCGATTGGACAGGCTGGCGTATGGACACGAAGGTGATGTGGAGTTGGTGGGTAAGGGCATTAGCGAGCTAAGAATTCATTTTGGCCCTGGCTATCGCATCTATTTCCATAGGCACGGTAGAGCGATCATTGTTTTGCTATGTGGTGGTGATAAGAGTACCCAAGCAAAAGACATCAAAACAGCCAAACGTCTGCTTGCGGAATGGAGTGTATGAAATGATTCAAAAATTAACACAATATGATCCAGCCGAAGATTTGGCGAGTGACGAAGCGCTGGCAACGTTCATGGCTGCCGCCTTTGAAACGAGCGACGCTGCCTATATCGCTCATGCGCTGGGCGTGGTGGCCCGCGCGAAAGGCATGGCACAAATCGCAGGGCAAACCGGGCTTTCCCGCGAACAACTTTATCGTTCATTCAGCGAGAATGGCAACCCTACGTTAAAGACCACTTTGGCTGTGATGAAAGCGCTCGGTATTGAACTGACTGCTAAAGTCCACACCTGAAGGATTTTTACGTCATAGCGCGCGGTTGGGTCGCGCCTTCTCCCAAAACTACATCGCCTACGAGTCCAAAGCGAAAGAAGTCGCCACCGTAGCCAAGCCCTTCGCGCAAATACAAAAAACCAATCCCGCCTCCGCCGAAAAACTAAAAGCATTTCTAACCACCAAAGCCCTCGACGAATCCAAAGTAGGCTTCCTGCCGCTCTACACCCGCAACGAAGACATGACCGTTGTTCCGGACAAAGAAACCGGCAAAATCCTCGCGATTGCGCCTGTGGCGCCGTAAAACTATGCCGTAAAACTGCGCTTGGCCGTGGTGGCGAATAAGAATATTTGCGTAACGTTGCTTATACGGTATAATGCCGTATTCTGAATATTGCCTCTGGATAGGAGTTGCGAATGAATACACTTGCTCGATTTGACTTGAAAATTGATGCCGAAGAAAAGGACATATTGGCGCGCGCTGCTGTGTTGATGGGCACAACAATGGCGGGATTCGTTCGTGCGGCGGCGAAAGAAAAAGCAAAAGAGTTACTGGATCGAGAGGCGCGGGCAACATTTTCGGAGCGAGATTTTCGTGCGTTTGCAAACGCGTTGAATGGTGCCTTCAAGCCCAATGCGCCTCTAAAACGCGCACTAACGGCAGCACACAAGGTCAAGCGTGTTTGAAGAGCACGCGCTTGATCCTGCCATTCATGACCGTAAAAATTTTAGCTGTGGCGTGCCCGCGCTCGATGACTATTTGAAGCAATTTGCGGTTCAGCAAAGCAAAAAAGGGGTGGCGACTGTTCGTGTGCTGACTGACACGAAAAACCCAAAAGAAATTCTCGGCTACTATAGTTTGAGTGCGGCGCAGGTGGACGTATCGGTGCTAAGCGAGGAGCTTAGAAAAAAACTCCCTCGATACCCTGTGCCGTGCTTTCGTATGGGCCGACTTGCATGTAGCAAGAACCATCACGGCAAGGGAATCGGTAGATTGTTGATGGGTTGTGCTGTCGAGCGATGCCGTGAAGCAAAGAAGCTCATTGGCGCGTTCGCGCTTATCGTTGATGCCAAAGATGCGCCTGCAAAAGCGTTTTATGAGCACTATGGTTTTACGGCTTGTGTGGATTCTGAAATGACGCTTTATTTGCCGCTGGGTAAATAACCGCAATCGGTAGTGATCACGAAGCCCCGCATGGTTAGCGACTCCCGCGCCTTCTCCCAACACTAGCGCCTTCTACCAATACTACGTCGCCTATTCCAAAGCCAAATAAGCCGCCACTGCGAGCAAGCCTTTCTCTCAAATCCAAAAAACCAATCCCGTCAACGCAGAAAAACTAAAAGCATTCCTAACCACCAAAGGTTTCGAAGAAACCAAAGTCGGCTTCCTCCCGCTCTACACCGCAACGAAGACATGACCGTTATTTTAGACAAAGAAACCGGCAAAATCCTCGCGATTGCGCCTGTTGCGCCATAAATGTGCGGCATTGTGCTGGAAGTCTATGAATTGCGATGTCAACATAAAGTCCATACAAAAAGATGAAAACGTATATACTACGTTAATATTTTTTCGCAGGAGCGCTTACTATGTCCAAGGAAGCCGTTTTCACAATGAAGCTGGAACCTGAGTTGCGTGCCGAGTTCATGGCAGAAGCTGACGCTGCACACAGGCCAGCGTCCCAGGTGCTCAGAGAGCTAATGCGAGAGTTCGTGCAGCGCCAGCGCTTGGCACGGAATTATGACGAATTTTTGCAAAACAAGGTTGCAGCTAGTCGTGTATCGATGCGCGCGGGTTTAGGGCGGTCAAATGAAGAGGTTGAAGCTGAATTTTCTGCACGCCGGGTTGCCATTGCGCGTCAACCGTGAAAGTTGTTTGGACGCCAGAAGCAGAACAAGATCGCGCTGATATCTGGGACTACATTGCAGCTGATAATGTGCGTGCAGCCGTACACATGGATTTGCTTTTTAGCGATGCTGCTGCCCGATTGGGCTCGCATCCGATGCTGGGGCATAGAGGGAAAGTGCTCGGCACATTAGAGCTAATCCCACATGAGAGTTATCGCATCGTGTACGAGATCTCCAGCGAGACTGTGTGGGTGCTTGCGTTGGTTCATACTGCTCGCCTGTGGCCGCCGTTACGCGAATAGCCAAGAATGATGAATAGCCAAGAATGATTACTGCGCATAATGAAAAACTAAAAGCGTTTTTAACCACCAAAGCCCTCGACGAACCCAAAGTAGGCTTCCTCCCGCTTTATCGTACGACTAGCCCGCAACGAAGACATGACCGTCGTCTTGGACAAAGGAACCGGCAAAATCCTCGCGATTGCGCCGGTCGCGCCGTAAGTCACGCTCCATAAAGCTGCGCTCGCGCAATGCATACGGAGAAACTGTCTGTCTTGCTCAATACCGTATTGACGTATAATTTGTATTGATACATACAATGCGGAGTTAAAGCAATGCAAACAATCAGCGCGACAGACTTAGCCAGAAATACCCGAGAGATATTGGACAGGGTTGCCAGCCGGGGGGAGACGGTGGCAATCGAGCGCAACCACACCATGATTGCCCAAATTGTACCGCCGGTGCGCACTATGACAGCGTTACAGGCGCTTGCGGGGCTTACGCTGCCTATGCTAACGATATCGCAAGCTGCCACTTGGCTCAAGGATAGCAAAGAAGACTTTGGCGACGCGGTACGTGATCCGTGGGCATGATTTTCGATAGCTGTATCTGGGTGGGGCTTGCCGCCAACCAAGTGGATCGGCAAGCAATCATTGATGTTGCGGGTGAGATGCCGGTGTTTACGTCGGCGATTTCGATTGGTGAATTAAGTTTTGGTGTGCAATCATGCCCTGACCCCACAGAGCGCGCCATGCGAGCGGCCTATTTGCGCCAAGTGGAGAGTCGTCCGACATTGGGCGTCTCTCAGCACACGGCTGCAGCATTAGGCGTGCTTGCAGCTGCCGTCAAGCAGGCTGGCCGGTCACCACGGCCGCGTCACAATGATCTGTGGATAGCTGCACAGGCTATCGAACACAGCTTTGTGCTGTTGACACTCAACACCAATGATTTTGTCGGACTGCCAGGGCTGCGACTAAAAATACTCTCTACCAGTGTCAATGGGTTGTAGTGCTGCAAATATAGAATATCCGGTGCGTAGCTCAGGCATCGGTTCCTGCGCTTTCTCCTAATACTATACGGTTTGGACTTGAATCGTCCTGATAGATTAGGACGAGGAGGAGACATAGGCTTTCGCGGTATTTTGCGTCGGCCGTTATGCGGATTTAATTCGCCGAACTTATTTGCTCTTGAGAACCACTTTCTTGACTGTTGCTGCGGCCTTTTTGACTACCGGGCGCACAGCGGCTTTAATTGTTTTCTTGGCGGCAACCGGGCGCTTCGCGACTGTTGGCTTTTTAGCGGCAGTTTTAGTGGCGGTTTTAGTCGGCGCACGTTTTTCTTGCGCAATCAAACCGCGTACGGCTTCTGATAAATCAGCGACTTGGCCAGACAATGCTTCCACGTCTTTGCTGGTCAGCACGCCTAAACGGTTCAACGACTTGTGTACGCGGTCTTCAAAAACTTGTTCCAATTTATCGAACTTGCCAGTGGCCATGCCGATGGTTTTACTGGCTTGTTCTTTCGCAGTTTCAATGGTGGATTCAGCCACGTGACGGGTATGCTGCTCGAGTTTTTCGCCTTGGCTGATCAAACCGTCAAACGCCTTGCGGCCTTCGGTTTGCGCTTTTGAAAACGCACCCAAACCCGCCAGCCAGATCTGCTGTGCAGATTCCATGACTTGTTTCGCGGAAGGCTGCTCGGAAAGGCTTGATGCCATCGCGGCTACTTTCTCGCTGATTTGATTTAAGGTGCCCATCGCGCCGCTTGCTGCTTTTGCGGTTGCGGCTGCTTTTTTGAGTCGTTTTGCCATTTTTCTGCTCCTGGAAATTGGTGGTTTGTTGGGGAATTTGCGCTAAAACTAAAGTTCACTAAAGTCGCGTTGGCCCAAAATCACAAGAGGAAAACGTGATGCGAAAATTATTAAGAAAGACATCGTGGGCACTGCGGGTGAAGCTGAACCTGTACTTTATGTTCAACATTTAGAGCAAACACACTATTCGATTAATTTCATCCTCATTTTTCATTCGCCCTACATTCAGTTAAGATTTCAACTGGCGTAAACGCAGAGCTGTAAATGCTGCACCTGCACAAAAAATCATACAAAAAATCGCACAGAATGAGGAGACCGTTTTGAACGCACCCGCAACTGGCTCAACTGGATCAAGCAAGGTAGCGCACGTATGGCTGGAGTCTTATCCGGATGGCGTTCCGGCAGAAATCGACGCGGATAAATTTTCGTCAATCAAAGATGTATTTAATCAAAGCTGTGAAAAATATGCTGACGCGCCTGCCTTCACGTGCATGGATAAAACCATCACCTACGGCGAGCTTGATAAACTCACGCGCGCATTTGCGGGCTATTTGCGTATTGTGCTGAAGCTTGATGTTGGTGATCGGGTAGCGATCATGTTGCCGAATATTTTGCAGTACCCGGTGGCGCTGTTTGGCGTGTTGCGAGCAGGCCTCACGGTGGTGAATGTGAATCCGCTTTATACGCCGCGCGAGCTTGAGCATCAGCTACATGATTCGGGCGCGAAAGTGGTGGTGATTCTGGAGAATTTTTGTACCACGCTTGAGCAGGTCGTGGCGAAAACACACGTTGAGCAGGTCATCACCAGCCAAGTTGGTGATTTGCTGGGATTTCCCAAATCGTTGATCGTCAACTGGGTGGTCAAACACAAGAAAAAAGCGGTGCCCCCTTGGAAAATTGCCGGTGCCGTCACCCTCAAAAACGCACTCTCGCTGGGCAGTAGCGCGGGGGCCGATTACGGTGCACCGAAAATTCAATCCAGCGACATCGCATTCCTGCAATACACCGGCGGTACCACTGGCGTTTCCAAGGGTGCCATGCTCACTCACCGCAACATCATTGCCAATCTTGAGCACTTGTCAGCTTGGATGCAAGACATCTTAAAAGAGCGTGAAGAGGTGGTGATTCAGCCCTTGCCGCTGTATCACATTTTTGCGCTATCGACGAGCCTGGTCTATATGAAAAACGGCTGCGAGAGTGTGCTGATTCCCAACCCGCGCGATTTGGCGGCGTTTATCAAAGACATGTCCTCGCGCCGCTGGACGGTGCTCACTGGTGTGAATACATTGTTCAATTCGCTGGTCAATCACGCCGATTTTGCGAAGCTCGATTTTTCGAATGCGAAGCTGTGTTTGGGCGGCGGTATGGCGGTGCAGCGCACCGTTGCCGAGCAATGGAAACGCGTGACCGGCAAGGCGCTGGTGGAGGCATATGGCCTTACCGAAACCTCGCCAGGCGCATGCGCGAATCGGCCTGACTTGGCTGAATATTCTGGCTCGATTGGTTTGCCATTGCCTTCAACGGTAATCACCATTCGCGATGACAACGAGAATATTCTGCCAATGGGCAGCACCGGCGAAATCTGTATCGACGGCCCGCAGGTGATGAAAGGCTACTGGCAGCGTCCGGATGAAACCGCGAAAGTGACAACCAAAGATGGCGCGTTCAAGAGCGGCGATATTGGCGTGATGGACGCGAATGGATATTTTAAAATTGTGGACCGTAAAAAAGACATGATTTTGGTGTCCGGCTTCAATGTTTATCCGAATGAAGTTGAAGACGTGGTGGCGGCGTGTCCGGGTGTGCTGGAAGTTTGCGCGGTGTCAGCACCTGACGAAAAATCGGGCGAAGCGGTGCGCGTGGTGATCGTCAAAAAAGATCCAGCGCTGGATAAGCCGAAGGTGCTCGAATATTGCCGAGCCAATCTTACCGGCTATAAAGTGCCGAAGATTATTGAATTCTGGAGCGAACTTCCCAAGACCAACGTGGGCAAGGTATTGCGCAGGACGGTGCGCGATACGGCGGTTAAAAAAGATTAGCAGTGGTGAGCGAATTACTTGGACACATTCCGCTATCAGGTTATCGCGAATATCCGCCAGCAGAAATGCTGGCTCGGGCTGAGGCGTTTCAGGCAGAAATGTCGCGACGACGCAGCGTGCGTGATTTTTCGTCAAGGCCCATTCCCGCTGGTGTGATCGAAGCTTGTGTTCGTGCCGCGGGCGCAGCACCCAGCGGAGCCAATCGCCAGCCGTGGTATTTTTCGGTCGTTGAAGATGTTGCGCTTAAAAAGAAAATCCGTGAAGGTGCCGAGGAAGAAGAGCGCGAATTCTACGGCCACCGTGCACCGGATGATTGGTTGCAGGCGCTGGCGCCATTGGGTACAGATGCCGAAAAACCATTCCTGGAAATAGCACCGGTATTGATCGCCGTTTTTAGCCAGAAACACTCCATCGGTCGGGACGGTGAAAAGCGCAAAAATTATTATCCGGTTGAATCTGTCGGTCTTGCGACCGGCTTACTCGTTGCGGCACTTCACCACGCTGGCTTGGTCACGCTCACCCATACGCCGAGTCCGATGAAATTTTTAAACCAGATTCTGAGCCGCCCCGATAGCGAAAAACCGTTCGTGCTGCTGGTGGTGGGCTATCCCGCTGATGAGGTGCGTGTGCCGGACATTCAGCGAAAATCGCTGCAGGATATCGCCTCATTTCATCGCTGAGATTTCATAAGCGCGGCTGCGGTAATGTCGCCACCACATAAAGCGAAAAATAAATCATGTATCGAACCTACATCAACGGAATTTGGTCGGAAGGTAACGCGCCGATTTTTGGCGCGATGGATCACAGCGTATGGCTGGGTTCGTCCGTGTTTGATGGCGCACGATCCATTCGCGGCCTCACGCCTGACCTTGATTTGCATCTGACGCGTGTGATTTCATCCGCCGAGAAATTGGGCATGGAGTGCCCTCATACCGTTGCTGAAATGATCGCACTCGTCAAACAAGGCATCGCACTTTTTCCCAGAGACGCCGAGCTGTATATCCGTCCGCTGGTATTCGCGACAGAAGGTTTGTTGATTCCAGAAGTCAGCAAAACAGGTTTTGCGCTCACCTTGTTTGATGCCGCCATGCCAGCCGTATTTAAGAATTCCTCAGCCGGTTTCTCGGCATGCCTCTCTCCACTGCGAAGACCAGATGCATCCATGGCACCCACCGACGCGAAGGCTTCCAGCCTCTATGCCAACAGTACACGTGCATTAAAAGATGCCAAAGCGCGTGGCTTTGATAATGCCGTGATGCTCGATAGCGCCGGTCACGTCACTGAATTTGCGACGTCGAATATTTTTTCGTGAGCGCAGATGGCAAGCTCACAACACCTATCGCGAACGGTACTTTTCTCGCGGGAATTACCCGTGCGCGCGTGATCAAGCTTTTGGCCGAAGTGAATATCGCCGTCGAAGAGCGCAGCGTGAAACCAGAAGAATTAACGACCGCAAAAGAGATTTTCAATACTGGCAATTTCGGCAAAGTAACGCCGTGCATTCGCTACGAATCACGGCAGCTACCGATAGGCGAAATCGCGACCATTGCGTTCGAGCGGTATATGGCATTTGCGGCGCAGCACACCATCGATGATGCCTGAAGATGCCCGTCGATATTGGCTCTCCAGCCATTTACTTGGCTAATTACTTTACCAACACACCCTTCCAAAACGCCACCCGCCCGGTGATTTCTTTCGCCGCATCTTTAGGCGTTGGGTAGTACCACGCCGCATTTGCATTTACCTCATCACCAACCACCACATCGAAATAACTCGCGGTGCCTTTCCATGAGCACACAGTTTGATGTGCGCTGGTACGAATGTGTTCTGGCTTTACGCTCGACAGTGGGAAGTAAAGATTGCCTTCCACGGTGACGAGCTCGTTCGGCTGCGCTTCGGCAACAACGGTGTTTTTCCAAGTGGCGGTGGGCATGATGGTGTCCTCAACATTTAGTTTATCGAGCAATTGCTTTCGCGAATACTTGATTGTAGGAAGATTCTGAAAATCCGCGCGTGACGCGGCCATCCACGATCAACATCGGCACACCTGAACCGCCTCCGGCCTCGAAAAAAGCGCGGGCTCCCGATTCAGTGTCGATATCGATTTCTTGAAAAGCAATTTTGTGGATCGACATATAACTCTTTGCTTTTCGACAATAGCCACACCACGCGGCGCTAAATAATGTTGGCGTCGCGCTTAGGTTTGCGCGTACAGGTGCTGGCTCGCGCAGCCGTTTGTCCGCGCTTTTCGCGAGCTGCTCCTGATATTTCAGTACTGATGCGGGCAATGGCGATGACGGCTGTTCGGTAATATCCAGCTTGGCAGCCGTCTTCGAATCTGCTGGCGGCTGATCGCTATAAATCACCTTGCCGTCCGCCCCGACAGTTTTATAAACCGTCGCATCTGCCGTGACGGTGAGCGTCATGAGCAGTGCGAGCGCGGTGATGGAGGCAATATTATTCATGGAGTGTTTTCCGATTGTTGCAGTCAATTTTAGTATTTTGCCTGATTTCAATTTGTCGTCATAAAAAGGCAATGCGGGAATCAACGGTTGGCGAGATAAAATACACTTGGATAAATTACAGCTAAATCACGATGCTTCGCCTCACCGAAATAAAGCTCCCGCTAGATCATCAGCCTGACGCGATCCAAGCAGCAGTATTAAAACGCCTGAAAATTGACGCGCCCGCACTGATCAATCTCACGATTTTTCGTCGTGGTTATGATGCCCGCAAGCGAAGCGAAATTCTGCTGGTGTACACCATCGATGTTGAAGTGAAAAACGAAGCGGCGTTGCTGAAACGCTTTGAAGGTGATGCGAAGGTCAGCATCGCGCCCGACACCACATACAAGTTTGTCGCTCATGCGCCAGCGACTTTGCCGTCGCGTCCGGTGGTAATCGGGCTGGGGCCTTGTGGATTGTTTGCTGCACTCACACTCGCACAGATGGGTTTCAAACCCATCGTGTTGGAACGCGGCAAGGCAGTGCGCGAACGCACGCAAGATACGTGGGGCTTATGGCGCAAATCGGTGTTGAACCCGGAATCGAATGTGCAGTTTGGCGAGGGCGGGGCGGGCACATTTTCCGACGGAAAATTGTGGAGCCAGATTAAAGATCCATTTTTTTTGACGCGCAAAGTGCTGACTGAATTCGTTACCGCTGGCGCGCCCGCCGAAATTATGTATGTCTCCAAGCCGCACATTGGCACGTTCAAACTGGTGACGATGGTGGAAAAAATGCGCGCGACAATTGAATCGCTCGGTGGCGAAATTCGTTTTCAGCAACGCGTGAAGAGTTTTGATATTGAAACTGGCGCTGACGGATCGCGCCAGATTCGCGGTGTGGTGCTCAATGATGGTGAGCGTATGGCAGCAACGCACGTGGTGCTGGCAGTCGGCCACAGTGCGCGCGATACATTTTATGCGCTGCATGACTGCGGGGTTTATGTCGAAGCAAAACCGTTCTCGATTGGCTTTCGAATCGAGCATCCGCAATCTTTGATTGATCGTGCAAGGTTTGGCGACAGATTTGCTGAAAACGCACGCAACGATATTTTGGGTGCGGCCGATTACAAGCTGGTGCATCACTGCGCGAATGGCCGTAGCGCGTACAGTTTTTGCATGTGTCCGGGCGGCACGGTGGTGGCGGCGACCTCCGAAGTCGGGCGCGTGGTCACCAACGGCATGAGCCAATATTCGCGCAATGAACGCAATGCGAATGCGGGCATCGTGGTGGGCATTACCCCCGAACGCGACTATCCAGGCCATCCACTCGCCGGCATTGATTTCCAACGCCATTGGGAAGAGCAAGCATTCAAAGCGGGTGGTGAAAATTATTTTGCGCCGGCGCAATTAGTTGGTGATTTTTTAGCTGGCCGCGCATCAACCGCGCTCGCGAGTGTTGAGCCATCGTATAAGCCGGGCGTACACATGACAGACCTTGCCTCGTGCGTGCCTGCGTTCGTGATCGAGGCTGTGCGCGAGGCGCTGCCTGAATTTGCAAAACAGATCAAAGGTTTCGCGATGCATGATGCGGTGTTGACGGGTGTTGAAACTCGCACCTCCTCGCCGATTCGCATCAGTCGCCGCGATGATGATTTTCAGAGCGTGAATACGCGCGGCTTGTTTCCGGCGGGTGAGGGCGCGGGCTATGCGGGTGGCATCATGTCGGCGGGTGTTGATGGCATTAAAGTCGCGGAGGCGGTGGCATTGAGCATCCTCGGAAACAAAACCACGAGTCGTCACAAGCGCTTGATTATTGACGATCAAGCACCGATGTATTGAATGAATTTATTAAAGGAAAAATATGCCGCGCCCCATACTTGCCGAGTCCAGTATTCATCCCGCGATACGCGACACCATCGCCAATAATCATGCCGATATTGTGAAAGAAGTGCAGGCCGCGATTGCCGCAAACCCGGTTGTCGTCGTGGGAATGGCGCAAAATCCAGCGCCGAAACGCGCACTCAAATTGCTCGACGAGGCTAAAGTAACGTACAAATATCTTGAATACGGCAGCTATTTCAATACATGGCGTCGCCGCAATGCGCTGAAAATATGGACCGGCTGGCCGACTTTTCCGATGGTGTTTGTGAAGGGCACATTGGTTGGCGGTGCTGACGATTTGAAGCGCTTGATTGATAGCGGTGAATTGAAAAAACTGTTGGCATGATGGATTAACACATCAATCCATAGCGCGGCTGCAAGCGGCATGAGCTTCGAAGAAATTGATCAATGTATGGCACGTGGCGATCATGCTGCTGCGCTGAAACTTGCCCGTGAGATGCATGCACTACATCCTACAAATCTTGATGCTGCTTTCTATCTTGCCAAGGCCGAATTTGCGAGTGGTAATTTTGTCGGTGCAACAGAGCTGGTTGAACAATTAGCGAGAACTACGGCAAACGATTCTGCCGCACTTCATTTACTTCGCGGCAATATTTACGTTGCGCGGCGAATGTTGCCAGACGCTGCGAGCGCATTTGAAGCGGCGATCAAACGTGATCCAAATCTGGCCGCTGCTTTTCTGAATCTAGGCATGGTGCGCCGTCAGTTGGGCGATGTAGATGGTGCGTGCGCAGCATTTGGTCGGGTAACTGAGCTGACACCAAATGCGGTGATTGCTTGGACAGAGCTTGCGCATTTGCATCGCGCAACCGGCGCAGTCACCGATGCTGGGCGATGTTTTGAGCGCGCGTTGGCAATTGACGGAAGGGTAGCTACCACGTGGGCAGCGTTAGGCAATTTATATGCGGAAACATTTAAATTTCCGCTTGCAAAACAATGCCTTGAGCAGACCTTGGCGCTGGATGCGAATAACGAGCAAGCAAGCAGCACGCTCGGCTTTGTATTGGCTGAAATGGGCGAAACTGCCGCTGCGCAGTCGGTGTTGACGACAAGTCCTTCATCACTTCCGCCACCACTTCCACGTCGGATTCGCAGCCTGCTGTTGTTGCCGCAAATTTATAGCAGCGTTGAAGATTTGCTGCTTTGGCGCAAACGTTTTTGCCACGGGCTGGATGCTTTGCGCGACGTTTGCAGTGGCAGCGAAGATGTATGGAAGATTGCGCAGTCAAACTTTCTGCTGGCTTATCAAGGGCAGAATGATCGCGACTTACAGGAAAAATATGCTGGTTTCCTACGAACGTTGATCGCGGAGCATCGTCCAGATTTCGTTGCTGCGCCGAAACGCGATCTCAACAGAAAACGCATGCGCATAGTTTTTGTTTCCAGTTTTTTTCGCGAATGTACGGTTGGCCATTATTTTCGGCGCTGGATCACCGATCTTGACGCCCAAATATTTGAACGCATCGTCATTCACACTGGCTGGCAGCCCGACGCGCTTGGTTTGGCAATTCAGCAGCAGTGTGACCAATTTATCGTCGCGCGCGGCGGCGTTCTACAGGTTGCTGAGCTGATTCGTGCGCAGTCCGCCGATATCGTGATTTATCCCGAAGTGGGTATGGGTACGATAAATTATTGGTTGACCAATATGCGATTGGCACCAACACAAATCGCCGGCTGGGGCCATCCCGTGACGACCGGCAGCCGTGAGATCGATTACTTCCTTACATGTGCCGGGATGGAGCCTGTACATGCCGCAGACCACTACACCGAGCGCCTGCTCATGCTGCCTGGCATCGGCACACGCTATACAATGCCACCCGCAGTGGCGACCAACATCACCAGAGAATCGCTAAGCCTTCCGGGTGAAAGTCATTTGTACATCTGTCCGCAATCGTTGTTCAAAATTCATCCTGATAACGATGCAATCTATTTCGACATCATGGCGCGCGATGCAAAAGCGGTGTTGTTATTTTTTCAAAGTGATCATGCGGCAATTACACAAGCATTTTCTCAGCGCTTGGCGACAGGAATGGCCGCGCGAGGCATCGCACCACGCAATCAAATCAAATTTCTACCGCGCATGAACGAAGCCAGTTTCCGCGCTGTGTTGTCGCTGGCGGACGTGGTGCTGGATACACTGCATTGGTCCGGTGGTAATACCTCGCTCGACGCGTTTTCAGTGGCGGCACCCATGGTCACGTTGCCTGGCGAATTTATGCGCGGTCGGCAAACGCAAGCGATGCTTCGCATGATGGATGCAAACGAATTGATCGCGAATGATTCTGCGGCTTATGTGGATACGGCGATTGCGCTGGCAAGTGATGCCACGATGCGCGCAAACATACGCAAAAAATTGGTCGAAAATCGTGGCGCTATTTTTGATCGCGCTGAACCTGTGAAACAGCTCGCCGAACATTTGCAGACGCTGTTCGAATCATATTCGCAATAAAAAACGCGGCTAACCAATCCCTTGGAAAGCCGCGCCAGTGCTAGCGTTTGGGGCATTTCCCCGATAGCATTTTTGTCTAGAAATTCGCCTTAAACTGCGCACCAAAAAAACGTGGCTCGTTAATAAAGCCCGTCAAATTGTTGAAGTCGATACCGCCGACAACACGAATTTGATTGGTGATGTTGCGGCCATAGACAGCGGCTTCGTATTTGCCATCCGCCCACTTGTAACCCACGCGCAAACCACCTTCGGTCAATGCCTTGCCGGTGTACTCCTTCGACTCGTACAAGAAGAAATTAATCTTGCTGCGATAGGCCCAGTCGGTGAAGACAAAGAATTCGCCATTGCCTACCGGGATCGCGTAGCGAAGTGTGAAATTGCCAACATATTTCGGTGCTTGTGGCAGTGGATTGCCGTCGATTGAAACGATGGCGGCGGTGAACGGCGCAGCTGGTACGACGATTGGGTCGGTGGTTGTGCAACCTGATCCACACACTTGCGTGCGCAGCTTGCCATCGCGAATCTTGGTGTCGTTAATGCTGCCACCCACGCTCATGCGCAAGTTTTCAGCCAGGTAGGCTTCCAGATCGAGCTCGGCACCACTGCCTTTGGTTTTCGCGGCGTTAAGCAGACGGTTGAAGTTGGCACCGCCACCGACAGCGGTAAGCTGCTGATCTTTCACTTCATACGCAAACACGTTAAAGGCAAGGCGTGCGCGGCGATCAAACAGATCTGACTTAACACCTGCTTCGGTCGAAATTACTTTCTCGGCATTCGCAACTGACAGGCTATCGCCGAACAGCAAGCGACCCTGAATTGCCGGTGCGCGGAAACCTTTGGCCACGCGAGCATACACGTTGGTCTCGTTCGATAGTTTGTAGGTGCCCGAAATATCCCAGCTCACATCAGATGCTGAAGTGTTGGTGGTGAGGCGACCAATAAAGGTTGGCGAAAACGGCGGTGCCACCAAGCGATTCGCGACAAAATCTTTCTTGTCGTTCGTGTAACGCAGCCCTGCTCGCACGTTAAACGCATCGCTGACCGCAAAATTGACCGAACCAAATGCGGCGTAGGCTTTGTTTTTCTGGTTCTGATTCGCGTAGCCGTTTTGTGGATTGCCCGGTGCCAGCGAATCATAGTTAAAGCTGTCGATATCCAAGTCTTCATTAAAATAATACAGACCCGCCAGCCATTTCAGATCAGCCTTGCCGCTTGATTCCAGGCGTAGCTCCTGCGTGAATTGCTTGTGCTTCGGCAGGCCGTCAGCGGATTCAGCGGCGAATGGAATCAGGCCTGGGCCGCTTAGGCCGGCGGGTAAAAATACGGCACCAAAGCCACCATCGATATCGCCGCGTGAGAATGATTTCACGGTTTCGTACCCCGTGATGGAATTAAGCGTCATGCCGTCGAGTTGCCACTTAAGCCGCACGCTGCCGCCGGTGTTTTTAACGTCTTGCGAATTCACACCATCGATGGATACTTTTTCGGTGTCGAATCCGGGCACGATGTTGTTCGTGCCGGGCTGAATAATGTTGGCGCGGAATACACGGGCAGAACCATTCAAGTCGCGATGATGGATGTTGAACAACGCGCTGAAGTTGGCGGTCGGCTGATATAGAGCTTGCGAACGTACTGCGTTATCGCGATAGCCTTCCAAATCTTTGGTCGGGCCGCGGCTATTGGTATTGCGCACCCAGTCTTCACGGTTCTGCGATTGCACCGAGAGGCGCAGGGCAAATTCTTTTGACGGTGCCACATTCAATGCGCCTTCGATGTTGGTGGTGCTATATCTGCCAAAGCCGATATTGGCGTAGCCTTCGTTGGCAAAGCGCGGTTTGGTCGAATCAAATTTCACCACGCCTGCCGGTGAGTTACGGCCAAACAGCGTGCCCTGCGGCCCGCGTAGAACTTCGATCTGGTCAATATCAAAAACCGGGAAGCCTTTCAGAATCGGGTTTTCCTGCACCACATCGTCATAGACCAGCGAGACCGGCTGCGAGGCATTCAAATCAAAATCGCCATTACCCAAACCGCGAATATAAAACCGTGGGAACGCGCGACCGAATGATGATTCAATATTCAAACTCGGCACGCGACCGGCCAACATGCGAATGTCCTGGCCGCCGGAGTTAATAATGTCAAGATTTTCACCACGCACTGCGGTAATCGAGCTTGGTACGTCTTTGATATTCTCACTGCGCCGCTCGGCGGTCACGGTCACAGTTTCGAGCTTGCCGACTTCGGTTACTGCCTTCGCTGGTGCAGAATCTGTCGGTGCAGCTTGCTGTGCAAACACTTGAGCTACGGGCAGACCAGCTGCAAGCAGCACGCCAAAAATGAATGATTGCGGTGCAGTACGCGTTGAGCGCAGTCCACTGTTTGGCTTTATGTCAATGATGGGTTGTGAGTCCGTAAACGTTTTATTTTGCATGAGTGAGCCCCTGATGGTGGTGTAGAAATTCCCACGCCGAGTTTATTACGGAACTGAAATTATCAACAAGGTTTCAGTAGGGTGGCCGATGGTTTTGTTGCAAAATCGATACGGATTGCGTCGCGATTTGGTGGCGATTTGGTGGCGATTTGGTGGCAGTTTGGTGACGCGATTTTGTTGAATTGGATGTGGCTTGCGAATTAAATCTCGTCTGTTTTCAATTGAATGCTCAGCTTTCTTAGCACTATGGTTTAATCAAATTTCGATTTTCTACAACTTGGGCGCAGGCAACGGAAGAAAAAATGACAACATTACATCGATTCATTGCATCACTGTTTTTTTTAGCAGCGCTAGGTGCCAATAATGTTTTCGCCCAGAAAGCAGCGCCTACCGCCAAATCGGCACCAAGCTATCAAGATTTGATCAAGTCTTCCAAGCCTTCTGACTGGCGCCCGATTGATCACGACAACACGCTTTATTTGGAGCTGAACAACGGGCGGGTGATTGTTGAGCTGGCACCGCAATTTGCGCCGCTGCACGCAGCAAACATCAAAAAGCTGGTGCGCGAAGGCTATTTCGATGGCTTGGTCATCATGCGCGTCCAGGAAAATTACGTGGTGCAGTGGGGCGACCCCACCGAAAAGAAACTGCCGCAACAAGGAAAGAAGAATCTGCCGCCAGAATTTAGCGTTCCGGTGAGCAAGGGAATTCCGTTTTCGCGTTTGCCGGACATTGACGGCTACGCCAAACAAGTGGGATTTTCAAATGGCTTTCATGCAGCGCGCGATGCAAAATCCGCCAACACCTGGCTTGCGCATTGCACCGCCACTGTTGGCGTAGGTCGCGATAACGATGTGGGCAGTGGCGGTGGCACTGAGCTTTATGTGGTCATCGGTCATGCACCGCGTCATTTGGACAGAAACATCACGCTGGTGGGGCGTGTGGTGCAGGGCATGTCGCTGTTAACGGTGCTGCCGCGCGGCACCGGGCCGCTGGGGTTTTATGAGAAACCCGAGCAAAATGTGCCGATCAAATCGATGCGCGTTGCTGCCGATACTCCAGAAGCGGAGCGCACGCCGTTAGAAATCATTCGCACCGATACGCCCACGTTCACCGCAATGGTAGAAGCACTGCGCAATCGTGGGGGCGATTGGTACAAGGTGCCTGCCGGGCATATTGAATTGTGCAATGTGCCTATCGCGGTGCGCACAAGAACACCTTAGAATTGCTGGTCCGAGTCCAAGTATTTATGTCAGAAATATGACAATTGCAGAATCAACGCTCACCTGAGATTATTCATCCCGTTATTGTCTCGAATACTTTTGGAGATTTGCTGTGAACGCGATCAAGAAAGCCGCAAAGTACATTTATAAGAATCCGAATGAGCCTGGCGCTAAGGTGTTGACGGGCCTGGCGCGGGCCATCGAAACCAACGAGCCATATGCGCTAGGCCCGCTATTCGATTTGCATCACGAAGAGTTTCAGCTCGCGCTGGGCATGATTAAAGATTGGCGTGTGGATCGCCACTATCTTTCCAAACTTCGCATGCTTGAGCTCGGCGAAATTGAAGCGCAAGGAATCGCCGAAAGCCCCTAAATTGTTTCCACCATCAAGAACAAGGCGCGATCAATCTCAATTGATCGCGCCTTTTATTTTTTGCGGCACAATGGGTGAATGATTGTGGTCAATTTTATTAACGCGGAGAGTAGATATGCTGATTTTGTCGAAAGTTATTTTTGTGACCTTAGTTGTGGCGGGGCTCACGGGAGCGTCCCTACCTGCAGTTGCAGCAGGAACCGAAGAGACGCCCGCTGCGAATGCTGAAGATGCGGATTTTGTCGCGGGCAAGAAGTCGATACAGTCGAAAGATTGGCAGGCGGCGATCAAGTCATTTACCAAAGTTGTTTCGCGTGAGTCGGACAACGCAGATGCCCATAATTATTTGGGCTACGCCAGCCGCAATCTGGGCAAGATGGAAGAATCGTTTAAGCACTACAACATCGCACTGAAGCTCGATCCAAAGCACAAGGGCGCGAATGAATATATTGGTGTGGCTTATTTGAAAGTGAATCAGCCGGAGAAAGCGAAAGAGCATCTCGCCCGTCTGGAAAAAATATGCGGCAAGAAGTGCGAAGAGTACGAAGATCTTGCCAGGGCGATTGCAGCGTACCAACCAAAAAAATAACTATTGTTAAAAATATCGAGGAGATCATTCAATGAAAAATACCAACAACCCAGCAAGTGATCTCCCTGATTTGGATAGAAGAAATGCACTCGTTGCCGGTGGTGTCGCATCCATGGCTGCGCTGAGCGGATGTGCAACTGCACAGGGAGCGGGCGTGACCGGCACCGGTAAAACCGTGTTTGAAGTGGCGAGCGTGACGGTGCCCATCGTCGGCACCAGCGATGTTTTTCCGGTCCGCAGGATTTATTGCATCGGCCGAAATTACGCCGCGCACGCACGTGAGATGGGCTCTGATCCTACGCGCGAGCCACCGTTCTTTTTCCAGAAGCCCACCGATGCAATTCAATTTATTCCTGTTGGTTTGACGATGGATCATCCCTATCCATCGCTCACCAAAAATTATCATTACGAAGTGGAACTGGTTGCCGCGCTCAGCAAGGGCGGGCGCAATATTCCGATTGAGAAAGCGCTCGATTTGGTTTACGGCTACGCGCTCGGCCTCGATATGACTCGCCGTGATTTGCAGCGCGGTATGGGCGATCAAAAAAAGCCCTGGGAAATCGGCAAAAGCTTCGATATGTCCGCACCCATCGGCCCGATTCATCCTGTTGCCAGTGTTGGGCATTTCACCGCCGGTGCGATATCGTTAAAGGTAAACGGCGAGATCAAACAAAATGCGAATTTGAATCAAATGATCTGGAGCGTGGCTGAGCAAATTTCGAAATTGTCGGAAGCGTTTGAATTGAAAGCAGGTGACATTATTTATTCCGGCACACCGGAAAATGTCGGGCCGGTAGTGAAGGGCGATGTGATTGAATGCAGTATTGATAAGTTGCCGAATTTGAGTGTGAGGATTGTTTGAGGTGGGGCGGTTTGCGTTTAAATTTGTTTAAGGAGTAGAAATGAAAGTTGATAATCCTTTAGATCAGAAGCTTGAAATTTGGGGTAACAGAATTCCTCATGCAGTTCGTAAGGAGATAACGTTTGTTACAGATACGATGGTACTCTGCTTGGCTTCGGCTCAATCCTTGTTTGGTGACAAAGCTACCCCTGAAATTGCCATTGCGATATATGATCGCTTAGTGACTCGCATGGCGTCAGAACGGGGTTGTGAGCAAGATGAGTAGATAAGACTACGGATTGTGATTATTTGAAATACAAACCCCAGCATCAGCGGGCGCTTCAGAGCATAAATGCTCGAAAACGCGCGCAGATAATAGCCTTTTCATGTTTCGCCGAATGCAAAGCAGTGATAAGGCGTAGGGCGCACTGAGCGTAGCGATTTGCGCCGCATGCGAATTTATTGTCCCAATCCCCCTCTCAACGGAACACAAATCGCCGTCTTCAATTCCGCTGGTGAGGTATTGCGTGCATCGTTTAAATATTCCTCAAAGCACGGTTGATCGCGCAGCTCCTCATTACTTTGCGGCAGCCACGTGTCGTACAGCCAGCGGTAGGGATTTTCCAATTCGGAATACGGCCCCGTGAACACAAATACGGCGCAACGTCCGTCTGATGTCTTGGCGGTGCGAATCTCGGCGTGGCTCGATACATCATGCTTGTAACCAGGCGGGATTTCGACGCATGCATCAGAGCGCAATTCATCCGCCGGTTTTGATTTTGGATCGTCGTAGTAAATGCCGAACGTGCGTGTTCCAGCCTTCATCAGCCCCTGACCGGCAGCCCACACCATCAAGCGCTCAAAGGTGGAGCCAATCGCTTGAAAATCGCCGCTGTGCTGCAAGGCGGCGATGGGAATGGCGGGCAGGTTTTGTATGTGTACGTCTTTTAAATTAAACATCGGATGCTCCTTCAATTTAGATTCAGTTGAGGTGGATTGAAGCGCGGCTGAAAGTTTTCCATGCAGACGATATTGCGCGGGTGGCACGCCATAGGCTTCGCGAAACGCACGTGTGAATGCCTGCGCGCTACCGTAACCCGCTTCACTTGCGAGCGACGCAATCGGGGTGGCTGATGCGCTAAGTTTGATCGCAGCGCGATGCAGACGATGACGGCGTAACGTATCCGCTACGGTCTCACCCATCATCGCCACATACACGCGATGAAAGTGATACGGCGACAAAAACGCTTCTTCCGCCAAGCGATGGATATCGAGTGCGTTTTGACCAACATCGTCAAGATGATCGACCATGTAGTGCAACACGCGCTCGATGCGTTTGGCGTAGGTTTCGCGGGTGATGGTTTTCATTCGGTGTCTTTGAGTTATTCCAACGCATCAAAGCTTAAAGTGGAGCGCTTAACTTGAATTGCGGTTTTTGCGGTGCGCTAGGTCGCGCCCGACCGTTTAAGCAGCTTCGCAAGTTGCTCGGCGATATGCGAATAACCTTTTGCGTTGGGGTGAACCAAGTCTGATTTCAGCTCGTTATCGGTCAGCACTTTTTTGAGCATCGCATCATCAAACGGAATCGCAAATTCGCTCGCGATTTCTTTATAAAATTCAGGCGTTTTTACAATCAATCCCGGCTTGGGTGTCGCGATCAGCACCACCGCGATACCTTTATCCATTGCCAGTTTTACCATCGCGTGCACATTACTTTTCGTTTGCTCCTCGCCTAATCTGCGCAGAAAATCATTACCGCCGTGGCACAGAATTAGCAGCTTCGGTTGATGCTCATCGAGTGTCTGCGGTAATCGCGCGAGGCCGTCTGCCGAGACTTCGCCGGGCACACCGGCCGCGATTACCGTGCGCAAAATCAGCGATTGCAATTTCGACGGATATGATTCATTCGGCGCCGCACCGGTACCGAAGGTGAGGCTATCGCCGAACGCCAGTACGGTCGCGTTTGCATCCAACGGCGCAAGCGTGGGCGACTTGCTACATGCGCCGAGCAGAGCGACGCACAGCGCCAACAAAATATACAAACCCCAGCACGGGCGGGCATCTCGGCGCATAAATGCCTGCCAAAACCCGCCAATGCTAGGGTTTGCACCACGTGTAGAGCGTAACTTACTCAACCGCAATCATCACTTCACTACGCCGCAAAAACGGCGGCATCATCGGTGGATCGTAGCGCGCGAATTGCGGCTTGCCGATAATCTTCAATCCTTGCTTCGCAATCCAGCTCGTTAACTCTTCGGTTTTAACGCGCACTTTTTCATCGGTACTAAAACCGGAAAATCGAATCACCGCCATTTTCTGTGCGGCGACTTCACGTAGCGTGACTTTTGGATTCACGGGTTTGGGCAGCGTTTGCATCGTGTATTGAGAAGGCATCACAAAATGCACGCGATAGTTTTCATCCGCGCTTTTTTCCATCGTTACCGGCGCGGTCATGGCGATTTTTTCGCTAGTGGTTTTTTCCATCGTGACCGGCGCGGTCATGGCAATTTTTTCACTGCCTTCGTTTTTGACCGAAACGTTACCGCCAAAAATATAGCCGGCAATCGCGCGGAATGCCTCGCTGCCTGCGTCATTCATATCGCCTTTGACAAACGTCTCAGCAACGATGAAGCCGCGATATTGCCGCACTTCAAAGTCACCCTCTTTTTTGATCGATTCAAAGGCAGGTTCTTCAGTTCGTGCCATGACGGCGCATCCTTGTAAAAGTGTGAGCACCAAAACTGCGTGCAATAAAGATGATCGGATAAAAATGGATTTCATGCTTTTTTCGTCCTCAATTTATTTAATGCGTAAGGATAGCGGATTGCGACGAAGCAGTACGCGTTAAACAACAGTTTTCGGCGACAATAGCGCCTCATCATTTAAAACTAAAAAATACCATGACACACGCCGCGCTTGCAGGATGGGGTAAATGTTTGCCGCCCGCCGTTTTGACCAATGCTGATCTTGCCACGTTCCTGCCCACCGATGACGATTGGATTACGTCGCGCACGGGCATGAAGGAGCGTCGCGTATCACACGTATCCGGGCTAACACTCGCGCATGTGGCCGCTGTGCGCGCGCTGGCGTGCGCAGGCATGGAGCCGAGCGAGCTTGACATGATTATCTACGGCAGCTGCTCGTTCGATGAGCACGTGCCGAACTGTGCGTCCGGCATTCAGGTAAAGCTCGGTGCTAAAAACGCGGCGGCGATGGATGTGAATACCGCCTGCACCAGTTTTCTTTATGGCCTATCGACCGCAAATGCGATGATTAAATCAGGCGCTGCTAAAAATGTTCTCGTCATTGGCGTGGAAGTTATTTCGCAATTTATGGATTGGCAAAATCGCAATGTGTCGGTGCTATTCGGCGACGGCGCCG
>JANMQR010000407.1:0-3099 GCA_031370625.1 Burkholderiales bacterium | reverse complement strand
CATTCACCGCGCCTTGATTGGTTGGGAAGGTGAGTGCGATCCATTCGGTGGCGCGTTTGAATTCTTTTAGGCCATTGGAGAATTGTTTGCTGAAGGCTTTTAGATTTACGTCGTTGGCGGCGTCCAGCATTGGGACTAATTTTTCCATTTCTTTGATGAAGGCGAACGCGGTGGCACCGCCTTCGCGGCCTACTTTGCGGCCGACTAGATCGTTGGCCTGGATGCCGGTGGTGCCTTCGTAGATGGTGGAGATGCGCGAATCGCGGTAGTACTGCGCGGCACCGGTTTCCTCCACAAAGCCCATGCCGCCGTGGATTTGCACGCCGAGTGACGCGACATCGATGCCGATTTCGGTGCTCCAGCCTTTGACAATCGGGATCATCAAATCGACCAGCGATTGGTGCATGCGTTTTTCGGCCTCAACGGTAGAGCGCTCGGCAATGTCGAGGCAGCTAGCCGTCCAGTAAATCAGCGCACGCGTGGCTTCGGCATAGGCGCGCATGGTGAGCAGCATGCGTTTTACGTCGGGGTGAAAAATGATCGGGACGGATTTTGGTTTCTCACCGTATAACGCTGGCACCGGTGTGGACGGGCGGCCCTGGACGCGTTCGCGCGCCCACACAAGGGCATGCTGGTAGGCACGCTCCGCGATGGATACACCTTCGAGGCCGACGCCCAGGCGCGCGGAATTCATCATTACAAACATGTATTCGAGGCCACGATTCGGCTCGCCGACCACATAGCCGGTCGCCCCACCTGCATCGCCGTAGACCATCACGCAAGTCGGGCTGGCGTGGATGCCGAGCTTGTGTTCAATCGACACGCACTTCACATCGTTGCGCGCGCCGATGGAGCCGTCGGCATTGACCATATTTTTGGGCACGACGAATAGCGAGATACCTTTCACGCCTTCGGGTGCGCCTTCGATGCGTGCCAGCACGAGGTGAATAATATTTTCCGTGTAATCGTGTTCGCCATAGGTGATAAAAATTTTCTGGCCGGAAATTTTGTAGCTGCCGTCAGCTTGCGGCACGGCTTTGCTGCGTACCAGCGCCAGGTCTGATCCCGCCTGTGGCTCGGTTAAATTCATGGTGCCTGACCATTGGCCCGAAACCATTTTCGGCAGGAATTTTTCCTTGATTTCCTGGCCAGCGTGTTCCATCAATGCATCTACCGCGCCATTGGTTAATAGCGGGCAAAGTTTGAACGCCATATTGGCGCTGCCGATCACTTCGCTGACGGGGATCGCCACGGTATGCGGCAAGCCTTGGCCGCCGAATTCCACCGGGCCGGGCAATGCACTCCAGCCGCCGTTTGCGTATTGCCAGTAGGCGTCTTTGAATCCCGCGGGAGTAGTTACAACACCGTTATTCCATTTCGCGCCCTCTTTGTCGCCCGAGCGATTGATCGGCGAAAGCACGTTGGTGGCGAGCTTGCCGACTTCTTCCATGATGGAAGTAACCAAATCTTCGGACACTTCTTCGCAACCCGGCAGCTTGCCAATTTGCTCAATGCCGATGACGTGCTTCAATAAAAATGTGATGTCTTTTAGGGGGGCAATGTAATCGCTCATGGGGTTTCCTGACGGGTTTTGATTTCAGTTTGTACGCGAAAAGCAGATTCCTCACCCGGTGAAGCTGGGTTCGGAATGACAATGTTTTTTAGAGTGCTGCCGTTAATTCCGGCACCAGCGTGAACAGATCGCCAACCAGCCCATAGTCCGCCACCTGAAAAATCGGCGCTTCGGGATCTTTATTGATCGCGACGATCACTTTGCTTTCTTTCATGCCGGCCAAATGTTGAATCGCGCCAGAGATGCCGATGGCGATGTACAACTCGGGTGCTACGATTTTTCCGGTCTGGCCAACTTGATAGTCGTTCGGTACAAACCCCGCGTCCACAGCGGCTCTTGAGGCGCCTAACGCAGCGCCGAGTTTGTCTGCCAGCGGCTCCAAGACTGAGCGATATTTATCGCCATCGCCCATGCCGCGACCGCCGGAAACAATGCGCTTGGCGGCAGCTAATTCGGGGCGATCCGATTTGGTGAGTTCTTGTTTGACCACGCGTGAGTTACCGGCATCAGCACCGGCGCTAATATTTTCAATTACGGCCGTTCCACCACCGGGTGCAGCATCAAAGCCGGTTGATCGTACCGTGATGATTTTAATTTTGTCGCTTGATTGCACGGTCGCAAATGCGTTTCCGGCGTAGATCGGGCGCACAAAAGTATCGGGCGATTCAACGGCCACGATGTCTGAAATTTGCATCACGTCCAGTAGCGCTGCGACACGTGGCAATACGTTTTTGCCATACGCGCTCGCGCTGGCAAGCACATGCGAATACGCGGGAGCGAGGCCAACAATCAGCGGTGCCAAATTCTCGGCGACCGCCGTAGCATAGCTTGGCGAATCCACGACCAAAACCTTGCTCACACCTGATACGGCAGCAGCGGCGGCGGCGGCGCTTGCGCAATTGCTACCCGCCACCAGCACATGAATATCACCACCGATTTTGTGCGCGGCAGCGATGGCGTTGGTTACGCCGGGCTTTAGCGCTGTATGGTCGTGTTCTGCAATAACTAAAGTTGCCATTATTTTTTCCTAGCTTGCAACGCTTCGCGTTGTAATTTACGTTCTGGATCCCGGCCTTCGCCGGGATGATTTGATTTTTCGCTTTGCGAAAAATCAAATCACCTTCGCTTCGTTTCTAAGTTTTTCGAGTAGAGCCGCCACGTCCGCCACCATCACCCCACCCTTACGCTTCGCTGGCTCCACGACCTTCAGCGTTTTAAGGCGCGGCGTCACATCCACACCAAGCGCTTCTGGGGTCATCACATCCAGCTGCTTTTTCTTCGCTTTCATGATGTTCGGCAGTGTCGCATAGCGTGGCGTATTCAGACGCAAATCGGTGGTGATAATTGCAGGCAATTTGATTGCGACGGTTTCCATGCCGCCATCAATTTCGCGCATCACTTCGGCCTCACCATTGGCGATCGTAACCTTCGAAGCAAACGTTGCCTGCGGCCAATTCAAAAGTGCTGCAAGCATTTGGCCGGTTTGGTTGGTGTCATCGTCGATGGCTTGTTTGCCTAGAATCACG
>JANMQR010000395.1:0-8909 GCA_031370625.1 Burkholderiales bacterium | reverse complement strand
ACGATCCCGGAACAATGTCTGCAGCCGCATTTCCGCACCCGTCGTCTTTTCCACCACGCCAGTTTCCAGATCGACGGCACCGTCGCGAAGTGGTGCGCTGTCTTTGTTCGGCTTTTGGATAAAGCGGAGCCGCACTCCGGGCGCTTCTTTGCTGGCGCGAGCAATTAGGTCCGGCCCGAAATTTTCCACAAAGCCTTCGCTGGTTCGCAGCGTGAACGTGCGCACGAGCTGTTTGAGATCGAGTTTTTCTGCGGGCCGCAGAACCGCTTCTGCATCTTGCACGAGCTGACTGACCCGCTCGCGGAGTTCGAGCGCTCGGGGAGTGGGAACGAGACCACGCCCCGCCCTGACCAACAGCGGATCGCCCGTCGTTTCACGCAATCGAGCCAGCGCTCGGCTCATCGCTGACGGACTAAGCCGCAACCGTCGCGCGGCGCGCGCAACGCTCAATTCAGCGAGCAACACGTCGAGCGTAAAAAGCAAGTTGAGATCAGGTTTCGACATGATTCGACCATAGCACTGTTTGAACATGATGTGGCGTCTGATGTGGCATCAGATGTGGCGTCAACGGCACGAACAAAGTGCAGCTAGCGCGCCTTCCGCTATGTCGCGTACTGGCATAAGCTTTAATCAGCTCCATTTCCGGAGCCATTGACAACGGAGTTCATGATGAAATCAATCATTGCAAAACGAGATGAGGCCATCGTTGCAAATACGGATGGAAGTGCGGCTGGAAATGCGGCTGGAAATCCTGCAAGCGTGGAATGGTCGCCTTCGGCGCGCTCGGCTCTCGCCAGCCTTTCGCTTTCCATGTTGCTGTCGTCACTCAGCACCAGTATTGCCAATGTGTCCTTGCCGACATTGACGCACGCGTTCAACGCCTCTTTTCAGCAAGTTCAGTGGGTCGTGCTCGCTTATCTGCTCGCCGTTACAGCGCTGATCGTCAGCGTTGGGCGGCTCGGTGACCTCATCGGCCGCCGCCGTTTGCTGCTGGCCGGCATCTGCTTGTTCACGACCGCCTCAGTCATGTGTGGCGCGGCTCCTACGCTGTCGCTGCTGATTGCCGCCCGCGCGGCACAGGGGCTGGGTGCGGCCATCATGATGGCGCTCACGTTGGCGTTTGTCGGTGAGACGGTTGCAAAGACCAAGATCGGTAGCGCGATGGGGCTTCTTGGCTCGATGTCCGCGATTGGCACGGCACTCGGGCCATCGCTCGGCGGTGTTCTGATTGCTGGCTTCGGTTGGCGGTCAATCTTCTTCATCAACGTGCCGCTGGGTGTTCTGACTTTTTTTCTCGCCTATCGCAACCTGCCCGTTGATCGCCAGATATTGAAAACGGACCCCGCTGGCTTCGACAATCTTGGTACGCTGCTACTGGCGCTAACGCTCGCGGCTTATGCACTCGCCATGACGATGGGACGCGGCAGTTTCGCCTCACTCAACTTGGTTCTACTGTTAGCTACTGTCCTCGGTGTCAGCCTGTTCGTGCTCGTCGAAGCAAGGGCGGCATCGCCATTGATCCCATTGGCGATGTTCCATAACGCTGGCTTAAGTGCAAGCCTCGCCATGAGTGTGCTCGTCTCCACCGTGATGATGGCAACGCTGGTGGTGGGGCCGTTCTATCTTGCTGGTGCGCTCGGGCTCAATGCGGCGATGGTTGGACTCGTCTTGTCAGTGGGTCCCATTGCCGCCGCGCTGACGGGTGCGCCAGCCGGCCGCATTGCAGACCGTTTTGGCGCGCAACGCATGACCATCTTGGGGCTCATCGGCGTCGGTGTCGGTTCCAGCACTTTAGCCCTGACGCCAACGAGATTTGGCATCCTTGGCTACATCGCCCCCATCGTCATCATTACCGTCGGCTATGCGCTGTTCCAGACCGCCAACAACACCGCTGTCATGACCGATGTCCATGCGGATCAGCGGGGCGTCATTTCCGGTATGCTCAACCTGTCACGCAATCTCGGGCTTATCACCGGTGCCTCCTTGATGGGCGCGGTGTTCACGCTCTCGTCGGCGACAATCGATATCACCACGGCGCGTGCCGAGGCTGTTGCCAGCGGTATGCGAACCACGTTCGCCGTTGCCGCGATTCTCGTCCTCTTGGCGCTCGCCATCGCATATGTAAACCATGCTATTTCGCGGCGCGCCGTTGTTCCAAAACACGAAACAGTGCATTGATCCGGGATCGCTGTTCTACACCCTTCCAAACCTACATCGCGCGATGCGCAATACGCTTAGCGCCAGCCTTCAACCGTGGCGCCGCCAAAGAGCATGCGGTTTATTTCGCTGGTGAAAAGGTTGTAGGGATGAGCATGATCCAATGCGCTCGCTTCGTTGAGCGTTCGCATCTGCTCCGGTGTGAGACTGACCTGTAGCGACGCCAAATTATCGTGCAGATGACTGAGCTTGCTGGCACCCAGAATAGTGGAGGTAATTCCAGGCCGCGCTACTGCCCATGCCAGCGCCACCTGAGCCAGCGGGCGCTGTACATCTATCGCCACTTTACGAAGCGCCGCAAGCGTGCTCCAGTGGCGTTCAGTAATGGTTTTAAAACTTGTCCACTGTTTAAGCCGACCCTCGCCGGTCACACTCGCGCTATTTGCATCGCGGTGATAGCTTCCTGCCAGAAACCCGCCCGCGAGTGGGCTCCACGGCGTAATGCCCAGACCACACTCACGCGCAGCGGGAATATGCTCGCGCTCGATATTGCGTTCCACCAATGAATACTCCATCTGCAAAGCAATGGGCCCGGGAATGGCGTGTGCGTCGGCCAGCGTGGCGGCTTTGGCGGCGTACCACGCGGGCACGTCAGAGAAGCCAAAATAGCGAATCTTGCCCGCGCGTACCAAATCACCCAGCGACTGCATGACTTCCTCAACGGGCGTGACGAGATCCCACGCGTGCATCCAATACAAATCGATGTAATCGGTGCGCAGCCGCTTTAACGACCCATCGAGCGCACTGTGCATATTTTTGCGGCCGTTACCACCGGCGTTTACATTGCCAGCCTTGGCACCCGGCCAGGTAAATTTGGTCGCCAGCACGATTTGATCGCGCAGTTCTCGATCTGCGATGTAGCTGCCAACGAGTTCTTCGCTACGGCCGTGGGCATACACGTCGGCAGTGTCGATAAAATTGCCGCCCGCTTCAACATAGGCGTTGAAGATCGATTCAGAAACGTTATCGGGCGAGCCCCAGCCTTGGGTGCCGAACGTCATCGTGCCAAGACAAAGGGGACTGACCACCAAACCGGAGCGACCGAGTGTGCGAAAGTTAGTGAGACTCATCAAATTTGTCCTATGAATTGAATATTGATATTGCGACCTGTCACTGTCGATCCCGCCGTCGGCACCCGATGCGTCGCGCGCGCAGAAACAAAAAGCCGGTTAGCAAATTTGCTAACCGGCTTTAATATTGTTTGGTCGGGGTGAAAGGATTCGAACCTTCGACCCCTTGCACCCCATGCAAGTGCGCTACCGGGCTGCGCCACACCCCGACCGAATCGAGATTATAACGCGAGACCGAAGCCCGCTGCGACGCTAATGCGAATTAAGCATCGAAAGAATGCTTTTTAATTCGCTCCGAACTTGTCGGCTATCCATGCGGCGTTCTACTCTCACAACCGAGGGGGGCGATGTAGTGGCAGGAATTTCTGAGCCGTCAAGACGATTACGCGCGCCGTTAATCGTGAAGCCGTGCTCGTACAAGAGCTCGCGAATACGACGAATCAATAACACTTCGTGATGTTGATAGTAGCGACGATTACCGCGCCGCTTGAGTGGCTTCAGTTGTGTAAACTCTTGTTCCCAATAACGTAACACATGCGGTTTGACGCCGCACAGTTCACTGACTTCACCGATGGTGAAGTAACGTTTTGCCGGAATGGCGGGAAGGCTACTGGTGAGAAGTGGTTCCATTGAATGATTTTTCGACTAGGCTCTTTAACTTCTGGCTGGCATGGAAGGTAACAACTCTGCGCGCAGTGATCGGAATTTCTTCGCCGGTCTTCGGATTTCGACCCGGTCGCTGGGGTTTGTTTCGCAACTGGAAATTACCAAACCCCGACAGCTTTACGGAATCCCCTTTTTCCAATGCGAGACGGATTTCCTCGAAAAAAGATTCAACCATATCCTTTGCTTCACGCTTGTTGAGCCCTACTTTTTCGAACATTAAGTCCGCTAGCTCAGCTTTCGTCAACGTCATCGTCATTTATTGTTTATTTTCTGAGAGTTGCGCCAAATTCTTGAGACAAAACTTTAACAATTTCGGAAACAGTAACATCGCACTCCGAATCTGTCAAAGTCAATTCAGTATCCTGCATAACTATACGAAACGCAAGGCTTTTTTGCCCAGCGGACAGCCCATTTCCGCGATACAAATCAAATAAAGAAAATTCCGTTACTGTGCGGTATTTCCTTGATTTTACCGCATCAATAATGGCCTGAACCGGGGTGTCGTCGCTGAACAACAAGGCAATATCGCGCCGTACCGCCTGCATGCGAGAAAGCGCTGAAAAACGAGGCGCGGCCGTATTGGTGACCGCATCAACATCCAGTTCAAACAGAATCGGTGCTACCGGCAAGTCGTACTTTTGTTGCCACCGGGGATGTAATTCGCCCAACAGCCCTGCCCGCCTGCCGCCGACCAAGATCGACGCTGATCGACCCGGATGTAGTGCAGGATGGTCAGTTTTTTCAAACGAAAGCTGAAAATTTTGCAATAGTGCTTCGACCTCACCCTTGACCGAAAAAAAATCGGTTTTGGCGGCTTTATCTTGCCCCCACTGTTCGGTATGGAGTGACCCATATGCAAGCCCCGCTATGCGCTCAGGCTGCGCCGCAAAGCTCGCATCAGCGCTCAGGAAACACCGGCCCAGCTCAAACAGACGCAAGCGACTTTCGCCCCGATTCAAGTTGTTCTTGAGCGTTTCGATCAAACCACCGATCAGGCTGGTGCGCATCACACTCATGTGGCTGGCGATGGGATTAGCGAGTTTGACGGGGGATAAATTCGCGGCAAAATCGGCTTCCCACGTTTCAGGCACGAAGCTGTAATTGATAACTTCCTGATAACCCAGATCCGCAAGCACGTGGCGAATCGCTGAGCGTGAACGTTGCCCCTCGGGAATGGATAACATCGGCACCGACGATTTGGGTGGTGCCACAGGTACTTTTTCGTAGCCATAAACGCGGGCGATTTCTTCGATGAAATCTTCTTCGATGTTTAAATCGAAACGATACGAGGGCGGGGTCGCCAGAAATACGCCGTCTTCTACGGCCACTTTGCATTGCAGTCGAGTCAGGATTTCAGCCATGGTTGCCGACGGAATATTCATGCCGATGATCGAATTCACGCGGGCTACCCGTACTCGCACCGCGGCTCGAATGGGCAACTCACTTGCTGCTTCAGTGATCGGGCCAATCTCGGTAGTAGGCGTGCCGCAAATATCGAGCGTCAAGCGCGTGGCGTATTCGATGCCGTCTCGCTGAGAAGTGGGATCAACGCCGCGCTCGAAGCGATAGGCTGCATCAGAGTTAATGCCCAGCGTGCGGGTTTTGCCCTGAATAACATCTTGCGCAAAGAAGGCTGCTTCGAAAAACACATTGGTGGTGGTCGCTGTGACCGAGCTTTCCAGCCCGCCCATCACACCGCCCATCGCGACCGGGCCCGCATCGTCCGCGATCAACAACATATCTGGTTTCAACACCACATGTTGCTCGTTCAACAAATTCATTTCTTCGCCCGGATTCGGGAAGCGAACGTTGATGCCGCCGGTTAGCTTGTCGAGATCGAATGCGTGCATTGGGCGTCCGCGCTCGAGCGTGAGGTAATTGGTGATATCCACCAGCGGCGAAATCGAGCGAAAGCCCGCGCGCTCGAGACGGCGCTTCATCCAGTCCGGTGTGGGTGCTTGGGTGTTGATGTTCTTGATGACGCGACCTAAATATTGACCGCATGCCTTGGTGGCCGAGATCTTGATAGCGCGAGCATCGGTTGAAGTCGAAGCAACCGGCGTGATAGCAGGCACGGTCAGCTTGGCACCCGTCACGGCCGCAAGATCGCGCGCAATGCCGACCATTGACAAGCAATCACCACGATTGGGCGTCAGCTTCAGCGTGAGATATACGTCATTGAGATCAAGGTATTCGCGAATGTCCTGGCCAATCGGCGCATCCGCAGGCAATGCCAGCAGGCCACCGTGATCTTCTGATAGCCCCAACTCACGCGCTGAACACAGCATGCCGTTGGAATCAACACCGCGCAGTTTGGCTTCCTTGATTTCAATCCCCGGCAGCTTCGCACCGACGAGCGCACAGGGCACACGCATGCCTATCGCGACATTGGGCGCACCGCAGACGATTTGCAATAAATTACCCGTGCCCACATCCACTTCAGTGACGCGCAATTTGTCAGCGTTCGGATGCGGATTCACAGATTTAACTTCAGCCACCACGATTTTTTCGTAGGGCGGCGCGACTGGCGACATCTCTTCAACTTCGAGGCCAGCCATGGTCAGCGTATGCGAGAGTTCGTCGATGGAGCCTTTGAAGTCAACGAGCTGTTTTAGCCAATTTGCGGATACTTTCATTTGCCTATTTCCCTAGCGAAACTGCGCTAAAAACTTCATATCATTTTCGAAAAACAGGCGGAGATCGTTCACGCCATATTTGAGCATTGCTAGGCGATCAAGCCCCATGCCGAATGCGAAGCCTGAATATTTTTCAGGGTCAATCCCGCCATTGCGCAACACCTGCGGATGCACCACGCCTGCGCCGCCAATCTCGAGCCATTTGATCTTGCCGCCCTTGTTTTCCCACTCAATATCAACTTCAACACCGGGTTCAACAAACGGAAAAAACGAGGGACGAAAACGAATTTGCATATCATCGCGCTCAAAAAATGCGCGGAAAAATTGCGTCAACGTACCCTTCAAATCCGCAAGACTGATGGCTTCGTCAATCCACAAGCCTTCGATCTGATGAAACATCGGCGAATGCGTGGCATCGTGATCGCAACGGTACACATGGCCTGGGCAAATAATGCGCAGCGGCGGCTTGTTTGCCTCCATGTAGCGAATTTGCACGGGCGATGTATGCGAGCGCAGCAAGTTTTCCGAGTTCAGCACGTAGAACGTATCTTGCATGGAGCGCGCCGGATGATTGGGCGGTGTATTTAACGCGGTGAAGCAGTAGTAATCCGTCTCAATTTCGGGGCCATCCGCCACCGCAAAACCCATTGTCGCAAAGAGTGCCTCAATACGCTCCAAACAGCGCGTTACCGGGTGCAAGCCACCTAATCCCGAAGTGCGACCAGGCAGCGTCACATCAATGGCCTCAGCGGCCAGTTTGGTTTCCAGCTCGGCGTTGAGGATGCGATTTTTGGCATCGTTGATGAGCGCTTCAACTTGTTGCTTTACTTCATTGATCGCCGCACCGGCGGTTTTCTTTTCTTCGGGCGATAGTTTGCCCAGCGCTTTTAATTGCTCGGTGAGCGAACCTGATTTACCCAGAAAACGAGCCTTGGTCTGCTCAAGATCGGGCATCGTCGTGACATCGGCTAACGCACCTGTGGCTTCTTGCAAAATTGTTTTAAGATCGCTCATGGTGGCTTTTCAAAATACGAGAAAAAACAAAACACCCAGAAACAAAAAGCCCGCTCGGTTGAGGGAGCGGGCCTTGTGCGTTATTACTTTACGACTACGCGCCTCGGGCCGCTTTCGCTTGCTCGATAAATCGCGTAAACGCAGGCTTGTCCATCACAGCCAAGTCAGCCAATACTTTACGATCAACATCAATTGACGCGCGTTTTAAGCCGTTCATGAATGTTGAATAATTCATGCCGCCGTTGCGGGCAGCTGCGTTGATACGCGCAATCCACAGTGCGCGGAAAACGCGCTTCTTGTTGCGACGATCACGATAAGCATACTGGCCTGCCTTCATTACCGCTTCTTTAGCGATACGGAAGACTTTACTGCGACGGCCGCGATAGCCTTTGGCTAGGTCGAGGATTTTTTTGTGGCGGGCGCGGGCGGTAACACCACGTTTAACTCTAGGCATGGTGGCGCTCCTTTACGCGTAAGGCAACATTGCGCGAACACTCACAATGTTGGTTTTATGAATTTCAGCGGTACCGCGAAGTTGACGTTTCGATTTCGTTGTCTTCTTGGTCAGGATGTGGCGCTTGAACGCCTGTGAGCGCTTGATGGAGCCAGAACCGCGCACTTTAAAGCGCTTGGCTGCTCCGCTCTTGGTCTTCATTTTTGGCATGTTGTTTCCTTTGGTTGCCTTAGTTACTTTTAACAACGATATCGCAGCAGGTGGTGAAAACGCTTCACCCTTGAAACCTGAAGACGACTTATGTGCATCATTCGTTTTTTACAAAAACGCGGAAGATGCTCCGCTTCCAGCTAAAACTAAATCTTTTTCTTCGGCGAAACCACCATCACCATCTGGCGGCCTTCCATTTTTGGGAATTGTTCGACCTGACCCACTTCCGCTAAATCAACTTGTACACGCTTCAAAAGCTCCATACCGAGCTCCTGATGCGCCATTTCACGACCACGAAAACGCAGTGTGATTTTGGTCTTATCGCCTTCTTCCAAAAACCGCTTCAAGTTGCGCACTTTGATGTTGTAATCACCATCATCAGTGCCCGGACGGAATTTAATTTCCTTCACTTGAATCTGTTTTTGCTTCAGTTTGGCTTCATGGGCTTTTTTAGCTTCGCGGTATTTGAATTTACCGAAATCCATGATTCGGCATACGGGCGGTTTTGCCGTGGGGGCAATTTCCACCAAATCCAGTTGCGCGGCTTCTGCCTGGGCTACAGCATCAGCAAAACTCACTACACCAATTGGCTCGCTTTCGGGGCCGAGCAATCGAACCTCAGTGACACCAGTAATCTCACTG
>JANMQR010000388.1:0-13167 GCA_031370625.1 Burkholderiales bacterium | reverse complement strand
CGTGATTGGCCGCATCGGTGCTTGCGGAAAAATGAAGCGCAATGGCAAGGTTTCAGGTAGTCCAAGCTCCTTCACAATTGGCACAAAATCCCAGCAGTCCGCGCCAAGGCCGTGCATCCAGATGATGGTGCCTTTTGGGTTATTGCCGGTAGCGAGTTCGATGTGTTGGATGGGTGTGGTCATGGTTATTAAAGTTGTAGTGGGTTGTTAAAGGTCTCGATTGGGTGAGGCTTTACAGCCTTTTTTGGCTGGGAGAGCACGCTGATGCTAGGCTTTGAAAAATTTCACTGTCATCCCGAATCCGGCTTTATCGGGTGAGGGATCCGCTTTTTATTGCGCATCTGGGCGTGCATTGGAACAGCAGATCCCTCACGAAAAGCCGTTCGGGATGACATGACTGAGTGTGGAAAAATTTAATTCGTCGTCCTCATCGCCGACTTCGGCCGAAACGCTTTAATCACATCATCATTGGTTTCCAAATAAGGCCCGCCGATCAAATCCATGCAGTAAGGCACTGCGGCGAAAATACCAACTTCAACTGGTTTTCCGTCAGCATCCTTGAATCCCTCCAGCGTTTCTTTTATCGCCTTCGGCTGGCCCGGCAAATTGATGATGAGCGATTGTTTGCGGATCACGGCGACCTGACGCGACAGGATCGCAGTCGGCACAAATCGCAACGAGATTTGCCGCATGCGCTCACCGAAGCCGTCCATCACGCGATCCGCAATCGCGAGCGTGGCATCGGGGGTCACGTCGCGCGGCGCGGGGCCGGTGCCGCCGGTGGTCAGCACCAGTGCGCAACCTTCAATATCAACAAATTCTTTCAACGTGGCTTCAATTAATTCCTGCTCGTCAGGAATTACGCGGCTCACCACCGTGAGCGGATTTTTCAGCGCGGATTTGAGCCACGACTCCAGCGCGGGTAAACCTTCATCTTGATACACACCTTTTGAGGCACGATCACTGATTGAAACGAGGCCAATTTTTGCAGAGTCAAACATCAATATCTTCCGTCTAATTTATCGATAGTGCCGTAGGATGGGTGGAGCAGCTTTTTTGCGATACCCATCAGGCATTTCGATACTGATGATGGGTATGGCCCAAGGCCACCTCGTCGCAAAAGCGCTCCACCCATCCTACGAAATAGAAGCACCAATTAAAACACCGGTGGATTCTGCTCGCGCTCAAATTGATTCACGATATGTTTATGCAGCGTTTGATAGAGCGAACGAAAATTTTTCGGCGGGCGTTGCTTGGCGTGATCATCTTTGGCCGCTGCCAGCAATTTTTCGAGCGTTACCGCATCGGCTTCCGGAAATTCGCGCACGAACGCGGCCACCGAAGTAGCATCGGCTAACATCCGCTCGCGCCAGCGTTCGGCCAAGTGATGTTGCGCGGTCTGTTTTTGATTCGGTGCTTTGAGCGCTTGTAGCTGTGCCAGAATCGGCGCGGGGTCGACTTCGCGCATCAGGCGGCCGATATATTGCATTTGCCGCTTGTTACCCCCATGTTTGCTGTTGGGAATACGTTTGGCGTCCAATATGGCTACGCGCAGCTCATCGGGCAGATCCATTTTGTTGATCACATCAGCAGATAGCGCGACCAATTCTTCGCCCACGGATTGCAGGGCGATCATGTTCCGCTTTTTCTGGCTTTTACTGATAGAATTTTCGTGCTCATCGAGCGTGTCATCAATCTCGACATCCTCCTTCGAGCGCGCCAAATTTTCAATTGCCTTCGATTTTTGTGTGGTTTTATTTCGCACTGTTTTTCCGAGTATCTTTGTCGTTATTACTTCGATATTTCTTAGCTATTTTACCCTACGCCGGACATCGCCCCCGTGACTCAAATTGTTAAAGCAGCATCGCAACAAAGCACCACCAACAAAGATTCATTGACTGATCTCGCTGCATACGCGCTCGAACGCGCCAAAGCTTTAGGCGCTACTGCCGCCGATGTCGAAGTTTCAACCTCCATCGGTCAATCCGTCACGGTGCGATTAAATGAAGTGGAGACCATTGAGCACAATCGCGATAAAGGCTTGGGCGTTACCGTCTATCTCGGGGAGCAGCGTGGCAATGCATCCACCACCGATTTTTCACGCGCGGCAATTGAGCGCACCGTAGCCGCAGCACTGGCGATTGCAAAGTACACCGCGCCAGATGAATTTGCCAGCCTGCCTGATGCAGATCGCTTGGCCAAACCGCCTTTCAACAGCGCTGGCTTGTACTATGCGTGGCCGTTGAGTGTGGAAGCGGCCACCGAATTGGCGAAGCGCATGGAAGCGGCTGCGTTCGCCGTCGACAAGCGCATCAATAATTCTGAGGGTGCGTCGGTATCGACTTCTGAATCTGATTTTGTTTACGCGAATTCACTCGGCTTTATGGGCGGATTTCCCTCGTCTCGCCATAGCGCGAGCGTGTCGGTCATTGCCGGTACCGATGATGGTATGCAACGTGATTATTGGTATGACGTGGCGCGCGCAGGCGAAAAATTGGCAACGCCCGAAACAATTGGCCGCCTCGCGGGTGAGCGTACCGTGGCGCGGCTGAATGCACGTCAGGCGGCGACTTGCGAAGCACCCGTGCTGTTTGATCCGATCATGGCATCCGGACTGATCGGCAGCTTTGTCGGCGCGGTAAGTGGCTCATCGTTATATCGCAAATCGAGTTTCCTGCTTGACAGTTTGGGCACGCAGGTTTTCTCGCCGCATGTCTCAATATTTGAAGATCCGAATATTCAAGGCGGTTTGGCGAGTGGGCCGTTTGATAGTGAAGGTGTGGCGACCGAGGCGCGCGATATTGTTAAAAATGGTGTTGTGAACGGCTATTTTTTATCGACTTATTCAGCGCGGAAATTGGGCATGGCGACTACCGGCAATGCGGGTGGCAATCACAATTTAATTGTGGCTCCGGGCGAGCTTGATTTTGCCGGATTGCTCAAGAAAATGGGTCGCGGGTTTGTCGTCACTGAACTGATGGGGCAGGGCGTGAATAATGTGACGGGTGATTACTCTCGCGGTGCGGTGGGATTCTGGGTGGAGGGCGGCGAAATCGCTTATCCGGTAGAGGAAATCACGATTGCGGGCAATATGAAAGATATGCTCAAGGGCATCGTTGCGGTGGGCAATGATGTGCTGGCGTTGGGATCGAAACAGACCGGCTCAATTTTGATCGATAAGATGTCGATTGCAGGGGAAGGTTGAGCGGGCGTAGTCAGAGTCAGGCAACATTTTCCAGGACATTGATTTATACTTTGCAGCGATGAATAAAAAGTTTTTCTGTTTTACCAATTGAAAAAACCAGAGGAGAAATCGCATGCAAAGACGTAAATTTTTATCCACCGCAGGTGCCACCCTCGCGGCGGGCGCAGCTGCTGTTCCCGCACTGTCGAATGCACAAACTGCGACCTTGCCCACCATCAAATGGCGACTCACATCGAGTTTTCCGAAGAGTTTGGACACTATTTTTGGCGCGGCTGAAACCATTTCCAAACGTGTCGCTGCTGCAACGGGTGGCAAGTTCCAGATTCAAGTATTTGCTGCGGCAGAAATCGTTCCTGCGTTCTCGGCCATGGATGCGGTGAAAGATGGCACGGTTGAGTGCTGCCATACCGCGCCTTACTATTACTTCGGCAAAGATCCCACTTTTGCGTTTTCATGCGCGGTACCGTTCGGCATGAACGCCCGCCAGCAAAACGCATGGATGTATCACGGCGGTGGTATGGCGTTGATGCGTGATTTTTTCAAAGAGTACAACATCATCAATTTCCCTGCGGGTAACACGGGTGCGCAGATGGGCGGCTGGTTCCGCAAAGAAATCAAAACTGTTGCCGATCTGAAGGGACTTAAATTCCGCGTGGGCGGCTTTGCTGGTCGCGTGCTGTCGAAGCTCGGCGTGGTGCCTCAACAAATCGCCGGTGGCGATATTTATCCGGCGCTTGAAAAAGGCACGATTGACGGTGCCGAGTGGGTCGGCCCATACGATGATGAAAAGTTGGGCTTCTTCAAAGTTGCCAAAAATTATTACTATCCCGGCTGGTGGGAAGGTGGCCCAGAGCTGGATCTGTTCGTCAACATGAAGCAGTGGGAAGCGCTACCCCCAGAATACAAGGCGATTCTGGAGGCTGCGTGCTACGAAGCGAACGCCGATATGCTGGCGAAATACGATGCGCTGAATCCCGCCGCACTGCGCCGTTTGGTTGGACAGGGCGTGCAATTGAAAGCCTTTAGCCGCGACATCATGAACGCATGTTATGCCGCAGCGAATGAGGTGTACGCGGAAGAGTCGGAGAAAAATCCGAAGTTCAAAAAAGTGTATGACTCATGGAAAAAATTCCGTGATGATCAAATTCTTTGGTTCCGCGTTGCAGAACAAAACTTTGATAACTTTATGGCAACCGCTGATCAAGCAAAAGCACCGCCAGCCAAGAAATAAATTTTCAATTTGCAAAATACAAAACGCCCCGATTGGGGCGTTTTGTTTGCATGTCCATTTTCATCGTGCATGAATAGTCCCCCCATCCTACTTTCCTTTCAGCGCTTTCTCAGTCTCTTCAGCCGCTTTTTCATCCGGTGTTTTTGCCTTGGCTGCTGGGGCTTTTTTGTCACCTTGTTTGGCATCCACCTTTGATTCAGTTTTGCCCACGTCCTTCACAGTTTCTTTGGGGGCCTCTTTGCCGCTCTGGGGTGCGCCTAACGCCCTCATGATGTCATCTACCGGCTCGTCAGCTTTCGGCGCATCCGGTTTAACAGGCGTAGCACCACCCAAGGATTTCATCAAGTCACTATTGCCTGCATCTTCAGTCTTTTGCTGATCCGCCTCTGTAGGCGCAGGGCCGAGGTTGTAATCCAGTTTGGCAGGGTCAATCAGTTTGACTTCATCTTTATAGACCATGACCATTTGCGGGAACGCGATCACCAAGCCGACCATCACGAGTTGAATCAGCACAAACGGCACGGCGCCCCAATAAATTTGCCCAGTTGTAACCGGCGCAGTCATTTTTTTGGTGACCCGATCAATGTACTCTTTAGCTGGTGCCACGCTGCGTAAATAGAACAACGCGAAACCAAATGGCGGATGCATGAATGAGGTTTGCATATTCACTGCCAGCAGTACGCCGAACCAAATCAGGTCGATACCGAGCTTGTCGGCAGCGGGTCCCAGCAGCGGCACGATAATAAAGGCAAGCTCAAAGTAGTCGAGGAAGAAAGCGAGCACGAAAACCAAAATATTTACGACGATCAAAAATCCGACCTGACCACCCGGCAAACCGACCAATAACTCTTCGACCCAAACGTGACCATTCACGCCATAAAAAGTCAGGCTAAAAATACGTGCGCCGACCAGAATAAACACCACGAACGCAGTCAGCTTTGCTGTCGAATCCATCGCTTGACGCAGCAGTTTGAAGTTCAGACGCCGACGCATTACGGCCATGATGAGCGCGCCGGTGGCACCCATCGCACCGCCTTCGGTCGGTGTCGCCACTCCGAGGAAAATCGTGCCGAGTACCAGAAAGATTAATGCCAGCGGTGGAACTAACACGAACACGACTTGCTCTGCCAGCCGTGACAAAAGACCAAATTTAATTTGTCTATTAATCAGGGCGGCAATGAAAGCGATGCCCATGCCCACAGAGGCCGCTACGACAATTGTTTCATCAAGCGCTTTGCGGGGATAGAAGCGCGCATACAAAACTGCCGCGCCAACGGCAATCGATAGCAGTATGGCAAGTGAGGTAACACCGCTATTGCCGCTGGATTCGCGGAACGTACGCGCCTCAATCGGCAGCGCGGGCACCCACTCGGGCTTTACCATTGCCACACCGATGATGTACAACGTATAGAGTCCCGCCAGCACAATGCCGGGAATGAACGCGCCTGCGTACATGTCGCCGACCGATTTTCCCAACTGATCTGCCATGATGATCAGCACCAGCGACGGCGGAATAATTTGCGCCAACGTGCCCGAGGCCGCAATCACACCCGAGGCGAGACGGCGGTCATATCCGTAGCGCAGCATGATCGGTAACGAAATCAGTCCCATCGAAATCACTGATGCGGCCACGACACCGGTCGTGGCTGCGAGTAGCGCACCAACGAAAATTACGGCGAATGCGAGTCCGCCGCGAATGGGACCAAACAATTGGCCGATGGTGTCGAGTAAATCTTCGGCCATCCCACTTCGCTCAAGAATCAAACCCATGAAGGTGAAAAAGGGAATCGCCAGCAGCGTGTCGTTCGACATCACGCCCCAAATGCGCTCCGGCAGCGCCTGAAATAGCGAAGGAGAGAGTAGGCCAAGCTCAATCCCGACCAGCCCAAACACAATTCCACACGCACCCAGCGCAAACGCCACTGGATATCCGAGCAGCAAGAAAACAAACAGCCCAACAAACATCAGCGGGGCCATGTTGTGGATGATGAATTGAGTCATCTGATTTTTATCCTATGCATTCTTCTGAGTATTTTGCAGTGCGGGCCAGTTGCATGTCACTAAACTACGGCGCTGCGCCCTTTGCCATCGGCAATTTCCTTTTCGCGCGCTTCCTGAATGGCGCGCGCCAGCTCCTCTTCTGCGGTGGGTCCGCCTGCATCCAGCGCAGGATCCGGGATTAATCCCTGAATGATGGCGATGCGTTTGATGAGTTCAGAAACACCCTGCAGTACCAACAAGAAAAATCCCACCGGCAATAGCAATCGTGCTGGCCACACAATCAGCCCGCCTGCGTTCGACGAAACTTCTTTGTTCATGAATGCATTCATGAAAACTGGCCAGGACAAATATAGGATCAAAATCGCCATCGGCAGCAAGAAAAACAGCGTGCCAAAAACATCGATGTAAAGCTGTGTGCGACGCGACCAGCGTGAATAGATCACGTCAATGCGCACATGTGCGCTGTGCAGTAGCGCGTAGCCCCCGCAAAGCAGGAACACGGCTGAAAACAGATACCACTGCAATTCAAGCCAGGCGTTCGAGCTGGTGTCAAACAGATAGCGCACCGTCGCGTTACCAGAGCTCACCAGCACTGCAATCAACGTCAGCCAATAGGCCAAATGACCAACGCGATTGTTTAGACCATCTATAAGTTTGGAAATACTCAATAAGCCTTGCACAAGAATCTCCTCTGGCCGACAACTGCATTGGCGGGTGTCATGCTTTTGCAGTGCGGCGCTTCTGATATTTTGATGATCGATTTGGGTGAAACGAACTTTATGTTTGAATCAAAACGAGTGCTTTTATTACCAGTATTTTTATGTGCGTTACATTCAGACAGGTGCAATTTAGTGCAAATAAATTATAACGGTTTTCTCGCAAATCGCTCAAAAGCGTAGATGGCTGAGGGCCGCTAAATAATGAAAATCTCCACGCGACGATTCAGTTGGCGTGCATTGATACTGTCGTCAGTTGATGTGGGGTCAGAAGTGGAGTTAGATGCACTTTTGGTTGAAATGTCGATTTGCTTGGCAGGAACGCCCAGCATGATCAGCTCGTCACGAATCGATTCTGCGCGTCGCGTTGCCAAACGCAGGTTCACTTCATTTGCACCTCGACGATCCGTAAAGCCAACCAACATGACGCGACGATCACCGGCTTTCAAGAATGCGGCCAGTTTTTTTAGATGGCCGCTCACGGCTGGATTCGAGTGGCGAATTACTTTGTTGATCGGGAACAAAATGGGTATTGGCTTGACCGGGAATGCGTTTTTTTCTCGTGCCGGCGTGATTGGCACATCAGCAAAACTTACCGCAGCGAACGGAGCCATTTTCTTGGTGACTTCTGTGAACCCATCATCGTTCACGAGTGCTGATGAGAGCTTGATACGGTTGCTTTGGATTGACGGCGCAAACAAGGCTGCGGCTTTTGTGGCGCGGACAAGTCCTAAATTTGGAACAGGGTTTCCTGCGGCTTGCTGTTCAGCGGACGAATAAAGACCGGTGATTTCCAGCAAAGCGCCACGTTGCAACTTTGCTAATTCTGCTTTTTTAAATTGCGCAAAATTGCGTCCAACAATAGGCTCAGCGTCAGACCATTTAAACGTAATCGAGCCGCCAGCATTGGCTGCGGCAGACGCAGTAAACACAACAGTCCATAAGATGATGTCAGCAATTATTTTTAATCTTCTGTGCATGTAAAAATGTTAACACTTTGCCGCACAAATGAGGCAAAGCACGAAGACTTTTTAAGTCATGTTCTTCATTGAATTTTAGCGAGACATTCGTTACTGGCCAAAGCCGCACTCAAAGGATAATTGCCATCGCGTGCAACCACTGCCTGACCAGGCTCGGTACAAATAAACCGTAGCAACTCGCGAGCGACCGCGGGCAGCGCACCGTTTGCGGGTTTGTTCACATAGATGTAGAGCATGCGTGAGAGAGGATATGCGCCGCTCAACACGCCGTCTTGCGTGGGCAACACAAACGGGCCTTCATCTGTTTTTGCGACCGCTAACGCGCGCGCACGAGCTGACGCATAAAAGTAGCTGGCAAAGCCAATCGTTTTTTCATCGGCGCCCACGCCTTGAACAATCGATGAGGCCACCGGCTCCGGCCTCATATCAAAACGAAAATCGCCGCCGTCAAGCGCTAACTCACGAAACAGACCATAAATTCCCTGCGCGCGACTGGGACCTTTAGGCTCTATTTTTGCTGACTGCCATTTGCCATCTGTGAGTCCAAGCTGATCCCAGGTTTTAATGGGTGCCGCGCCGCGCTTGTAGGTGGATGAAAAAATTGCATCTACTTGTTTGAGTGAAATTTGCTTGAGAGGATTGTTTTTATTCACGTAGATCGCAATCGCGTCCAGCGCCACGATCACGCTGGTGGGTTCGTAACCAAATTTGGTTTTGAATGCAGCAATTTCAGTCGCGTTCATCGGCCGACTCATCGGCGCTAAATCCGCCGTGCCCGCCATCAACGCAACGGGTGCTGTGTCAGAGCCGCCACCGACAATATTGATTTCAACATTTGGATAAAGCAGCTTGAAATCAGTCGACCAACGAAACAACAGATTGGACAGCGTGGACGAGCCGATGCTGTTGACGTTGCCTGCAAGCGAAGGCGCACGAGTGTAGGCGGGCAGGCCAGGATCGAGCGTGATCGGCAATCCAGGCTCCAGCGCAGGTTTGGCGTTACCCGGCACGGCGAAAGCTCTGAGCAAGCCAGCGGAGGGTGCGTTCGTACGTTTGGGTGCGGCTGTTACTTTCGCGGCTTCAGCCGCAGGTGGCGGCACTTCATCAGCAGAGGCATGCGTCGCCAAAACGATGAACACAGAACCGAGCAACCCCTTCATGCTCATAGCGCCTGCGGTTTCGGGCTTGGCCGCCGCGCCAGCCAATGCGTGAATGCGCGGTAGAACGTGAGCAGTAAAAAGAACGTGGCGATCAATGCCACGCCGCGCCAGAACGCGGTATTCACAATGCGCTCACCCTGCGTACCAGCATTGGTGACCTGCTTTGCGGTAAGTTGATCGATGGCGGGCGAGGCAAGCAAATTGCTGCCGCTGGCGACTAGCGTATTCGCCTCTTTCAAGGCCTCAATCAAGACGGTGAGCGACTTTGTGTAGTCGACTATATCGAATGGTTTTTCACCGGGCAGTTTTGGTTTATCGCGCCCTGGTGCCAGAAATAAACGATCCACGTTTTGCAAAAGCTGATCGCTGGATTTGGTGATCGATTCAATTTGTGCTGCGAGCTGATTGGTCTCGGCGACGGTGCCGCGGACTTGCGCAAACATGTTGGTTAAAAAAGGTTGCTGCTTATTCATCTCTGAAAAAATCGCGGCACGCTCGCGCGCGATGTCGGCGGGAATCCTTTCCATCGTGGTGCTGACACGGGTGAAATTGGCGGTGACATCTTTTACTTGCGGATCATTTAATGTTTCATCAATGGCGCTGCGCATTTGCCAATTCATCAAAAACGGCAAACGCTTGCTGATGTAAAAAGCGCGCTCGGCCAGTAGTCGCACATCATCCACTGCTTTTTTCGCGTCGCCAACCGGGGCTAAAAATCCGCTGCCGGTCTTCACATCCGCCACCACCGATTTGCCGCGCGTGGAGGCAAAATCATCGAAACGGACATAAGAGACGAGTTGAATATCCTTGTTTTTTTGCCGCCAATCCCAGATCAAATAATCCAACACTTCAAGCTGCTCCGGCTTCATCACGCGGGCCGCAATCCGCCATACATCTTCGCGCGCCTTGCGCGATGCGTTGATGAGTGGCTGACCGCGATCACCAAACCAGCGCTCGGCTTGATCTTCATCGATCCATTTCTGGCTTTGCAGCGTGACGACCAGCGTGAGATCGAGCAGCTGCGTGAACGGATCGGCGTTAGTAACGATGTCGTAAACCGAGCTCACCTGCACCAGTTTTACCTGATGTGCCAGGCGGCGTTGCTCCGCATTCGGATTGTCTTTTTCAATTGCTTCACATGCGCTCACGATGTAGGTGAGATAGCGATCTGCAAACGCATAAGTGAGCTGATCCAGTTCTTCCATCGTCACCAGCGCGCCTTCGGCCGATTTCATTTGCGCGGCACCGCGCTGATTGGATGACGTGCGTGCGGCGTCTGCCGATTGTTGCGCGCGTTGCACGAACGCGCAGCCGCTCGACAAGCCCGCAATCGCGATGAGAAAAACCACCTTGGCCAGGCTGCTGCCAAGTCTTGATCGTTGCAGAAAAAATCCGAACATCGCACACCCTCATATCGAAGTCAACATCACGTGGCAAGTTTAAAACATTGCTTCTGAGTCTAGTTGAGGGGTGTGACGCTCGCAGCGTTGTCTCCTTGCGGCGACAGGCTTACGTTTTGTGAGAATTATTGAGTGGCCGTGCGATTGGGTAGCTGACTCGGCGCGGCGTCGCGCGGCCTATTGGCCGTTCCCCAGCTGTATCCAGTTGGTGCGTATGTGAAACGAATGGGCAAGACAGATTCTTCCAGGAAGTTTAGCGCGACACGATTACCTTTACGTTCTGATGCGTAATCGCTCGCATCGCTTCTCTGCCGCGCATGCTTGGCACCGTGTTCAGTGATAATTTCAGTTTCCTCGTTGCGGTAGAGATGAACATACAGTCGCGCCAAGTGGCTGCCTTCGTTGCGCGTAGAGCCAATTGCCGGGTAGGCCCGAAAAATATTGGGCGCGATTTGTCGGATTGATGCCTCGGTGCGGGTCGCATCGAAAACGATATCGTGGTGTTGAGACTGGTCACGCCGCCTGCGGCATAGAGCCGCGAACGCGCCAGCCGTTTTATTTCGGGATAGAGCAGCGAATAAAGGCGCGTTGATGCACTGGCGTCGCCATCACGAAGTTCAGCGAGCAGTTGCGTTACCTCGTTCGGCGAAGGCGAGGCAGAACTTTGAGGCAAATTGGGCGAGTGCACGCGGGAGCTCTCCGGCTGTTACTTGAGTCACATTTGCTCAACAATGGCTGGATTGTAGCGGAACAGTGATCGAATTCGAAAGCGTCCGCGTGAGGAATTTGCGGGCGTTAAAAACCCGCCATGTGATCGTCACATGGCGGGCGAATTGAAAAATGCGCTTCTTAGTGTTGGTGCGTTCGCTCTATCGAATTGTCTCAGCGCGAACGCACAATCATATTAGCGCCCGGATTTACGAAACAGTGCCGGCGTGGCGGGCGCTTTGCCACCTGCGGGCGGGCGACGCGGTCGCGACGTATTTGTGCCGCCGGTTCCTGCACCGTTACCGCTGCCACTGCTGCGCGCGGTCTGCGCGCCTTGCGATGGCGTGCGTTTCTGTCCGCCCGTTGCTTCGCCTAAGGGCCTGCGACCGGCATCGGATGGGCTTCGTGGCTTGCCGCGCGCACCTGCACCGCTGCTACCGCCCCCGCCACTACCGGCACGGCCCGCACCTTGACCCCGGCCCTGACTGCGCCCACGCGGCTGATGATCTTGCGAGCGTAATTGGATTGGTTCTGGCTTCGCGTTCGGATCAGGCTCGAAACCCGGAATGACAACACTTTCAACATCGCGCTTGATCAAGCGCTCGATGTCGTAAAACATTTTTTTCTCGTCCACGCAAACAAGTGAAATCGCCTCGCCTGTCGCACCTGCACGACCCGTGCGACCAATGCGATGCACGTAATCTTCCGGCACATTTGGGATTTCAAAATTGACCACGTGTGGCAGTTGATCAATATCGATGCCGCGTGCGGCAATGTCGGTCGCAACCAATACAGCGAGATCGCCGGTTTTGAATTCTGCCAGCGCTTTTGTGCGCGCGGCCTGGCTCTTGTTGCCGTGAATAGCGAGTGCGGTGATGCCGGATTTATTCAACTGTTCGGCCAAGCGATTCGCACCATGTTTGGTGCGCGTGAACACCAGCACTTGGTGCCAATTATTTTGTTTAATCAGATGAATCAGCAAATCTTTTTTCTTGTCGCGATCCACCGGATGAACTTTTTGCGTGATCATCTCAACGGTCGAATTGCGACGCGCGACTTCGATCAATGCCGGATTATCGAGCAGGCCATCGGCGAGTTTTTTAATTTCTTCGGAGAAGGTCGCCGAGAACAATAAGTTCTGACGTTTCTTTGGCAATACTGCCAGCACTTTTTTAATATCGTGAATAAAGCCCATATCGAGCATGCGATCAGCTTCATCCAGCACCAAAATTTCGACATGCGATAGATCAACAGTGCGCTGCTGATGATGATCGAGCAAGCGGCCTGGGGTCGCCACTAAAACATCGACGCCTTGACGCAAGATCGAGATTTGTGGATTGATACCCACGCCGCCATAAATTACGGTCGATTTAACGCCCGCATATTTGCCGTAAACGCGCACGCTTTCTTCAACCTGCGCAGCAAGCTCGCGCGTGGGCGTGAGGACGAGTACACGAATAACTTTTTTACCGGCGCGGGGATTTGCCAGCAGGCGTTGCAGGATCGGCAGCGTGAAACCGGCCGTTTTGCCCGTGCCTGTTTGCGCGCCAGCAAGTAAATCGCCGCCGTTTAGAACAGCGGGAATGGCCTGCATTTGAATGGGCGTAGGCGTGGTGTAACCATGTTCGGAAACAGCACGAACGATCAGCTCGGATAAACCGAGAGCAGAAAATGACATGAGAAAACTTTCGAATGTTTCGAACCTGTCGTCCCGATTTGGGTGGGAACGCCAGTCTAGGTGCGGAGGTGTTTGCTTGGAAAAGCGA
>JANMQR010000304.1:0-12293 GCA_031370625.1 Burkholderiales bacterium | reverse complement strand
GATGCGCACGTTACCGTGCCTTGCGTCTTGTGCGGCGATTGATAAGGAAGTGGCTGGAGGGGCATGATGGGCGGCGCGGCACCAAGTTGCGCTACTGCCGGTGCAGCCAATATGACTAACGCCAATTGAGCGACGTTTTGAGCAAATTGGCGAGCAAATTGACAACCAAAAGATCTCATTTTTTTACCTCACTTGTCGCTACTTTTGTGGCATCAAGTAGCACTTCGGTTTTCGATGAAACGTTTAATTGTTTGCGTGGCGGAATAAATCGCGCTCGCTCAATTTCATCGGTCACGCTCCACGGTTTGCCTTCGGGCGTCATGTAGAACTTGCGCATTTCATTTGCGCTAAACGGGCGCGACCCGATGCGACCAAACACCGCGATTTGACCACCGGTTTCGTCCACGCCGCGATCACGGTCCAGTCCTTTTGCCAGTGCTAATGCCGGCGATTCTGTTTTGCGCCAAGCGATGAGTTGCGGTTTGGGTTCAGGTGAAAATCCATAAAACTTCGGTTGCGAATCGGGGGAGGTGAGTTGAATAACTTTCAATCCATTCACGCCATCTGCCACATACGCAAACAGCGATGCGTTCGTTGAGCCCACCACCACATCGCGTGCGTCGTTTAATGCACCATCTGCGGTGAAGCGCTGATATTCGCGTGGTGCGGTTGGCTTCTCGATATCAACAATGACCAAACCATCTTTACCCGCAGCGACATAAGCGTAGGTTCGCGCCGCATACACGCGCTTGGCATCCGCCAGCGGCACAGCGGCAACGATGGCCGGGCGCGCTGGATTAGTCACGTCAACCACTTCCAAGCCCTTTGCGGTCGTAGCAAAAAGATAGCGGAATTGCAACGCAGACGCGCGCATATCGCTGATCGGTAGAGTGGACACCACGGTTGGTTTCAGCGGGTCATTCAAGCTCAGCACCGCAAGACCTGCATCGGTCGCGATGTAAGCGTAATAGCCGCCCAATGTGATGTGGCGAGCACCCTTCAACACATTTGCATCGTTCCAGGTTGCTGCGCGTTTGATGAAATTATTGCGTGGCTCGCCATCGGCGAAAGTGTTGACATCCACCACGATTAAACCTTCAGTCGCGTCGACAATAAACGCATAGTTGTACATCGGGTGGAAGGCCTGCTCCTGATTCGTTATCCGCATCAAATCGCCTTTGTTGCGCTCAGGTGCTATCGGCTGATTGGTCGGCAATGCCATGCAGGTGGCGTTGGTGGTGGACACATGTGCGTCGTGACCCAGCGGCGAAAAAGGTGCGGTGATGATGCGTTGCGAGATGCCTTTGTTCGCGATGTTGGCCACGTCATAAACACGGAAGCCGCCTGCGCCCTCGGCCACAAACATATATTCGCCACGCAGTGCGATGCAGCGTGCCTCGCCTTTGGTTGTGTGCGAGTGCGATTCAGGCAATTGCTGCGCGCGCTTTTCGTGGTTCTGGAACCAATCGGGATACGCGTACTTGTGCAAATAGCTGCCGATCACCGCTTGCGGCTCGTCCCATTCGGTGACGTTGACCGCTTCAATATGTTTGCTCGATCCCACCCATGCATTGAAGCCAACGAAGTTGACGAAATTTGTACCCTGCAACAGTAGCTGCGCCATGATTGCGTTGTTATCGTTGGCTTTGCTCACATGGCAATCAGAGCAAGTCTTGGTTTCCGTGGTGCGCTCGGTGTGCGGGTAGTGCGGCGCGAAGGCTTGCGATGAAAACCCGCTGGCGGCAATGGGTGGTTGCTGGATATAAATTTTTTCGCGGTTTGCATTGGTTGACGAAAGTATCAGCGCAGAAGAAGAACGAATCGGCGTGATGCGCCCGCCTTTCACTTCGCCATGAATGCCAAGCTGGAACATGTCATCGCGCGCCACCTGGGGGTTGTATGTGGCGTAGTTTCGCGTTTCGCCGCCTTCGTAATGCAGACGTTCGGTTTTTGCATTCGCCTGAATTGGCAGATGGCAACCTGCACACGATGTCGTCCATGATAAATGGCAGGTGTAGCAGGTCATTTTTTCATTCGCGTGTGCGAACGTGGGATCTTTTCCATCTGTCGAGCCTGCACCCCAATTGCCCTCGCGGCCCGATGCGCCCGCATGCATCAGCTTGGCACGCGCTGCTTTCTCGTTGTACTTCGGATGTCCGGCAGTCACGCTGTCTTTCACCAACGTCATTTCCCACTCTTTGTTGCCATCCATCGCAGAGCGTTGATACAGCTTGCCTTCACGCCACTCGAAGCGGGAACGCCCATCTTGAGTGCGCAGCAATTTCAAATCACGTCCGCCGGGCGATGCTGCCGGGCCGCTGGTAAAGAGCGTCGGATATTTGTCAGAGGTACCATGACAATCTGCGCAATCAATTTCGATTGCGGCAGCAACTTCGCCATAAATATGCCCGTTACCATGGCCGTCTTGCGAGAAATGGCAATCCACACAATGCATGCCGAGATCAAGATGGATCGAGGTTAAATGTACTGACTTTTCAAATTTTTTCGGATCCGTGTCCGAGACCGGTTTATTTTCTTTATCGAGCAACGTGCCCTTGCGATCACGTTTAAAGATCTTCCGGAAATTCCAGCCGTGGCCGTGGTAATCCGCGAATTGTGTGTCCTTGAGCTTTGGATTCAGCAACGCTACATTCTTCGAAAATTCCTTGTTGCCCCATAGCCCGCGTGTGGCCGCTTCTTCCGGATTGCGATTCAAAATTTCGCGCGATTCTGCTGCGGTGGGATATTTTTGTTTCGCGGGCCACATTGATGGTGCATCAGATTCGTAATCCCACATCGTCGTGCCGTAGAACGAATTCACAAATACATTCGGCTGATGCATATGGCACGTCATGCACTGCGACGAGGGAATCGCGCGCGTGAATTCGTGTTTGATCGGATGCCCGGATTTGTCTTTCGGAATCGTTGGATCTTTGGTTTGTGTTTTGCCTTCGTTACCGAATTTCGCATATTGCGCGCTGTGCTTGGGATCGCGATCATTGGCGTAAACGGTGTGACACGCCGTGCAGCCGGATGAACGGTAATCACCGGGCTGTTCATTGGTGCCCAGGAACCACAGGTGCGGATCGTTCAAACGCGTCTTGGTGATATTAATAACGGGCACAGCGATCCGGCTGCCGGTGCCGGGGCCGCGATTCGATTGTTTGATATCAGGACGGCCCGGCTCATCAAGACGCTGTAATGCGCCGGTTGAATTAGGCAAACCCACTTCCGGAAAGCCCGATACGATCACTTTTCCGCCACGCTCGAACACGCGGAAAATATCACCGGGCGGAATCGTTTCCCACGCAGGCAACGGTGCGAGTGAGGGCAAAATGCCCATCTTGGTCATGTGATCATTTACCGGGATCGGATTTTTGATCGTCGCTCCCTGACCGTCCGGTGTGTAAGCCTCGCCCAGTATGTAGCGCTTGTAAGGCAATATGCCATTGTTGTACGAGGCACCACCCCACAGCATGGCGCTCGACGACATCAGGCTTCGCTCTACCGCTTGCACGGTTTCCAAATGGCACGCGCCACAGGCTTCGCGTGCGACCCGCAAATCGCCGGGATTCATGAAGCGCACAAACTCTTTTGCTTCTTTATTGAGCAGTGTGTACGAATGCTCCGGATTAGCACTCGCCGGATAATTCCACGCCTTATCAAATTTCGGCAACACATGCGATTTCGCCATTGCTGTGCGATATCCGGATTCATCTTGTCCGGTGTATTCAGCCCCTTTGGGCTTGAGTACGCTGGCGTCACCGCCATGACAGTCAGTGCAACCCAAAACCACGCCGGGGTTGGCATGCATGGTGTGGCGGTCTGTGCCGGTGTGGCAGGATACACAGCCGAATGATTTCTTGTCCGCATCCATCACGGATTGGCGCTCTGGCGCGGGCGGCGAGACGTTATAGAAGCGTGCGACTGGCTTTGCATCCGAGGCTGCATTGGCCAATACGGAGGCCGAGGCAAACATTAGCGCCAGCGCAACTTTTATGGCGTTGGTAAGAAAAGATGATTTCAACATTTTTGTTTCAGTCTGCATTTTTGTTTGCACGATTAATACGTCAACAAGAGATTGACCAACACCGAAAACTGCGGCCCCCGTTTATCTTCTTCATATAGTTGTTTCAACGCCTTGCCCGGTATTAGCGCCGCGGCAGATGCGTTCAGCACAATGTTCTGCGTCATGTAAGGTCGGTATTGCACGCCCGCTGAAACATCAATGCCCAAATCCTTCGAGCTGATGTTTTGATTGCGCAACACGCTCAATGAAGATGTGTTTACAAAATCCAGTTTCGAGATATTGCCGAGCACGCGTATTTGCGGCGTTAAATCAGCATCAGCACCCATGCCGTACAGCGTTAGTCCCGGATTGACGAAGTTGGATTGGCCTTGATCTTTCGATGAGCGTAGCGATGGCAGTACACCGTTGCGCGCGCTCAAGGCCACGCCGCCACCGCCGATTAGCGGAACGGCCTGACGAATAAAAAAGCTGGTGTCGGCGCCGGCGAATTGTGGATTTTCAAAAATCGCATCAAAGCCAGTGGCCTTGCCATCAAACGGATTTTTATCACCACTCGAAAACAATGCATTCCCGCGCACGCGCAGCCACGAAAAATCACGGGAAAGTTCGACTGCGGCGAAACCTGCGCGAATCGATTGCGAGCGCTGTGCCAAGGGGTTGCGTTCATCACGGCCAAATACGCCGTAGATGGAGCTGGTCAAATTCCAGCGCCCAAAATGCCCATCGCCATTGATGCCTAAATAAGTGGCGCGATAGTTGTGTGGCCGCACATCGCCAAGCACTGCGGGCCGCACCAGGAAGCCGTTGTTGTCGTAATAGTCGCCGCCCGATTCGCGATTGATGTTGTGCAATATCGTGGCTTGCACAGTGAAACCCAGCACCGGGAAATCCTGTTTGAACAAATTAGCGACAAGAACATGATCGCGGCGCAGCTTTTGATTGATGTCGTTCAAGCCGCTGTTGGTGTCTTTCTCCATCCGGCGAAAGTAGGCAAGGTTGAACTGCAGTTTATTGTTGTCGCGAATACCAAATAAACGCACACCAAACGGCACATCCTGAAAAACGAAACCGCGAAAATCGGATTGAAACGGCTGAATGCCAACCCGGATCGAATCAAAATCGTAGTTGTCAGAAACATTGCGCAGGTGAACGTCGGCAAATAGTTCCTGAACGCCGACATGATTGTCCGTACGCGTTTTGCCTTCACGCGGATCGACACGCACACCACGAACTTCATCGAGCCGCGCTTGATTGACTTGAATCGCCGGCACGAAACGGAATTCATAGTCCGGCGGCTTAAAGGTGGTGTTGCCCTTGATGACCGCCGCTGAAAGAATAATCGTCTGCACAAACACGGTCTGATTCGCACGACCAAATAAATCAACCGCACCAGGTCGCTCAGAAGACTGCGCGCCGACGGGTGTTGGCAGGCGACGAACTTCAACGAGCGAATCAGAAATCGCGGAGAGCGCCAAAAACCAGTCCGGCCCCCATTTGGCAAACGGCTCGAACGGTTTATCGCCCTTTAAAACGTTATGGTTATACGGGTCGTATAAAGGGAACTTGAAGCCCAGCGTATCCATGATGCGCCAGCGGTCTGGCACAGACACTGATGCGCGCGGCTCCAACGGTGAGGGTGGCGGCACCTGCTTCGGATCGATTGGCGGCAATGCATATTTAAGCGGTTTGCTGATCGGGCGCTCACGCTCAATTTCGTTGGGCGTCGTGGGGTTTGGTGACACGTCGGTCTGCTGCGCGCGCGCAGAAAATGACGATGCCAGCAGCACCAGCATCGCAAGTTTCTTGAGATGTGGGATACGCGTCATCTCACAGCCCATCGCAAACATTTTGTTCGCTCGAATCGATGAACGGCGCTTGTGGGCATTGCACATAGCGCAGGCGGGTCCCCAAACCTTGCGGCTCGATGTTGTCGGCGCGGATGCTGCGTGGTGCATTGCCGATGCCGGTGTTCAAAACTTTTCCCGCATTGGCGAGGCCCAGGAAAGCCACCATGTCATCCTGATCAATACCATCGCCCGACACACCAATTGCGCCGACCAGTACGCTGCCGCGATAGATCGGCACCGAGCCTGCAAAAATCTGAATGCCATTTTTGGCGCGGGCAAGTTCGGTGCAGCCGACCTTACCCTTGCCGAGCGCCGTATTTATAATTTCGTTGTAGTTCAAGTCGAGTTGAAAGCCGAGATGAAATGGGCTCCAGTTTGAAAATGGCGTTGATAATGGCCCCGGCCCGGTACGGCTAATACCATCGGGAAAGAACGGACGGGCAAGGCCGCCGATAGCGCGGTTCGAGTAAGCGACGTTGCCGGTAAGTGCGTTAGGGTCATTGAGAAATGTGCGCATCGTTGCAACGTATTGAGGAAAGCTGCGAAACGATGCAACCGACGCAGCACTTGCACCCACATAATTTGCGGTTGGCAGCGCGGCGATTTCCGCGGATGCATTTGGATGCGAAAAAAGCAATGCCGACCGCGCTTTCTGCAAGGAAACATCCGTGCCGAAAACCGGCGCATCGGGTGTGCGGGCGAGAGCTAAAACTTCACCATTTGTATCGACTACTGAAACGGTCACCTGCGCTTGCACGCCCACGGGGCGACGAATTTGCGCGCGGGCACGATTGGCGACTTTCAGCGCTTCGGTGAGGATGGTTGAGGCTTCATTGCTGGCGATTAAACCATCAGTGCCTGCTCGGGTGGGATAGCGATTTGTGTTGCTGCCGTCGACCAACACAAATGCACCTTGAGGCGTGAATGCGCCCGTATCCGCCCGAAAACCGGAAGCGGCGTTACCGAACGACGTTCCTGCCTTGATTGGCCCTTGAAGGCTACCGCCAAGCGTCGCAAATGCGGGAGCCTGCGATGGCGTTGCGGCAAGCGACTCGCTATCAACGAATCGAAATGTACGTCCGTCAGCTGTGATGCGGTTTGCACGAATATCTTCTGGTGCGCTGAAGTTGGTCGTCGCGGCGACCGCAATCAGCTCGTCCACATCCTGATCGATGTCGGTGATATCGGGGTCAAGCCCGTAGCTGCCATCGGCGATCACGCCAACGCCGCCCACGAGTCGATTGTTTTTGTACAGCGGTAGCCCGCCAGGATCAGCCGACAACCCGAGAGGTGAGGCTTTTGGTCCGACGGTCCCATGTGTTTCGTTGCGGATCAAATCCGAGCATGGCAACTGAGAAAACTGAACACCGTAAAGCGGACCGGCAGGTTGATTATTCTCGCGCGGGTTGAAATTTTCCTGCACGATCTGACCGGCCGTACGGGTTGAAAACGCATTACCGTTTGACGACAAATACGCGCCGGTCACGGCTTTGCTGATGGCCGCAAATGTATCGGGCAGGATGTCGATACTCTCAAGTCCGCCGATCACATTTTTATTGCTCGTAATCTTGAACGTGGTGCGCGCGCCGGTCATGCGAAACACAGCGAGGATATTGCCGACGCGATCTGATACTGCAATGGTGGCGGGAGCCTTGCGTGCATTCGCCTCATGCACGGCTTGCGCAATAATTTTCTCGACATCAGCAACTGTTAGAAAGTCTGTTGACACAGGGGGCGGCGTGCAATTGCTGGTACAAACGGGCGCGTCAGTGCCACCACCACCACCGCCGCAACTAACCATCGTGGCGCAAAACAGTGTTGCCGATACGGTCTTTAAAAGCTTCAGTTCTGGACGTTTCATCACGGGTGTGTTCCCGCGTGAAGTGCCGCCACTGTTTTTGCCGCACGTTCTTTCGTGTCGTAAGGCGTACTACCCGGTTTCGGTACCGGCACGCCGCTCTTCGAGCCGCCGACATGAAAGCCGTGGCACGTCTCGCATGTGCCGCGCACTTTGTCAGTGGTCGTTATGTTTCCGGCGTGACAGCCCTGACACTTTTTGAGATCTGGTATCGCGATATCCGCACTCGTTTTTGATTTCTCAACCTGATGGCATTCCTTGCATTCATAGGGATTGTGCTGAATATGTGGGAAGCGTGATTTTGGTAGCCAGTGCTGGGTCACAGCAATCGGTTGAACGCGCCACGTCTGCGTCGGTGCGTTTTTTTGATCAGAACCTTCGCCTACCGTCACTCTCTTGATTTCGTGACAGGTAAAACACACACGCACTTCCATTAGCTCTTGCGAAATTGCATCACCTTTTTTGGTGGCCCACGCGAGTGCAGCCAGGCGTTTTGCAGGATCAGCCACATTCAATCGCTCGCCGGGCCGTCTCGCCCCTTCATTGAACACCACATCAATCGGCGTATCGGCCAACACCGCCTGCGCGTAGAACTCATTCACCGTGGCAAGTACATCTTCCACATTGCCATGCGGCACTTGGCGATCCGTTGCTTTCGGTTCGAATTCGAGCGAATGACAATCCTGACAATGCTCTTTCATCGTGGTTGGTTTGAAGCGCGAACCGGTATCGTCTGGTACATGGCAATTCTTGCACTCCATTACCGTTTTGCCCTTCTGGCCGCGGACGCCACCTTTTGCCATGTGGACATCGTGAGGGAATTTCAGATTGGATTTTTCGGCCAATTGTGGCGTGTCTTGCGACACTCTGACCACGCCCGCAGCGCCAGTTTTGCCCGGCACCAACATCGATAGGCTGAACGGTGGATGATCCTTCGAGAAATCGCTGATATTGGCGGTCGCGGTTTGCGACAGTTGTGCTTTTAAGTTGGCGTGACACTGCGTACACAATGGCGAGTCTTGTCGCACCAAGCCCATCGAGCCTTTATGGTCGCGATGGCATGATGCGCACTGGGTTGGGTCGCCCGGTTTTTCGAATACGGCGGCGTGCTTGGCCTTCGCCTCCTTGGTGTCGCGCGCAAAATGCCAGCCGATGACTTTGTGACAGCTTTCACAGGCGGCGTTGGTGGTGTGTACGAATGGTTGCGTGTGGCATTGTGCGCAATCGCGGCCAAAGCCTTGATGCGGGCTGGCGAGCTCGCCCGGATTCCACGCGGCGTCAGCTGTGATGGCTGAGGCAAGCACCGGTGAGCCGGATGACATGCCCGCATTTGATGAGTTGATCGGATTCAGGGCGCTGACAACTGGCCAGATCAGAAACACCGACAAAATTGCTGCGGCACCTGCCCAAGAGAAAAAACGTTTTGATAGCCACGTTTTACGGAGCCCAACCTTGACGTTTTCCTTCACGCTTTCAAGATTGTCTTTAAGCGGTTCCAGCAGTTCCCACGACAGCGCGAGATCCACTTGCGAAGCATCATGTGGCAGCACCACCAGCTCGAACGGACCCAGGTGAATTTTTTGCCCCGTTTTTAATTTAACCGCTCGCTCAACCGAGCCATCGACGGTCACGATCCCGGCATCGGCTTCAATAAAGCAGGCGCTCTCCTCGCCACTGCCGCTGCTGCCAATAACCGCGTGGTGCATGGCTACACGTGGATCGCTCAGATGAAATTTACAATCGGAGCCACGACCAACACGTACTTGATCGATATTTAAAGTTTGCTGAGCCTGCGTGACTTGGCCCAGCTTATTGCGGGTGAGCTGTATTAAGAGAAGTTTCATCTCGTTACCAGTAAAAGAATACCGAAATGATGTGCGCCGCCAGCGCCGCCAGAAGTGCGAATGATATCGGCACGTGAATGTAAAGCCATAAATCCAGCAGCGCCTTGAAGCGCACGTCGGAGCGCGCTCGATCCACCCATTTTTGTTTGCGCAGCAACAGCGAGTAGAGATCGCGGTTTTGTTTTTGCTCGTCGCCCTTGAGCGTCTTGCCGATTTTCTCGAGATAGATCACGGCGCGCTTGGTGGGGCAATTGTCGGGTCTATGTAAAAATTGTGCGAGCACACCGCCGCCGATGCGGGTATTTTTGATCGATTCCGTTGCCACCCCATTGATCTCGTCGGACATCGCCATGGCGGTGCGGCGAATTTCCCGATCAAGGTCGGCGATTTTTTGCACCAGGCTGTCAAGCGTTTCTTCACCCATGTTTGCCGTCATCAGCGCGGGAAAGCGAAGGTACGCGAACACACCGAAGAAGCCCGAAAAAATTACGATCAGCATCAACACATAGGCGAGGGTGTGGACATTCCAGCCCACTTGAAAACCGGTATGAAGCGTGGCCACAACGATCAGTGAGCCGCCGACATAAACGTGCGCGGATAGCCAGCCTTGGATACCACTGATGTTGGCCTTATAGCGCCGCTTTTGCACGCCCAACCACATCAGCCACACAATGAGCAGTGCGCTAATGGTGCCAAGGGTATAGCCGACTGCAGTGCCGCCATAGCGCCCCACCGGAAACGTATACCACGCGAACGCTGCGATGGAAGCCACCATCAGTAACGTCGCAACTTTGAGATACCGGTATCGTCCGTATTCGAGAAATGTACGATGTTTCATACTGCCGAGCCTCCCTACATGACGTCCGCCGCATCGTCAACCGACCCATCGCGAGATCAAGCCGCAGGGCTAAATTAAATGGGCAGAATTTCTATAGTTGTATGGTTTTTGTTGTTTCTTGGGCTGCAAATTTGACGCAGGATACTTATCCAAAGTCTAACCGCTTTTGTAAAAATAAAAAACGTGTTTTGACTAATTGGCACGAAAATCCGTACCCTGATTACGGTATAGGTAGTTTGTTCGATGCAGAAGGCGGGGCTGTATGAAAAGCAGCAGGCTATAATTCGGCGCAGCGTGCATTGAGGAAACGCACTGAGGAGAGTAGCGCCGACGTTTCAATCCGAATGCGTTCTTCAAAAAATCCCTTTAAATTACTTCTTAGACTTCTACCTTGATTCCATTTCTGCTGCTTGCAAGTTTGATGTTAATTGCTGCGCTCGGGTTCGTGCTAGTGCCATTGCTGCGCTCACGAAGCAGCGATCAACATCGATCACCAAAAATACTCACCGATAGCGCAAGTAACGTAGCCATTTTCCGCGCGCAGAAGGCCGAGATCGAAGACGACTTCGCGGCGGCGCTGATCAATGCGGAGGAGCGGGATCACGCGCTGCAGGAGTTGTCGATGCGGGTGGCTTCAGAGGTCAAAGGTGACGCCGCCTCTATTGACTTGGTGCCGTCCGCAAGCAGCGCTATTTCGCGTGGCATCTGGGTATTCGCCACGCTCGCGGTTATCGCGATTCCCGTGTCCTCCATTTTGCTCTACGCAACCCTGGGCTCGCCTCAGCTAATGTCCAAGGCACTTGCAGTGGCTGGCGCCGCCCCGGGGCGAGGCGTTAGTCCAGCGGCCGCGCCCGAAGCCACGGCGACATCGCCCGAGGTCACTGACAAGCAGATTTTGGCAATGGTCGATTCTTTGGCCGAAAAAATGCAGCAGAATCCGAGCGATCCTAAAGGCTGGGTTTTGTTGGCGCGGTCGCAAAATGCATTAGGGCGATACGCGGATGCCGCAAAATCCTACGAACGAGCCGTTGCGTTGCTGCCCAACGACGCACAAATTTTGGCTGACTACGCGGATGCCAGCGCGATGACGCAGGACGGGCGTTTTGACGGCAAGCCGCTCACGCTCATCAAGCAAGCGCTTCAAGCCGACCCTAATAATATGAAGGCGCTCGCCTTGGCTGGCACCGCAGAAATGCGTTTGGGCAATAAAGCGCAGTCGTTGAAGCACTGGCAAAAGTTAAAAACATTAGTGGCGAAAGACTCCGACGACGCGCGCGAGCTTGACTCGATTATCGCGGAGGTAAACGGCACCAGCGAAGGCAAGCCGACGCTGCCTGCTGCACAGCCTACACCTGCTGCAACATCAGCTCCCGCCGCTGTAGCCGGATCAGTAAAGACCACCTCCGGTAGCGTGACAATTCCGCCAGAGCTCGCGGCCAAAATTCTGCCCGGCGATACGCTGTTTGTATTTGCACGCGCGGTGAATGGGCCAAAAATGCCGTTGGCAATCATTCGTGTCCCCGCGCCAAAAGCGTGGCCGTTCGCATTTTCGCTGGATGACTCTATGGCGATGGCGCCGGGAATGAATCTTTCCGCATTTCCGGAAGTCACCATCGAGGCGCGCATTTCGAAATCCGGCGGTGCGCAACCTCAACCGGGTGATCTGGTAGGCCAAAGCGCGCCATTCAAACCGGGCACCAGCAATATCGGCGTGGCAATTTCGCGCGCGCTGCCTTGATTGCCACCCTGACGATAATCTTTCGATGACTGAGCCAAGTTTGCGGGGAAAAAATCTCACGCTCACGCGCGGCGGACGCCCACTTTTTACCAATCTCGACTTTGCAATTTCGCGCGGTGAAGCGCTGGTTTTGCGCGG
>JANMQR010000292.1:0-1744 GCA_031370625.1 Burkholderiales bacterium | reverse complement strand
CGCTGCTAAAAATGTTCTCGTCATTGGCGTGGAAGTTATTTCGCAATTTATGGATTGGCAAAATCGCAATGTGTCGGTGCTATTCGGCGACGGCGCCGCTGCGTTTGTGTTGAAAGCAACTGACAACATCGAAGGCGTGATTGCCGAGAAACTGCAATGCTTTGCCGACGCGCGTCAAACCTTGCGCGTGCGTGGCAAGGGTGCGGCGTATGTTAACAAAGGCATGCAGTACGGTGATACGCGATGGGATTTTGATGGTCAGGAAATTTTCAAAAAAGCGGTCACCGGCATGGGAGACGCAAGTATTGAAGTGATGGCCAAGGCAGGTGTGACGATGGCCGACATTGATGTGGTCGTGCCGCATCAGGCGAACTTGCGCATCATCGAAGCCGTCGCCAAACGCGCGGGTGCGTCGATGGATAAAGTATTTTTAACCGTACAAAAATACGGCAACATGAGTGCCGCCACCGCGCCCGTGGCGCTGGTGGAAGCGATTGAAGCAGGGCGCGTCAAACCGAATGGTCTGGTATTAATTCCGGCCTTCGGCGCGGGGCTTACACTGAGCACGCATTTGATTCGCTGGGGTAATCGCGTTACACCCATTGCGGTGAGCGATATTGAACTTCCGCCGTGCGAAAAAACGGCATTGGAAATGGTGCAGGATTTGATGAAAATTAAAGAGCCGCATGAGCGATCAGAAGCGATCCTGATGGGCGCTACATTTATTGAGGCAACACTTTGATGCCACGATAAATAAGAGTAAACACCAGCATCTACGGGCATTTCGAAGCATAAATGGCTGCAACTGCTCGTGGATGCTGGTGTTTTATGTCCCTTTAGGCGGCTCGCCCGTCAATGTCAATTGATACTTGAGCTTCACTGTATATGTAAGCGTCGTGCTACTGCCGCTATACGCGATCACCCGAATGTAAACCGTTTTCGCAGCCCCGTTCGTGTAGGTCAGCGATTCGGTTGCTGTCGATCCGAGCGACGACGCCAATGTGGTGCCGGATGAATTTACCAAATAGCCCAGGTGTCCACACAGGGCGCGTTCGGAACGAATGCTGTAGAGCGTTTGCAGAATCAATGCCCGCAGCAGCTTCTCGGGGGGGGGGCAATGGAGTCGCGTCCGGTGGGCGCGTACATGTCGTCAAACTGCGCATCCAGTCGGGCAAGTGCTTGATTGAGGGTGGTGCGGATGCCACGCAAGGGATGCTCGGGCGGCACAAACTCTTCCAGTCGCTTGAAGCTGAACAACCCTTCTTGCAAAACATCGGCTACGCGCATCTTCTTGTCTCCTCAATTGCGTCAAAAATTAGACCATCAAGCAACAAAAAAGTGCACTTATGATTTGTCGAATTTCAACAAACCGCTAATGGTTGCCCACATGACCAAGCCATTCCAACGCTACATTAGCCTCACCATTGGTCAATAATGTGCCACCCGGCCACTGGTGAACCACTACGCCAGCGCCCAACCTGAATCGTGGCGTCAGTCGGATAAGTTCATTTGAACGTGAAGGTGCGAGCGTCAGTCAGCCGCGCGCTTGCGTAAGGCGCGACAAGCGCAGCTTCAAGCTCAACGTGATCATGCTGTGCTGGCGGATTGTTGGCAGCGTAAAGCGGGAGTGAGGCAGCGAGAGTGTTGAGCACGACAAATATCCTACGCGTCAGCTTTGCAAATAATGAAATGTTCACATTCATGATCTCAACCTGCCTACACGGTGGTTGCGCTCTGCAAGTCC
>JANMQR010000276.1:0-15275 GCA_031370625.1 Burkholderiales bacterium | reverse complement strand
GATGCGATGGACAAAAAATGGCATCGCCAAACGCACCGCAAACGTTGCCGCCGCAAATGCGCCCATGACAATACCGATCTCGGAGGCAGACAAACCAATTTTGGTGCCGTAAATCGGTATCGCAAAGCCGTATACATCCCACGCAACCGTGAGCACCGCCATGGCGATGAATAATCTGCGCAGGTCAGGGTCACGCAACAGATCAAGCACCGCGCCTGCCGGTGCCAAAGTGTGCGCCTCGCGCGGCTTGACTGGTGGCAACAGGTTGGCGCTGAGAGCTATTATCGGCATGACTGTAAACAAGGCCAAAATAAGAAAAGTAGCGCGGAATCCGAGCTGATCAATGGCGATGCCGGACATCATTGGTGCAATAAATGATGAGGTGGAAAAACCCAGCGCGACATAGCTAAAGTTAACCGCGCGATCCTCCGGCGCACTCATCTCACCGACCGCATGATAAGCGGACACGTTGATCAGCATGAACGAAACACCTGTGACGATGGCCGTGATGTAAAGCGAAACCAAACCTGGAAAAATAAATGGTGCCACCACACCGATCCCCACGCCAAGCGAGCCGACCAGCATGGGTTTGTTGATGCCGATACGGTCAATCCAGCGGCCCGCGCTCACCGATAGTAATGCAGGAAGGAGCGCGTACACCGCCATCAGTGAACCTACCGTAAACGCGGAACTATTGAGCGCAATCGCGTTGAGTGAAACGGCGATGCGGCTGCCGTTGAACGCAATATGGTCCAGCACGAGCAGGATAATGATGAGAGGTAGCGGGCGCATAAATTATTTTGTCACCCTCATTTTCGCACGGCCAATGCGACCCCCACGCACGTCACGGCAATGCCGATCAATGACAGCATAGTGGGCACCACACCGAACAGCGGCCATTCAAGCGCCACGGCGACAATCGGCGGCAGGTACAGCATCCCGGATACGCGCGTTGCCTCGCCGCGCCGCATAAGGGTATGCAATGCGTTGACGGCAAGAATTGAGGCAAACACAACCAAGAATAAAATCGCAAACAGCAGCGGCCACGACCAGCGCACCACCGCACCCTCGACGAAATAAGCGAACGGAGAGATTAGAAAGAAACATGCGACGAATTGAATCAGCGCGCTCGAACGCAAATCTGCGTTGGCACAAAATCGGCGCTGATAAAGCGTGCCCGCCGTCAACGCGGCCAGACCAATCGCAACGGCGGCAAGGCTCGCCAATCCCACGGCGGCGATATTCATTTTGTGCCACACCACCATGCCAACACCGGCTAGGCCGATGGCAACGCCGGTCCATTGTCGAGCTGTCGGACGTTCGCCCAACCAGCGCGCGGCAATGATGGCGGTCAGCAACGGCTGTGCGGCCAGAATAATCGCCGCCACACCCGCCGACATACCCAAATATTGCGCGTAATGACTGCCACTTAAATGGATCGCGTGCATCAACAACCCGGCGACGATGATGTGCAACCATTCTGGGCGCGTATCGGGCCAACGCGGTTTGAGCAGCAACACAATTGGCAGTAAAAATATTATGCCAACCGCGAAACGCAGCGACAAAAACGTAAATGGCGCAGCGTATTGAATGCCCGTTTTAGTGGCGAGAAATCCTGAGCCCCAGACGATCACGAAATACCAGGCGAGTACGTTATCGCTGAAGTGCGGCAGCGCTTTTTTACTGGGCATTGGGATCGCGTTGCGAGTAAATTTTTAGCGGCGGCATGATGCTATTTTAAGCTGCGCTGCGCTGGCGCACTCGCTCTTTCGAGTAAAAATAACTTAATTTAATTTATGCAGTCGCATAAAAAAAGGCCAGCGGAACATTCCGCTGGCCTTGGTCAATTCATGGATAGGTTAGGTGGGTTAACGGAATGGGCCTTGCAGATTTTTCGGCAACAAAATCTTGTTTTCCATCCAGGCGGGTCGAACCAGGATCGGTTCCGCATCGGTATCCAGCGCCCCCTGAGCGAATCGTTTCGACGATTTTTGCGGGAGGCACACGCCGGTTTGGCGGTAGCTCAGGGCAGCTTCGAGACGCGCTTCGGTTGGGTCCCCAAGTTGCTTGCTGAAATCATCCGACATCGGGCACGTTGGCGCGAAGCCATCCGCGTAATCGCCAAAGCCTACGTTATTCGCGCCCTTGAACTCGATGGAGAAATAAGTGGTGCCACAATTTTCAGTCGGCAAAAAACCGTACGGCTTGCCGCGTGTGGTGGTACCGATACGAATAACTTGCACGCCAATACCCTCCAATCCATTGATAACACCTTCGCTGGCGGACGCAGTACCAAAGCTGGTCAACACATACACACGCGGCAAGTTGAGTGTTGGCAACGAAGCATTTCGCGTAGTGCCCGTATTGGCAAAGCCGCTGGCTGTGTTGAAAAACGGAGTGGCGTTACCGCTATCGGCGTTGTCGGCCACGCGTTTGTCGCTATAGGTCAGCTTATCGTAGATTTTATTACTGGTTCGCGAAGGTCCGGCGATCATGTAAGCGAGCTGACTTGAAATGTATATCAATCCGCCGCCGTTATAGCGCATGTCCATCACCAGATCGGTCGCGCCTTCTGCACGCAATTGATTGAAGGCGCTAATTAATTGGCCTTCCGAGGGAAAGTTAAAAGTGTTGAACTGAATGTAGCCGACGTTGCCACTCGGGGTCGGAATGGTCTTCACATTTTGCACTGGCGCAATTGCAATGTTGGCTGACACCATCGTCACCGTGCGCGAGGCGCCACCTTGATCTTGAACCATGAACGTATGTGTTTCACCGGGATTGGCGGGAAACAAGCCAGCGTTGAGCGTGTTGACCGCGTTGCCGTTAACGAAATCAGCGCCATCCACGGTGAGTATTTGCGTGCCGCGTTTAAGCCCTGCAACGTCCGCAGGTGAGTCTTTCTGCACATATGCCACCACCAGATTACGCGGCGGAGTGTTGCGCAGAAACGCCCACGACGCGCCGTAGCCACCCTGCACGCCCGTTTGCGAACTGGCTTCATATGCGGCGGTATCGTCGTAGAAGTGAAACTCGTCCTTCGCGCGGCCCGATGCGGTGCGAGCAGGGGTTTTTAGTGCGTCAAAATAGCTTTGCGGCGTGCCAAACGATGTCGCCGACAGGTTCGGTACTTCGTTGTACCAAAGGTAGGTTTCATCGATGTAAGAACGCACCCAAGATTTCTCAGTGTCCAAACTACCCGGCTTGTCGCCGTATTTCGGGTCACTTCGCGGGGCTACACATTGCGCTTCCTTGGTCGCAGCTACCGGCAGGCCACTGCCAAACGGGAGGCGCGTCATGGTGCGCTTTTGATTAAAACCGTTGATCGTGAAATCTAATGTGAGCCCGCCGCCACGCGTGAATGTTGTGGTCGCGGTGCCGACTGTTGTTGGCGCAGGAATATCGGCCGTGCGCCAGGTTTGTGTAAGGTAATTGCTGCCATTTGAGCGTGTACGCAGCAGCGCACCAGTGGCGACACCGCTACTGTTTATCGTTTCGTTAAACGTCAAGAAAATGGGTTTGCGATCAATATCGTAGTGATAGATCACGCCAAATATGCTGTTGCCATTTTGCGCAAGCGAGTAGCCCCAGCCTGACGCGTCGGCCTGATAATAAAGATCAGTGGAATCGCGCGGAAAATCAGCAGGCCTTGACCCGAATACAAATCGGCTGATGGATTTGGAGATAGAAGCGCCGCCAATTTGATAGGCGAACGTTGCGGTATTGGCGCTGGTAAATGTTAACGTCGCGACACCGATTGATGGCCCAATGTCGGCCTTCACAAACGGGACGTTATAAGGCGTGCCGGTAAAGCGATAAAGATTGCCACGGCAGACCGAACCATTAAATTTTTGAACATCACAACCCGACAACAAAATAAACAGTGGCGCGCCTTGCTCATCGTAGGTGTACCACGTGCCGACGATTTCATCGTTGTGCTGAGTGATCTGAATACCCCAGCCCGATTCGGAAGGGCCGGCCCACCAAATGTCGGTGTAGTTAACGGCAGGTGAAATAGTCTGGGCAATCGCCGCGTTAATGAAGCCACAGCAGAAAACTGCGATTGCAAAAATTTTCTTCATCATGCGATTCCCCGTTGAAACGTTGTTGATTCGCAAATAATACCGTAAATTTTTGAGTACTTAAAGAGTGTTTCCAAATGGCGACTTGGCGTGCCGCGCGAAGTCGATCAACGTACAAGTTTAGGCTTCGACTAGGATTTGCGGCACGGACGCCTTCAGCCGATCTTCGATAATCATGGCACTCGCTCGCTCGGCAATCATGATCGTTGGCGAGTTGGTATTTCCGGAAGTGATGGTCGGCATGATTGACGCATCCACGACCCGGAGCCCTGCGATGCAGTGCAACCGGAGTCGAGCGTCCACGACCGCCTGTGCATCTTGTGATGGCCCCATTTTGCAGGTGCCGACGGGATGAAAAATCGTCGTGCCAATATTGCCCGCCGCACGCGCCAATTCTTCATCGGATTGAAACTCAGGGCCCGGCATAAATTCTTGCGGCACGTACATTTTCAGTGCTGGCGCATGGGCAATTTTTCGTGCGAGCTTGATCGCGTCGACCGCAACGCGTCGATCTGCATCGGCGGAAAGATAATTTAGTGTGATCGCCGGATGCGCGTGCGCGTCCGCACTTTTCAATCGAACATGGCCGCGACTTTCAGGCCGCAAATTGCACACGCTGGAGGTGAAAGCGGGAAACTTGTGCGGCGGATCGCCAAATTTATCAAGCGATAGCGGTTGGATATGGAACTGAATATTTGCGGTTTTTTGCGATGGATCGGATTTTGCAAATGCCCCCAATTGCGACGGTGCCATTGACAGCGGGCCGCGGCGCGAGAGCGCGTATTGCCACGCCATGTACGCTTTGCCTAGCCACGAATTTGCGGATTCATTCAGCGTGCGCACACCCTGCACTTTGAACGCGAGCCGGAGCTGTAAATGATCTTGCAGATTTTCGCCGACGCCGTTTAGCGTGTGGATGTGCGCGATTCCATGCCGCTGCAAATGCGCGGGATTACCAATGCCGGATAGCTGCAAAAGCTGCGGCGAATTAATTGCGCCGCCGGAAAGTATGGTCTCGCGGCTTGCTTCAGCAAAACATTTTTCACCGTCGTAATCGAATTCAATTCCGGTAGCACGCTTGTTATCGCCCTTGGTACTGACCCGGATTTTCGTGGACAGTGCGTTCGTCAACACCACCAAATTCGCGCGTTTCATCGCGGGACGCAAAAATGCTTTCGATGCATTCCAGCGGATACCCGAGCGCTGATTCACCTGGAAGCGGGCCGAGCCAAAATTATCGCCGCTATTAAAATCATCCACTTTTGGAATGCCGACCTGCTCCGCTGCATCGCGCCATTTGTCCAAAATCTCCCACTGCAATCGTTGCTCTTCCACGCGCCATTCACCATCGCCCCCGTGGATGTCGGAATTGCCCGCGTAATGATTTTCGCTGGATCGAAAAATGGGCAACACGTTTTTCCAGCCCCAGCCGGGATTGCCGAGCGATTCCCATTCGTTGTAATCGCGTGCTTGGCCGCGCATGTAAATCATCGCGTTAATCGATGAACAACCGCCGAGCGTGCGACCACGCGCATACAAGATTGAGCGTCCGTTCAAGCCAGCTTCAGGTTCCGTTTTGTAACACCAATCAGTGCGCGGATTGCCAATGCAGTAGAGATAGCCGACCGGGATATGAATCCAGATGTAATCGTCTTTGCCGCCGGCTTCCAGCAGCAGCACGCGAATGGCTGGGTCCGCGGTGAGCCGATTTGCCAGCACGCAACCTGCGGTACCGGCACCGACGATAATGTAATCAAACGTTCCGAAATTCTTCAAGCAAGACCTACAAACCCTAGTACTGGTGCGCTATAACAGTCATTTATGCTCCAAACACCGCTCTAATACTGGAGTTTATTTTTTCTATCGGCGCTATGAAGGCGCACGAAACGTCAGCGCAGCCACGTGTCCGGCAACTTTTTTAACGGCGTCACGTGCAGACGTAAGCGCTGGCAAGTCACCGGTTTTCAATACCGATTCTGCATGTGACACCACTTTCGCGGCCGTCGAGCAGCCCGCATCGGCACCGACCAAAAGACTGAATTCAGGATGATCCAGAAACACGCGACCGCACACCATGACGCGCAGATTCGGATTGAACGATGCGCGACGAACGGCCTGAATAGTGGTGGTCATCGCAGCCAGTCGATGGTCGCGCTGAAAGGCGCTGCTCAACGACAAATCAAGCACGTCAAACCATTGGTCCGTTACCAGTGTTTCCAGCTCTTCGTCGGTAGCCGGAAATTCGCACACCACATCCCAACCTGCGCGCCAGAAAAATTCCGCATCAAGCCGCATGCCGAGCATGTGCGGCTCGCCCGGTTGCGTGGCAACGAGCACCGAATGATTAGACGCAACTGGCGGTGCCTCAGCTTGAAATTCAGCGCTTAAATCACGCACCAATGATTGCAGACGCCACATGCCCACCGTCACCTCAACGTCGTGGCAAACATCCTGATTGCACAAATCGCCCAGACGCCGCGCCACCGGCTGCAACACATGCAAAAAAATCGTCTCGATCGACAAACCTTTTTCATGCAACAACGCGGCGTATGCGACGGCTGCATTGGCGTCTTCGCTTAACACGCTCTGCGTAAATTCTGCGATCACGTCGGTTGTTTCGCTAATGTCGATGCGGCCTTTGTTCGCGTTGACGTTTACATCTCGTGCCACGCTATCTTCGGTGCCGCCGCTACGATGCACCATCAACAAGCGCGGAATCAATTCGCTTGCGACCACTTCGCCAATCAGTTCATACGAAGGCTCCGGTTGTGATCCCGAATTTGCATCGCTGGGCTCATTGAGCGCCGCGAGTTGGCTCCACGTGGCGCTGTCCTGCACCGGGTTGGCGCGCAGCTGCGCCAGCATCGTGTCAGGCACTTCAACGGATGCCTGAATCGGAATATGGGTGCTGTCTTTTCGCCATGCCAAGCGCATATCCCAGTCTGAGAAAAGTCGCTTGGCAATTTGTTTTTCGCCTAACACCTCAATATCGCCGTGGCGCGGGTCGCGCTGAATCGCCGCCCAAATCTCGGCAACTGCGGCAGCGGGGCCTTCAAGCCATTGAAAAAAACACCCGTGGTCATAGACCAAAAGCCCGGTAATCGAATTGGCATGATTTCGTGCGCGCGCGTGGATCAGTAATTCCTGAAGCTGCTCCTCGGTGAAAAGTTTTACGGGACGACTCTGGTAGACCAGCGTGCTGAGTGAGCGTTGTGCTGCTGGACTGCCATCGTTAACCGGGTCGGGCTGTAGCGCTGAATGCAGGAAATTGGCAACGGGCGCGTGTAGTAGCGACATGATTTCACTCCGGTTGTATTGCGGCCAGGATAGGCTTCAACAAGAATTATGAACGCGCTCGGTCGGGCAGAAAAACGTAATAAAAACGACCAAAAAGTAGCTTCAGGGAATTGTTAATTACAGAATCGTGAACCGCGAGCAAGCGCTTGTCAACCTTTAAGACTTGATACAAAAACGCTGCGAGCAAATTGTGTCGAAGCACCGATCAAGCACGCTTACGTTTCACAGCGCGCGACGTTTTTTGCGGCGGCTTTTTTGCTGCCGCAGCCGCAGTGTCGGCAGCACTTGCAGGCGCTGCAGGTTGTTGCATTAAATTCCATGCCCACAGCGCCGGGTTCATGGTGGCCGCTGTTTTCGCCAACTCTGACAAATCAGGCGCTTCCACTTTTTCTGTTGATGCACCAGCAGGTGTCGCCGCCATTTGCGTAAGAAATGTTTTCTGATACTCCAGCGTTTTGATCGACATTTCCACCACGCCGACCTGTGCCTTCAGCCACATCAACACGGTTTCGAGTTCGCGGGTTTTGCGCTCAATTTCTTTCGGGTCCATTGTGGCCATCATCATCGCGGCTGCGTTCGATGCGGGATTTGCTCCGCCACCCGCCATGAACGGGCTGGCAATGTTTTGAAAAAGTTCAAAGTAGTTCGGGAAGGCAGATTCGGGCTTATCGGCTGACATGGTGGACCTCTGCTATTTACTCATCGGATTTCGACAGAACAAAATACCACAGACTTGAAATAATCAGATGCGATGACCTCAACGCAACAAAAAACAAGCCCCGCCGAGAATCAAATCTGGCGGGGCGGGTTTTATTCAAAACACTGCTGCTAAATTTTATTTATTGAAACGCGCGATAAATTCTTTGATTTCTGGATAGATCACTTCGCGATATTTGCGACCGCTGAAAATGCCGTAATGCCCTACTTTTGGCGCAGTGAAATGCTGACGGCGGGTTGCGGGCAAGCCAGTGCACAGCGTATGCGCCGCCTGCGTTTGACCACTACCGGAAATATCATCCAGCTCGCCTTCGATGGTGAACAGCGCCGTCCGCTTAATGGCAGCAGGTTGCACACGCTCGCCCGCAACATCGAGCAAACCTTTAGCCAGCGTTTGATCCTGAAACACACGCACGATGGTGTCGAGATAATACTCAGCAGGCAAATCCATCACGGCGTTGTACTCATCATAAAACTTGCGATGCGCTTCAGCGCTATCGCCATCACCGGCAACCAAATCCTTGTAGTAATCCCGGTGTGATTTCAAATGGCGCTTGGGATTCATCGCCATAAAACCAGTCAACTGCAAAAAGCCAGGATAAACACGACGCATCGAGCCCGCGTATTTTTGCGGCACGCGTTGAATAACATTCTGCTCGAACCACGACAGCGAACGATCCATCGCAAAATCATTAACCGTGGTCGGGCTCTTGCGCGCATCAATGGGCCCGCCCATCATGGTCATTGAATAAGGCAGCAGCTCATTGTGTTGCGCCATCAGCGAAATGCCTGCAAGCACCGGCACGGTAGGCTGACAAACTGAAACCAGGTGGATATTGGGTCCGCACGTTTTCTGCATGAACTTGACGAATTCCTGAACATAGGCCACGTAATCATCGAAATGGAACGGGCCCGCGCTAAACGGCACGTCGCGCGCATCTTTCCAGTCGGTAATCACGACATCGTGATCCGGCAACATGGTGCGCACGGTGTCGCGTAACAGTGTTGCAAAATGACCTGACAAGGGCGCGAAAATCAGCACCGTCGGTTCATTTTTTGCGGCACGCGATTTTTTGAAATGGAGCAAATTACAGAACGGTTTTTCCAGCAGGATTTCTTCAATCACGGTCGCATCGATGCCGTTAACTTTTACGCTGCCAATATCAAACGCGGGGCGGCCATAACGTGCGGTCAGCCGCAGCATTAAATCCATGCCGGCCGTGACATTTTTTGCGACGGGCGCTAATGACAGCGGCGAGAAGGCGCTGCCAAACGCATCCACGTTCGCTTGCGCCCACCAGCGCCACGGTTCCATCACGGCGCGCTGCATTTCATGAAATTGATAAAGCATTTACTGATCTCCGGTCGCCAACTACACCTGGGCTGCCAAAACGATTCGACAGCGAAACTTATGTGGACTAATTGCAAAATTGCTCTTGAATATTACGGCAGTTATTGCGGCGCAACATGACTATCTTGTTGATTTGCGTCAATTTTTGCAAAATCCTGCGGATACCAAGGCATGTTGCATTTGCCATCTTGCAAATCCTCCCAACACTAATAACGTATTGGCAGCGCGAAGGCCGACATGCGCGCACATCGGCGCGTTTCCAAAACGCGTTTTCTGCTACGCTTGGTTGTTGATTCCGACATAATTATTCAAACTTGGGCTCGCACATTTCCGCCTCCCTTCTCCGCCCCGTTTCTTGTCAATTTTTAATGTGAGTTTTGCCATGCCGAGCCCGCAACCGCGCGCACCAGAAATATCATCGAATGCGCTGCGTCAAGAGCTGTATTCGCCAATTGATCGATACGATCACGGTTTGCTGCCGCTGGACGACGTTCACACCATGTACTACGAGCAATCTGGCAATCCGAATGGCGTGCCCGTGGTTTTTTTGCATGGCGGGCCGGGCTCAGGCGCATCGCCAATACATCGGCAATTTTTTGATCCCGAGTTTTATCGCATTGTGATTTTTGATCAGCGCGGCGCGGGACGATCCACACCGCTGGGCGAATTGCGCAACAACACCACACCACTACTGGTTGCTGACATAGAAACATTGCGCCTTCATCTGGGCATCGAGCGCTGGATGGTTTTTGGCGGTTCGTGGGGCTCCACCTTGGCGCTGGCTTATGCGGAGCATCATCCAACACGCGCGATGGCGCTGATTCTTCGCGGCATATTTTTGTGCCGTCAATCCGAAGTTGACTGGTTTTTGTACGGCCTGAAAAACTTTTTCCCGGAAGCGTGGCGCAAGTTTGTTTCCGTATTGCCTGAGCACCAACATAACAATATTTTGACCGCGTATTACGCGTTGCTTTCAGATCCCAACCCCGCCATCCACCTGCCCGCGGCGCGCGTGTGGAGCATCTATGAGGGTTCGTGCTCGGCACTGCTGCCCAACCCCGGCATCGTCGCCAATTTTGGCTCTGATCGCGTGGCATTGGGTTTGGCGCGCATTGAAGCGCACTACTTCATGCACGACATCTTTCTGGAAGAAAATTTTCTGCTCAACAACATCGGCCGCATTCGTCACATCCCGACCACGATTGTCCAAGGCCGCTACGACGCGGTGTGCCCGATTGTTTCTGCCGATGATTTGTCGCGCGCATTTCCCGAGGCCGACTATCACATCATCAACGACGCAGGCCATTCCGCATTCGAACCCGGCACGACCGCAAAACTGGTGGAAACGATGGAGCGATTGAAGACTCGTTTTTCCACTTCAAACCCGGCCGCTTCAAAACCAAAATGAAAAAATTCTTAAAGGCAGTTCGGCTCGATAATTCCGACGCCGATCTCTACAAGCAAAACGGCGCTTGCGACGAAAACGAATGGGTTTGTTCAGGTGGCTTTGCGGTCTGCGATCTTGCCAACGGCTACCGCTGCGCGCCACGATGTTATTGCGACGGATCGTTCATTTCAATCTCGTCGCGGTCACGCTGCACGATTGCTGAGGTGATCGAAGTTGAAGACGGCGATATCGAAATATTTAAGGACACGCTCGCGCAATATTTGATGTTTGAGTGGAAAGCGCCAGATTACAAAACCGCGCGCGGCGTAGCCGAAGAAGAAATCGACTACACCACCGAGCTATGCGAAACGTTTTCAACCGATGTGTGGATTACGGTCACACGCTCGCCCGGAAAAGATGGCGCGATAGATGAAAAATACGATCAATATCAGCGCCTGCAAATCGGGGCGCACAAAATCTAGCGCGCCCCTTGGCGAATGATGGAACCTTAAACGCCTAAACGCCGAGCAAATCCACTTCAAATAACAATGTCGCATTCGGCGGAATTGCACCACCAGCACCGCGTGCGCCGTAGCCCAAATCGGCCGGGATCACTAGGCGACGCGTGCCACCGATTTTCATGCCGGCCACACCTTCATCCCAGCCACGAATCACCCGCCCGCCACCGAGCGGAAACTGAAACGGATCACCGCGATCCTTGCTCGAATCAAACTTCGCACCGGCCTCACCATTCACATAAAGCCAGCCTGTGTAATGCACTGAAACATGGTTGCCCGCAACTGCCGTGGCACCCGTGCCGACGACCGTATCTTCATACTGTAAACCGCTTGCTGTGGTAATCATTTTTTTCCTTTGGTTGATGTAGCTCAGTTGGTGAAAAGTAATTTATTGAATTGCAATCACTAGCCACGCGCATGCGCAATCACGCGTGTGAGTGTGACCAGCATGCCAGCGGTCGCACCCCAGATATAGCGATGATGATAAGGCACCGCGTAATAGCTGCGCATGCGGCCGTTGTACATCGCAGACTCTAACCGATGATTGCGCGTGTCGATTAAAAACGAAAACGGCACTTCAAAACATTCGGCCACTTCGGTCGGATCGGGTCGATAGTCCACCGGCGCATCAATCCATGCGACCACCGGCGTAATCAGATAGCCAGTGCCAGTGGAATAATCAGGAATAGTGCCAAGCACTTCTACCCGCGCCGCGTCAACACCGGTTTCCTCCTCAGTCTCGCGGAGCGCGGTATGAAACGGATCGCGATCATCTGCTTCCACGCGCCCGCCCGGAAAGCTGATTTGGCCGGCATGATCGGTGAGATGCGCGGTGCGTTGCGTGAACAAAACGCGCGGACCATCAGCGTCGCCATGATTGACCAACAGAATCAGCACCGCAGCGGGCTTCAACGGTTTGCTCAGAGGTAAAGGTAACGCCGCCGTCTCACCATCGTCTGCAAAATTCACGTCGCCGGTTGCCGCGAATTTTGTCGCAGAGCCCAGCCACGTTGCAACTTGCTGCCTCGTTAGATTTGTCATTGCGCGCTCGTCATTCTTGGTACTTTTGGTACTTTCGGTAGCTTGTTTATAATCATTCATCTTCACATTATATTCGGTGAGCGCTCATGATTTTGTACGGCTTCTTTCGGTCTTCCGCATCCTACCGCGTGCGCATTGCCATGAACTTGAAAGGACTGAAACCCGAGCATCGTCCGATCCAGCTCGCGAAGAAAATGCAAAACACCGATGAATTTCGTGCGATCAATCCGCAGGGATTTGTCCCATATTTGATTGACGAAGATGATTTGAAAAATGGTTCATTCTCGCTGGCGCAATCGCTCGCGATCATTGAATACATCAACGAAATCCATCCCAAGCCACCGCTCTTGCCCGCCGATCCACGTGACCGCGCGCTTGCTCGCTCGATCGCGCTGATGATTGCCTGCGACATTCATCCACTAAATAATCCAAAGGTGTTGGACACGCTAACCGCCAGTTTTGGTGCGACCGATGAGGCGCGAACGCGCTGGTATTGCAGCTGGATTCACGAAGGCTTTACTGCGATTGAAGCGCTGCTTGCGCAACAAAATAATCAGGGTAAATATTGCGTCGGCGACACGCCAAGCATCGCCGATATCTGCCTGATCCCGCAGGTGACGAACGCCAACCGTTTCAAATGTGCGCTCGACAAGTTCCCGCGCATCATGGAAATTTATCATCACGCCATGCAGCATCCGGCCTTTGATGCGGCGCAGCCGTCGAAACAGGCAGATGCAATATAGAATAATATAGAACCAATAAGGGCGGGCGTCTCCGAGCATTTATAGCTCAAACTGCCCGCCGATGCTAGTGTTTGTATTTTACGGCGTCATTACGTTGCTCAAGCTCCGTGGCAACTGACGCCGCTCTTTTAAATGCGCGCCCACTTTCCCGGTGATATTGAGATACCAATCATCGGGCAAAATACAGCCATCGTTATTCAAAAAAATCATCGCGGTATCTTTCGGTAGCGCATCGGGTTTAGGCTCGGTCGGGAATAGCGCCGTCGCCTCATCCACCTCATCAAACATCGCCGCATAAAGTGTGGTGGCACCCGCGTCCGTCATGCTCGATGCCTGCTTCCATAAAAAATTACCGCATCGACGTGAGATTTGATTCAGTTTTGCGGCATTCTTTTCGCCGCCAATTTTCTCGCGCTGTTTCATTAAATTCACCCACGAAAAACCGGGAAAAATTACCGGCATGTAACGTTGCCGCTTGCCATTTTGTCTGTTCCGCAGCGCCGCAAGATCAGGCACAACACGATCACGCACAAACCGATCTACGGCTTTGTCATCGCCATAACGCCCTACCGTCCACGGGCTCAGCACGTCGTACGCCGCATACACATCGCGCCACGCGGCATCGCGTTTCGCATCGCCATCCAGCGTCCGCCAGTTGGTCGGCACACCGCCGATCATGGTCGCGGCCCGCAATGAATTTTGCCCCGCTCTCAATTCATTAAGCAACGACAACACCCGACCGGCATCACCCGGTCGCCCTTCAAAACCAAAGCCCCACAATTGCAAAACGGGCTTTGCGTTGTCATGCAGATAATTCGGGCTCGCGGTAATTCTTAGCGTGTCATTCAGATGCCGCCAATCCGCGCGAATCGCATTAATCACCGTCGCCGGATTGGCACCCGAGACGTCGTAGGTGACATAAAAAAATCGCCCGGTTGCTTCCGCCGCCGCACGAACATTCCGCAACACATTGTCCAATCTGCGCCTGCTCGCTAGGTCATCAAGCTCCGAGATAAATCGTTGCGCCGCCACGCCATCCACACCATGCTTTTGCATCCACTGAAAGTGTGTTTTAACGACGCGCGGATTTTGTGACGAGAACAAAAAAATCGGTGAGCCATCCGCGCGCTTCATGCTGGTGGGACAAAGATCACTTTGCGCAAACTCACGCACCGACGGCAATTGATCGACCAACAAATCATCCGCACGATCCGCATTCAAAAACCAATGTTGCCAACGCGTATTGTTCTCAAAATCGCCGGGGCAGCCAAACCAACCTTGATAGCCAACGATGAGTTTGTGATCTAGCGATTGATGGATCAGCGCTCGTGCTGTTGCGGTCTCGCCTGATGAAGGCGGTGCTGGAACGGGTTGCGACGTTGCAGATTGCGGCAAGCGCGCAGCGGGCTGTAGCGCGCGCGGTGGGCTGCATGCGCTGATTGCACCTACGAGCGCGATGAATGCGGAGAACGTGATCAATAACTTATTGCGCATGACGTTTTGATGTTGAACCGAAACGTTAAAACAACATCACTATAACGCTGGCAGGTCGCGACCTTGAGGCGATGGCGCTCTTTTGCAACTTGAATCACCAGCATTAGCGGGCGTTTACAAGCCTTTTTATGCCGAACGGCAAGCCTGACGTGACTCGGAAAAACTTGATACGAAGCCATGACCAATAGTAGGTGAAAATGAGTGCGATCTTGTTAGAGCTGACCTGAGCGTTCTGCTCAGATAATCAGGCGGCGCTCAAAGCTCACCGCTTGACAACAGAATTTCGCCATGATCACAGTATGGTTGCCGACGTTGGCACCAATATCAATGCCGACTGCACCGGGTATCGACGTCGCAAGATATTCGATCAGCGTCAACGCCGGCACATCAAACCCACCATGCCGACGAAATGCCCCAGCAGACGCGCGCGATACCCACACCTTTTGATTAAAAAGGTTTTCGCAAAGCACCATGGCTGTAGCGTCCGTGCTGTGTGTCATTGGGTTAGTAATTCTGCTTGAAAATACATGGTCAAAATTTGGTTAAGTTGGTTGTTGAAAGTTTAAATTAATGGAGTCCGACCCTGAGGTTTCCCCACGAATCATATTGTTCTCTGCGCGCACGCCGACGCCTCATTTGCTTGCC
>JANMQR010000151.1:0-10933 GCA_031370625.1 Burkholderiales bacterium | reverse complement strand
GTTTTTTGCGATACCCATCAAGTATTTCGACACAGATGATGGGTATCGCAAAAAGCCGCTCCACCCATCCTACAATTCAGGAGCACTATATGAATCGGCGACAATTTTTAGCATCAAGTATTTTGGCCGCGGGTGTCCCGTTGGCGGGTAAATTCAATGGTGTTGCGTGGGCGGCACCTGCGGCGGCAGTGGCTAATGATGCCAATTCACCTTATCGCAATTTGCTACTGTTGATTGAACTGAAGGGTGCCAACGATGGTTTGAATACCGTCATCCCCTACACCGATCCCGTGTATGCGCAATTGCGTCCCAAGATCGCGATTGCAGGCGATCAGGTGCTGAAAATTTCGGATCGTGAAGGCTTGCATCCAAGCCTTGATCCGCTGATGGCGCTGTGGCAAAACAAGGAGCTGGCGGTGGTGCAGGGTGTGGGTTATCCCGCGCCAAACTTATCGCATTTCCGCTCGATTGATATTTGGGATACCGCATCAAAAAGTGAGGAGTATCTCGATGCTGGCTGGCTCGCGCGCACCTTTGCGGCAGCACCTGTGCCCAAGCAATACGCGGCCGATGGCGTGGTGGTGGGTTCGAACAATATGGGTCCACTGTCAGGCGTGGGCGTGCGCTCAATCACGCTTAGCGATACGCAACAATTTCTGCGCCAGGCCAAGCTCGTCAAACCCCGCGCCGATGAACGCAATGCAGCGTTAAAACACCTGATGTCGGTGGAAGCTGAAATCGTGCACGCGGCATCAAAGCTCAATACCAATTACCAATTCAAAACTGAATTCCCCAAAAGTGGATTCGGTAATCAGGTGCGCACCGCCGCGCAAATGGTCGCGAGTAATGCGGGCATGGCGACAATTAGGCTCACGCTCGGCAGCTTCGACACGCATGCGGGCCAGCTCGGTGCGCACGCGAATTTGCTCAAAGAATTGGCCGAAGGCATCAGCGCGTTCAAGGCCGCCATGCTCGAACTCAACCGCTGGGATTCAACGATGGTGATGACCTATTCCGAATTCGGTCGCCGCCCGAAAGAAAACCAAAGTGGCGGCACCGATCACGGCACGGCCAGCGCGCATTTCGTAACAGGTGGGCGCGTGCTCGGCGGGCTGTATGGACAAGCGCCGCAGCTAAATCGCCTGGATGGCAGCGGCAATTTGGCGCATGCGGTGGATTTCAGAAGTTTGTATGCGGCCGTGATTGATCAATGGTGGGGCGGGAATTCGACACCGATCTTGCATGGGAAATTTGAGAAACTGAATTTGTTGAAGGCGTAGATTGCGATGTTAATTTTTAGTTTTGCGTAGTCAATGCGGCTAGTTTAAATACCCACCGAACTGCCCCTTCCCCCGGCGACGGGGGAAGGATGGGATGGGGGCGATGCCCACCCTCATTTCAAATACGGCACCACATCCACCAACTTATACCCCGGCATCTGATTCACAAAATGTCGCAGCCAATAATTGTGTCCGGCACCGAACAACACCAAAACTTTGTCGCCCGGCTTGGCGACAAGATTTAGTTTCGCGAAAATTTTTGCGTTGCGTTGATACCAGCCTGCATTAAGCTCTGCGCCAATCTGCGATTTTTGATCGCCGATTGCCAAGAACGGGTAGTAAATAAGTCGCATCTCGTCCATGGCACGCTGTGGCTTGTTAATCTCCAATAACAATTGGGTGACGGTTTTGGTTTTCTGTGCTTTTTCGAAGTCCGCTGTAGCAGCTTTCCCCCATTCAAGCCCGCCCGCCATCAGGTTTTCTTGGCTATTCGCCTTGGCGAATGCGTCTAGCTTGTCATACGGAAAATAATCAATCGTCTCGCTTTGCTCATCAATCGCGTACACGACTTTGTGACCCAGCAGATTGGCAAGTCGATAGCCGATTTGCGTAATCTCGTTGGCGTCGGTAAGCAATGAAGCCGGGGTAAATTTTTCAAAATCGCCAGCAGTCATGTCCGGCTGTTTGGCGACCATCTCCACCGCGATTTTATTCGGCTTGAATTTCGCCAGCCGATTCACTGCCGCCACCAATTGTTTTTGCTTTTCGGGCGTAAGCACGCTATCGACCTTCGCGTTGTTCACGTCAAGTCCAGGATTGCCCATGTGATATGCGCCGACGATCATGACTTCAATCGGTGCGGCTGCTTTCGCTTTGGGTTGGCTATAAATCGCCGGAGAAAAACTAATTGCCGCCAACGCGCTAAACACAAACGCGGAATACTTTTTGACGCGATGAAGTACGTGTTGCATAGATCTCCCTTATGTTGATTGAAAGTCTAAAAACAATATGATTCTGAAGTAAACGGGCTTTGACGCGCTCAACGCAGGTTCCAGATTTGCGTTTGAAGCTAATAATCCCTCAATTCGCACCAAGCCTCCACTATTTTGCCGAAACTTACGCGACAATTAATCATTGAAATTTAACGGGTGATTGTCATGCGTCGTTTTTGGTTTTTATATGCGGCGAGCTGGGTGCCGCTGGTGCTTTTTTATGCGGCGGCCACGCAGGGCAACGCTGTCTTCAAAGGGGAGTTGGAGATTGCAGCCGCCCTTATGGGTGCCGCATGGTCACTGGCGACCGCCCCGTTTCTGCTCGCGCTGGTATGGCCGCTGACGGGCTGGCTCGACGAGCGTCGTAGTGAGCCGCTATTTGCGGTGTTGATTCACACCGTGGCAGCGGTGTTGTTCGTGATTACGTGGCACGCCATCATCTTCGTCATCGCCACCTATCTTTTCAGCCCGGAGAACGCCAGAGACGCTGCGCAAAGCTTTTTTGTGTGGCAGGGCATGTGGGGCTTGATGATGTACGCCGTTGTTGCGGGCGTGTTTCATGCGGTGCGCGCAGTCGAGGCCGGACGCAGGCAGGCAGTGGCTACCGCGCAGGCTGAGACACTATTGATGCGATCTGAATTAGTCGCGCTGCGCAATAAACTTAACCCGCATTTTCTGTTCAATACGTTGCACTCCATCATTGCCCTGACGCGCAAAGACGGCAACGCCGCCGAGACTGCGCTGCTGAAATTTTCTGACATGTTGCGCTACGTGCTGGAGACTGAAAAGAGTGGTGTCGATATGGTCAGGCTGGAAGATGAGCTGCAATTTGTGCGCGATTATCTGGATCTTGAAGCGCTGCGGCTCGGCAATCGCCTGAGCGTTAATTGGCAAATTGATGAGGGCGCAAAGTCACATTTGGTGCCCGCGCTAAGCGTGCAGCCGCTGGTGGAAAATAGCATCAAGCATGCGTTTAATCCGCGTGTGCAGCAGGGAGTTTTAACGATCAGTGCGAAGCTTGATTCGACGCATAAAAAATTGGTGATTGTGGTGAACGATGATGGGCCTGGATGTGATCTCGCTACAGTTAGCCAATCCACTGGCTTGGGCGTTCGTACCGTGGAGCGACGATTAAAATTGGAGTATCGCGAACGCGCAACGTTTAACATTAGCACCGCGCCGAAGTCGGGATTCAGCGCGCAAATGGTGATTCCCACGTTGTAAAACTAAGCACAAAATTAATAATTTTTTCAAAAATAATCCATGAAAACAAAAACCGTATTTATCGCCGAAGATGAGCCCCTCGCGCGCGAGACTCTGCGCGATTGGGTCATCGCACACTCGCAGCTTCAATTGATTGGCGAGGCGGCTGATGGTGCTTCCGCCTTGCAGGGCATCAATACCTTGAAGCCCGATGTGGCGCTGATGGATATTCAAATGCCGGAATTGACGGGGCTGGAAGTGGTGAAGCGTTTAACGCATTTGCCGGAGATTGTTTTCACCACCGCTTACGATCAATACGCGGTGATGGCTTTCGAATTAAACGCAGTCGATTATTTACTGAAACCATTTTCGCGTGAGCGTTTTGACATGGCGATAGCACGGTTGTTTGAAGCTGATGCAAAAACATCCAGCGAAGATTTGCAGCGCGCGCTCACGCAAACGTCTGCACGCGATCAAACGCCGCTCACACGCATCCTCGTGCGTGACCGTGGCCGTATTTTTCCACTCGCCGTTGATGAAATTGAATACCTAAAATCAGATTCAAAATACACCGTGATTGCGGCGCGCAAAACCACTTTTTTGGTAAGGATTGCGATTTCGGAACTCGAAGGCCGCCTTGATCCCGCAAAATTTGTTCGCGTGCATCGATCCGCGATTGTGAATCTGGAATTTGTCGATTCGATGAAAGCCGATGAGCAATCGCAGTTGCAAATTCACATGCGCGACGGCACGCAACTGGTTGCGAGCCGTGATGCTTCGAAGATGCTGCGCGATATGTCGATATGAATGTCGATATGAGAAATTACGATGAACCAATGGATGCCAGCCATGCGCCTGGTGCTTGGTCTAAATATGGCTGGAAAGCCGCTCTGGTGTTAGTGTTTGGTGGTGCCGCGTTAACTGCTGCAGCGTCTGACTGTAAGCTCGATGCCGTTATTCGCAGCTATGGCGAGAATAAAAATTTTGCCGGAGTCGTGTGGGTTCAGGAGCAAGAAAATGTGATCTCAAAAGAAGCCCTTGGACTCGCCAATCGTGAACAGAAATTGCCGCACAGTGTTGATGAACGCTTTCGTATCGCTTCGATTACAAAGCTGTTTGCGGCTGCGCTGGTGATGAAGGCCGTGGATGAAGGTAAAGTTTCACTCGACGAAAAAGTAAGCAAATACGATACCGAACTCGCCAAAGAAAACGCAGCGCAAGTTACGATTCGACACTTGCTGCAACACACCTCCGGCCTGCCTGATCCGGCGGGGAAAAATGTCAAGGATGATGAAGTGGCCGCGTTTTATCTCAGCAAAAATCCAAAATTTGCCGACGCCAAATTCGTGATTCGTGAGCGGATGAAAGGCAAACTGGCATTCGCACCAGGCTCTAAATTTCAATACAACAACGGCGACTATTGGGTGTTGCAACGCGTGCTGGAAAAAGTTTACAAAAAATCATTTGCCGAAATATTGAAGGACAAAATTCTTGATCCGTTGGTATTGCGCAACACTGGAATGTTGCACAATGGCGAGAGTGGATTGCCGAAAGGTTATGAATTAATTGCGGGCAAAATGAAGCCTGAGCCAAATATCGCAATAGAAAATTTCGGCGCGGCAGGCGCGATGTATTCCACCGCGAGCGATTTGGCCACATTTGCATTAGCGCTCACCGGCGGCAAATTGTTATCGGCGGAATCTACCAAAGCGATGCTCACCGGCGATGAAAAACTAGGCTACGCTGCACTCGGCGCGTGGGTGTTTCCACTGCAAATCGAAGGTGTGGAGCCTGCGCCGCAGATGCTTGCCCGCGAAGGCGAAATCGGCACATTCAAGCTATCACTCATCGCCGATCCGCAACGTCAGCGCGTGATTGTGATCATGACCAATCAGTCGCCAAATCCGATTGGTACCACGTGGGCGCAAGAAGGATTGATGTTTGATTTGTTGCAGACTTGGTATCGGGAGAAATAGGGTGGCTAAGCCTCTCTCCCTTGACGGCAGGGTGGCCTAGGGCCAGAGAGAGGTTGGAGAGAGGGTGTTCGCCACATATTCACTGCATTTAATCGCTGGGTTCACAGAAGTTTCCATAATTAAACCCTATCACCAGAGCGCACTTCAAAGCAAAAAGCATCCAAATGCCGCCCCAGTGCTTGTGTTACTGCCCATCAATAACAGGCCCATCCCGCCTCGAAATCGCATCGCAAAGCCATCCCAATTTTTCAACATCAATATTCTTCTTCGCATCAGGCCCGCAAAATCATCGCCCAAACTCTTCGCCGGATCGTCATCCAATTTTTCCAGCCCGCCAATTTTCTTCACACCCGCGCCCGACGTTTGCGCCACATAACGCCAACCGTGTTCGCGCGCCAGCTTCACCATCATGAAGCCAAGCTTGATCGAACCACCCACCGATTGCGGCCACCCAATCTTTGTAATTTCAATCACTGAAACGCGCGGCAAACGCTCTATTTCTTTACGCGAAATAGCATCTCGTAACGATCTGACTCGTCGTGTTACGATATAGTCATCAAGATAGTCATTTGGAGAAATCATGGGAGCATTCAGCGTCGCTGAAGCAAAGGCGCAATTGAGCGCCATTATCGAAATGGTGGAGGCAGGCGAAACTATCACCATTACTAAACGTGGGAAGCCAGTGGTCAAAATGGTTCCCGCTAACGCGCTGCCGATTAAACCGAAAATGGATTTGGAAGAGTTGCGTCGATTTCGTGAGTCGATGCCAGTGATGAAAACCAACTCGGTGGAGATCATTCGCCAAATGCGCGATGGTGAGATCAATGAGTGAGTGTCAAGTGAGTACCAAGTGATTGCGCGCCGATGATTTACCTCGACACCAACATACTTGTTTCGCTGCATATTACCGACAGCCTTACGCCACAAGCAACAGAGTGGATTGCCCGAGAAGCCACACCACTCGCCATAAGCGAATGGGTGCGCGCCGAATTTCATGCCGTCATGGGTTTGCGCAAACGAAAAGCCGAGCTATCGGCAACTGAAGCAAAAGCGGCGGTCGCGGCATTGGACTTACGAGCTGAAGGATATTTACATATGCTCATGATCACCAATGATGCGGTGGCGCGTGCCGCTGTATGGCTTCGCAACCCCGACTGCAATTTGCAAACCGGTGACGCGCTCCATCTCGCCATCGCCCACGCCGCAGGCGCGACCACGCTAGCCACGTTCGACGAACGCTTCGCTAAAGCCGCGCAAAAACTTAAATTGGCGAGGTTGAAAATTGTGTTGATTGGGGGAAAGGCGCGGCGCGTGGAACAGACTCGTGCCGCGTATAGGGTGGCGAAGCCGACAAACCGTGCAGCGCTTGCAAAGACCAATAAAAAAGTAAAACGCTAATATTGGCGCGCATTTCAAGCCATAAATGCTCGAAAAGCCGCGCCAGTATTAGGGTTTAAAATTAATCACCGCTATAAACAGCCGAATCAAACCCAAAACAGAAAGTTATATGTTCGAGCAAGCGTTTAAAAATATCGATAACGTCGTCTGGAAAGAGGCGGGTTGCACGACAGAACTGGATTACACCGAGCAAACATCGTGGGTGTTGTTTCTGAAATATCTGGATGCGCTGGAGCAGGATAAGGTGTCCATCGCGACGCTTGAGGCCCGCAAACATAAGCCGATTATCGAGGGCGAATTCCGCTGGGAAAAATGGGCAGTGCCGAAAACATCCGATGGCAAAATTGACCATAACGCCGCGCTGACGGGCAATGACCTGACCGAATTTGTCGATGGTAAATTGTTTCCGTATTTGCGCGGCTTCAAGCGGCGCGCATCGGGGCCGGATACGATCGAATACAAGATCGGTGAGATTTTTAGCGAGATCAAATCAAAATTTCAGAGCGGCTACAACCTGCGCGAGGTGCTGGAAATAATTGATAGCCTGCGATTCAATTCGCAGGATGAAAAACACGAGCTATCGCATCTCTACGAAGCGAAAATTAAAAACATGGGCAACGCCGGGCGCAACGGCGGCGAATACTACACGCCGCGCCCGTTGATCCGCGCCATGATTCAAGTCGTACAGCCGAAAATCGGCGAGTCGATTTACGACGGCGCGGTCGGCTCGGCCGGGTTTTTGTGTGAGGCTTATGATTTTTTAACGGCAGGAAAACTCACCACCAAAGATTTGAAAACCCTGCAAGAGCGCACTTTCTACGGCAAGGAGAAAAAGAGCCTCGCCTATGTGATTGCGACCATGAACATGATCCTGCACGGTATCGAAGCGCCCAACATCATCCATACCAACACGCTCGCCGAAAACCTCGCCGACATTCAGGAAAAAGATCGTTACAACATCGTGCTCGCCAATCCACCGTTCGGCGGCAAAGAGCGCAAAGAAGTGCAGCAGAATTTTCCGATCAAAACCGGCGAGACTGCGTTTTTATTCTTGCAGCACTTCATCAAAATTTTAAAAGCCGGTGGCCGTGGTGCGGTGGTGATTAAAAACACCTTCCTGTCGAATACCGATAACGCCTCCGTGAATTTGCGCAAGCTATTACTCGAAACCTGCAATCTGCACACCGTGCTCGATTGCCCCAGTGGCACGTTCATCGGCGCGGGCGTAAAAACGGTGGTGCTGTTTTTTGATAAAGGCAGCACTACCCGCAAAGTCTGGTTTTGTCAGCTACAGCCCGGCCGAAATATGGGCAAAACCAATTCGCTCAACGACAACGATCTGGCGGATTTTATTGCCAAGCAAAAGACGTTCGCGGACTCGGAGAATTCTTGGAGTCTGGACGTAGCGAAAGTTGATGCCGCAACGTTTGATCTGTCGGTCAAGAACCCGAATGCTGCCGAAGAAGTAACGCATCGCAGCCCGCAGGAAATCATGGATGAAATTGCGGCGTTGGATTTGGAAAGTACAGAAGTATTGGCGACGATTCGGGAGTTGGTGTGAATGCTGGGTGGATCAAGCTACCCTTAGGTCAAGCATTTGACACTGTGACTGGCGGAACGCCAGCAAAAAGTAACATGGATTTTTACGGTGACTATATTCCGTTAGTTAAACCGCCAGAACTATGTGGTGTGCCACTCGATTGTGCCGAAGACGGTCTTTCCAAGGTGGGAGCAGAAGTTGCTCGAATTGCTCCGGTGAATTCGATTTTGGTTTCATGCATTGGCAACTTGGGCAAGATTGGCATGAACACTGTTCGGGTCGCTTTCAACCAGCAGATTAATGCAATATTACCCAACGAGAAAACAGCAATTCCAGCTTTCATGTTTTATCAAGTGCACTCTTGCTTATTTAGAAATCAGCTAGAAGAGTTAGCATCTGGTACGACTGTTCCGATCGTTAACAAGTCGAAATTTAATAGCATCAAGATTGTTTTAGCACCTCTCTCAGAACAACACCGCATCGTCACTATTCTCGACGAAGCGTTTGACGGGATCGCCACCGCCAAAGCCAACGCCGAAAAGAACCTGCAAAACGCCAATGAATTGTTTCAAAATTTTTTACAATCCAAAGTTGGGCAGTCAGACAAAGGATGGGCACTGTGGAAGTTAGGCGATGAAAACTTGCTAAGAATGGTCGATGGCGACAGGGGATCAAACTACCCAAGCAAAGAAGACTTCTCGGATGAGGGTTTCTGCCTTTTCCTGAACACAAAAAACGTGCGGCCAGATGGATTTAATTTTGACACAGCAATGTTTGTTACAGAGGAGAAGGACAGTGCATTACGAAAAGGAAAATTGCAAAGGAATGATGTAGTCCTTACAACTCGCGGCACCATTGGTAATGTGGCGATTTACGATGATTCCGTGGAATACGATCATGTCCGGATTAACTCTGGGATGTTGATATTCAGGCCTAAACAGCAAAAACTCGATTCGTCATTTCTGTTTGAAGTTTTTCGATCAGAAATTATGAAGTCTCAAGTTGCGCGGTATGTGACTGGAGCTGCACAGCCACAATTGCCCATTAAGACGCTTGTCAATTTTGCAATCCCGGTGCCTGACAGCTTGGTAACGCAGCGTGAAGTGGTTGCTCAAATTCGCGAAATGGACGAACGGAAACGGCACCTAGAATCTCTCTACCAACAAAAACTCGCCGCCCTGGACGGACTCAAAAAATCCCTGCTGCACCAAGCCTTCAGCGGCGAATTGTGAGGAGTACCGCAATGATATTGCCCGCTGATTTTGATGAATATGCCATCCGCCGTTTGTATGACGAAGCTACTGAAACGTGGTGGTTTTCGGTGGTGGATATTGTGCAGGTGCTGACGCAGCAGCCCGACGATACGACCGCACGCAAATACTGGAACAAGCTGAAAGAGCGGCTGAACCGAGAGGGCAGTCAACTGGTGACAAATTGTCACCAGTTGAAAATGACCGCACGCGACGGCAAACAGCGACTCACCGATGCCGCCACGGCCGAAACGTTGCTGCGCCTCGTGCAATCGGTGCCCAGCCCCAAGGCGGAGCCGATCAAGCTGTGGCTGGCGAAGGTGGGCTATGAACGGATGCAAGAGATGGCCGACCCGGCGCGCTCGCTGGATCGGGCCCGCGCGACCTGGCAGCAGCATGGGCGCAGCGATAAGTGGATTCAGCACCGCATGACGGGCCAGGAAACGCGCAACAAGCTGACAGACTATTGGGCAAACCATGAGGTGAAGCAAGGCGAGGAATTCGCCATCCTGACCAATATCATTCATCAGGAATGGTCGGGCGTGAGCGTAAAAGAACACAAGAAAAAGAAAGGCCTCAGCAGCCATAATCTGCGTGACCATATGAGCGAGGCGGAACTTATTTTTACTGCGCTGGCAGAGCTTTCCACGCGGCAGATTGCCGAAAGTATGGAAGCGACCGGCGTGACCGAAAACGCCAACGCCGCCAAAACCGGTGGGCGGCTTGCGCAGCGGGCGCGGCTGGAACTCGAAGGTAAAACCGGGAAAAAAGTAGTGTCTGGTGAAAACTTTTTGCGGCCGATTGGTTCGTCCGCGAGCGCAGCTTTGCCGGCATCGCGTGTGAAAAAAGCAAAAGCAATCGTGCCCAAGAAAAAATGATGGTTAATGGTCAATGCTGCGGCAAGACCACTGGTAATTCTTTTGGGTTGGATAGTGAGAGAACATATCGACGGGATAGACACATCACTCGGATATGTCTACAAAACCACAAAATATCGACACATATCAGCGCATTTGCATAGAAAATACGCTTTTCTATACAAGTGAACCCGCGATCAACGAATCATCATCAAAAGGTCTTTAAAAGCACGTGGCACAAAAATAAGAATAATGCGCCATCAATGATCGATATGGTACACATGGCACCATGACTATTTTTAATGGAATAAAAATAGCAAAATCGCACCATTAATGATTGACGTGGTGCGAGCTGCACCATACACTGCGCTATGGTTAAAAAAGCTGAAAAAACTAAACCGACCCAGCAAACTGCGCGAACTGAACAAGACGCCAGC
>JANMQR010000248.1:0-1668 GCA_031370625.1 Burkholderiales bacterium | reverse complement strand
TCGGAAACACCACGCCGACTTTTTCAACAACGGCTTTTTCGTCCGGTTTATCCGACTTCATCAGGCGCACAAAGTAGTATGTATTGCCCACCGCGATTTCGCACTCGCCCGAGGCCACACCCTTGATTTGATCGGTGTCGCCGCCCTTTGGTGCGCGCGCCATGTTCGCCACCACACCGCGCGCCCATGTTTCGGCTTTCTCAGAACCGTTCGCCGCGATAATCGAACTCAGCATCGAAATCATGTACGGATGCGAGCCCGAGCGCGTACAGACTTTGCCTTTAAATTTGGGATCGGCAAGGTCTTCGTAATTCGCGATTTGCTTCGGATCAATCTTTCCCTTCGCGTAATAAATCGGCCGTGCTCGCACCGAGAAACCATACCAAGTGCCCTCGGCAGAGCGTAACTCGCGCGGAATTTTCTCGTCCAACAATGCGGATTTCACGGGTTGGAATAAGCCCATTTCCTGCGCCTTCAATAAACGGCCCATATCCACCGTGATCAACACGTCAGCCGGGCTCTTGTCGCCTTCATTTTTCATGCGTTCCAGCAGCGGATCTTCCGGTCCTTCGATGCGATTGATTTTGATGCCGGTCGCTTTTTCGAAATTCGCATACAGCGCCTCATCGGTTTGATAGTGGCGTGACGAATAAAGATTCAGCACTTTTTGCTGTGCAGCGACGGTCGCTGGAAACGTGGCCAAGACGGCCGCAAAACAGGAAGCAGCTACAGTTAAAGTGCCAGCGCGAACTGCGATGCGAAAGGGGTTAGACGACATCATGTGAAAATTCCTCAATCGGTTTGATACAGCAATTAGTTGAAAAAGGTTAACGACCCAATCAGCATTGTAATGCGAATGATTCGCATTTGTCAAACCAAACGCATTTGCATATCGTTGCTAATATCGTCGCTTATAATTGGCTATGGCAAATTATCTGGAAATTCGGGATATCGCGTTCTCATACGCAGACGGCACAAGCGTCTGCGAGCATTTGTCGTTCACCGTAAGCGACGGTGAAATCGGCTGTTTACTCGGGCCCAGCGGCTGCGGTAAAACCACCCTGCTTCGGCTTATTGCCGGGTTTGAAAAGCCTGATGCAGGCGAGATTTTTCTTAAAAGCGAGCGACTCGCGAATGCACAATTCGCCACGCCCGCAGAGCAGCGCAATATCGGTGTCGTGTTTCAGGATTACGCACTCTTCCCGCATTTATCAGTTGAAAAAAATATCGAATTCGGTTTGCGCGCGCTTTCATCGATACAAAAATTGCAGCGCGTAAAAGAGATGATCGATCTTGTCGGCCTCACACACGAAGCCAAAAAATTTCCGCACGAAATTTCCGGCGGACAACGACAACGCGTCGCCCTCGCCCGCGCACTTGCACCGCGACCAAAACTGTTACTGCTTGATGAGCCGTTTTCAAATCTGGACGTCGAGCTGCGTGAAAAACTCGGCCTCGAAGTGCGCTCGCTATTGCGACAACTTTCAACGCCTGCGCTGCTCGTCACACATGATCAATACGAAGCGTTTTCAATCGCCGACAAAATCGGCGTCATGAATCACGGCAAAATTGAACAATGGGACACCGCCTACAATTTGTACCATCGCCCCGACACCCGCTTCGTTGCTGACTTTATCGGCCAAGGCGTGTTGTTGCGCGGACGTACTG
>JANMQR010000212.1:0-7687 GCA_031370625.1 Burkholderiales bacterium | reverse complement strand
CCTTCATTGGTCACGTCCACAATCACATTGTAGGTCACCACGTTTTGCTGAATCGTCGGATTCAATCGCACCAGACGGATCTTGCCATTGAAGTCGCGCTCCGGATATGCGTCAACTGTGAAGCGCACATCCATGCCTTGCTTCACACTGCCCACATCTGCTTCAGCCACGCTAGTGTCGATCTGCATCGCTTCCAGATCTTTGGCAATTTGAAACAGAGTAGGTGTGGAAAAACTTGCCGCAACTGTCTGGCCAATATCGATTTTGCGATCAATAATAATGCCGTCAATCGGTGAGCGAATAATGGTGTAGCTCAGGTTGGTTTTTTCGCGATCCAGTTGCGCTTTGGCTTGCGCAACTTGCGCCTTTGCGACATCCAACTCTTTTAAATTTTGTTCCAGCGCTTGCGGCGTGATGAAACCTTTTGCCACTAATTCGGTGTTGCGTTTCAGCGTACTTTCGGCGAGCCGCATGGTGGCCTCTGTAGAACGCATCGCCGCTTCCAGTTGGCCGATATTGGCTTTGATCAGCGCCGGATCGAGCTCGAGCAAAATCTGATTCGCTTTTACGGGCTGATTGAAATCGGTGTAAAGCTTCACGACCGTGCCCGACACCTGTGTGCCCACGTTGACGACCGTGACCGGATTCAAGGTGCCGTTGGCGCTGATGCGCTGAATCACGGGGCCGCGATCCACGGCGGCTGTCCGATAGCGCTCGCCCTTATTCGCCTCTGATCTTTTTTGCAGGTAGGCCGCACCTGCAATCACTACAGCCAGTAAAACCAGCGGCACCAATACCTTGGCGCGCAGCAGGAATTTGAAAATTCGTTTGATGAAATTCATATTTTAGTTTTGAGAGTGTGCAATGCGGATCTGACAAGGTAGAGAATGCTCCGCACGTCTCCGCAGTGCGTGATTACCAAGCAATTCTAAACTGTTGCAATCGCGCCCTGCAGAGATATCCGATAAAACGCCAGAACGTGCGACAGAGCCATCCTCACCGCGTACCAAGCGCGGTGCTAAACGAGCTTCGCTAATTCGCCGCGATGACCGGCTGGCTACCGCGCGGTCGCCAGCGGTCGTAGCGGTAGGCCGTTAGAGAGATACGCCAGATAATATTCAAGATTATTGAATTCGTCGGACCCTTCCAAAAACGGCTCGGCGCCGCTGCGCTGGAAACAACGCCGGAACTGAGCTTGCAGGCTGCGAATGGTGCCGCCCGGCTGCACGCGCGGCCACGACACGGCTTGCCCCACAGCAGGTGCCAAACCGCCGGCACCATACACACCGCCTGCATGCTGCACATGGCATGATGCGCAAGCAAAATTCTGCTGGCCAATTCGCGCGTTGAACAATCTGCGGCCCGCATCAAATCGGTCGCGCGCACTTTGACCCAACACACGAACGTTTAGCGGCTGATTCTCGGACAAACTTCGCGCATACGCGGATAGCGGCCCCATTTCGGCGGCGTTGGCCGGTGGAATAGTTGTTTCGCCGTGAAGCTGCAAACAACGATTCAGTGCGGTCTCAATGGTCACCACCTGCTTGGTCGATTGCTCAAACTGCGGGTAGTTCGAGGCCATTCGTCTGCCACCATTAGGGAAACAATTCGAGAATGATTTGCCATCCTTGAATTTTTGCTCCCAGCGCTTTTTTCCAATCGATAAAATATCTGCCGTATTGGTTGCGTTCGCAGCCGATAGCGGGATCGCGGTGACGCCTGGCTCGAACGCCGTACCACCAACTACCCAGTCTTCGGGTCGTGTTCCGGGCAGACGCTTTTGCAGGGCTTGGACAAGCGCGGCGCGATCTTGCTCTGGCGACAGGGTAGACGCCGTTGTTTGCGCGCCTGCGTGGTTCGCGGCAAACACCGCGAACGCAAATAAAACAGCGCTAAATCGTTTCAAGATAAATCACCAAACTGTCAATCTCGTCATCGCTTAAAATGCGATTTTTGCCATACGGCGGCATGATGGTATTCGGCACGCTCTTGCTTAAATCCCAAATGGCATCGCGTAATTTTGCGCGATCCGGATAGCGCGCCTTGACGGCTTCAAGTGGCATGCCGATGTTCGATTTCGTTTTAATGGCGGCATCATTTGGTGCCTTGTGACAGGCGGCGCAATTGCCTTTGCGCTCATCAAGAAAAATGGCTCGGCCTTTGTCCACCTGTGATGAGATATTGGTACCTGTTGACTGTGCGAGCGCTCCGTTGGACACGCTTGCACCTAAAACGGTGATCAAAAATAACGCAGCACCAAGCGGTGCGCCGAGTGCTCTTCTAGCGCGGGAAAACATCGCGAGCGGGACGTTGTACTGCCATGGATTTTGGGGGGACCGGCTTTGACGCGATGGCCGGCTTCTCTTTACCCCATTCTTTATCAAGTTCTTTATCCAATTCTTTATCGCGTTTTTCGCCGGGCAACAATGGGCGATTTCTAAATTCAAGTTTTAATTCTCGCAGCCGTGATTCCGCCCCGGATGACTCATAAAAATCGCCATCTTTGGCTTTTACGGCAATCTCAAATTGCTGAATCGCGCCCATCAAATTACCACGCCGGTAATAGGCCTCGCCAATGGCTTTGTGTTCTGCCAAACGCTTGCCTTTTCGTTCGTAGCCTTTGGCGGCAAGCTCGTAGAAGCGTGGATCGTCCACCGAATTCTTGATCTGCTCATTCGCCGCCAACAGCGCCGCATCAATTTGTCCGGCTTCATAGAGTGTTTCAATGTAGCCGTAGCTTAATGCACGATTGCCGGGAAAATTTTTCATTGCTGTTTTATAAATGGCGAGCGCATCATCAAACTTGCGTTCGCCATTTTTGATTTGCGCAGCAAGATTTTCAATCCACGGATGACCGCCAGTGTTCCCCGCGCCGCCCCAATTGCGGATCGTAGCAAGTTCTTTTTCAGCGGCCGCAAATTGCCGTGATTGCATGAGCGCCAGCGTGAGCCCATACGAGTCTGCGCGATTGCGCATTACTGTGCTGGCCGCTATTTCGCCTTTGAAAAAAGTGACGGCCTCGAACGGACTCATGCTCATTGCGCGTAATTTGGCCCGCGCGAGTTTGTATTCAACGCTGTCTGGTACCGAGCCGCTATTTGCATTGTTACTGAATGTCGCGCTGCTGGCGCGCACGGTGCGCTTGCCGGCGAAATCCATTGAGGACACACGATCCTGCATCTCAGCAATTCGCTCAGTCGTCAACGGGTGAGTGCGAAGATAGCCGGGCGTCTTGCCATCGTTATGACGATTGGCTCGTAACATGCGCTCAAAAAATCCCGGCATGCCATGCGGGTCGAATCCTGCCTGCGACATGACGAGCAGCCCGAGGCGATCCGCTTCGCGTTCGAAATCACGCGTGTAATTAAGTTGATTTTGATACGACAGCGCGGCAGAGCTGGCGACAATCGCTTCAGTGGCCTGTCCTGATGATGAAGAATTAGAGCGTGCGGCCAAAATCGCGCCGGCCAACATCGCCAATTGTAGGGGCGCATTTTTGCGTTGCTCATCGGCACCACGTGATTGATGGCGCTGCAAAATATGCGCAATTTCATGACCCATTACGCCTGCAAGCTCTGACTCATTTGTCGTCGTTAAAAATAATCCGGAATGGATCGCGACAAAGCCGCCCAACAATGCGAAGGCGTTAATCGCTTCATCATTTAACAGAAAAAACTCGAAGTCACGGCGATTATCGTTGGTGCTGCCACGACTGGCTGCGATCATCCGATTGCCAAGACCGGAGATGTAGTCCGACAATTCTGCGTCCTCAACAAACGCGCGGTCGCCCCGTATCTCCAGCATAATTCGCTTGCCGATGGTGCGTTCTTGCTGTGCCGAAATGACTGCATCCGATGAATCACCAAGGTCGGGTAAACCTTGCGAGTGTGCAGGCAACGCCAAAGATAAAATGGTTGCGCTGACCAACATCCCGCAAAGCTTCTGCTTGAAGGGAATTGAAAAATAAAGTGTTGAATCGCGCGATACTTTTTGCATGAAAACTTTGCGTAAATTTTTAGCGTATTTGTTTAACTTTGACGGTATAAAGCCGGATCAGTTCCCGCACCATCCTTGATATGCATTAGATTGTACCAACGGTAGCGAAATACAGAAATACGCATACGAATTGATAAAAACATTTGATTTACTCACAAAAAAAGCCAAAACCATGTCTTCATTAAATCATTTCGACGAAAGCGGCCAAGCTCACATGGTGGATGTGGGTGAAAAGCGCGAGACACAACGCGTTGCCGTCGCGAGCGGGCACATACGCATGCTGGCAGCAACGTTTGCGCTAATCAAAACCGGTGGCGCCAAAAAAGGTGATGTACTGGGCATCGCACGCATTGCCGCGATTCAAGGTGCCAAGCGCACGCCAGATTTGATTCCCCTTGCACATCCGCTGATGATCACCAAAGTTGCAGTGGAATTTATTCTTGATGAATCTGCATCCTCGATTGAATGTCGCGCCACGGTTGAAACGATTGGCAGAACTGGCGTCGAGATGGAAGCATTGACGGCCGTTTCGGCAGGCCTGCTGACGATTTACGATATGGTTAAAGCTATTGATCGTGGTATGACGATTTCAGATATTCGTTTGCTTGAGAAGAAGGGCGGGAAATCAGGGGATTTTGTTGCCGACTAAAATCCGGCGAAGGTCTTAATCACACCTGCGATGCCGCATGCGGCAATGATGGGAATCACGCCGATCTTGAAGCGGAACAATGCGATTGCCGCGGCTATCGTGAGCAATGCAGCGAACCATTCAAAGCCTCCGCCAAGCACGTTGGTGGAAGTGGCGTTTGGCCACCAAACATGCCACGCAAAAAACACCGCAAGATTCACAATTACGCCGACAACGGCTGCAGTAATGGCGGTTAACGGCGCGGTGAATTTCAACTGACCGTGGGTGGTTTCGATGAACGGCCCGCCGATAAAAATAAATAAAAATGATGGCAGAAAAGTAAAAAAAGTCACGACCGTTGCTGCTAACGCGCCCGCCAAAAATATCGAATCTGGCGTAAGGATTTGCTTGGTCACGCCGCCAACAAAGCCAACAAATGCAACCACCATAATCAGCGGGCCCGGCGTGGTTTCGCCGAGCGCCAATCCGTCAATCATTTGCTGCGGTGTGAGCCATTGAAAACCATCAACTGCGCCTTGATACACATACGGCAACACAGCATACGCGCCACCGAATGTGAGTAATGCCGCTTTCGTAAAAAACCACCCCATCTGCGTGAGCGTGCCTTGCCAACCAAGTTGCGAAATCAGAATCGCCATCGCGCCCAACCACAGCGCAGCGCACACACTAAACACCTTCGCGAATCGTGCCCAACTAAAAATAGCGTGCGACGGGGTAGGGCTGTTATCACCAATGATGGCGTCATCAATTTCATTTTTTGCCGCACCATGCCCACTGCCTGCGCTGAATTTATTTGGTGCAAATTTGCCACCGAGCGCACCCAATATTGCGGCAGCCAAAATGATTGCGGGGAACGGAATCGTGAACGCAAAAATCGCGATAAATGCAGCGGCAGCAATAGCCCACAGCCACATATTCCGTAACGTTTTTGAGCCGATCCGCCAAGCCGCAAAAAGCACAATCGCGGTCACCGCCGGTTTAATGCCGTAGAGCAATCCTGCGACAACAGGCAGGGTGCCAAACGCCAAATAAATCCAGCTTAGGCCGATCAGAATAAACAGCGAAGGCAGCACGAACAAGCCGCCCGCAACGATACCGCCAACGGTGCCATGCATCAACCAGCCGATGTACGTGGCGAGCTGTTGCGCTTCCGGGCCTGGCAGCACCATGCAGTAATTCAGTGCGTGCAAAAACCGTTTCTCCGAAATCCAGCGCTTTTGTTCCACCAGCTCTCGATGCATGATCGTGATTTGTCCTGCTGGCCCGCCGAAGCTGATAAAGCCCAGCTTCAGCCAAAACTTCAGCGCATCAGAAAACGAAATTGAAGTGTGACTGATCATGATTTTTTGAACAAATCAGCGTTGTGGATTTCCGCCTGCGCACTTTTAAGCCAGGCATAAAGTGCGTCATACATCACCATGCCGTGGGCAAGCATATCGTGATCGTTGCGATAAAGTTCGGACAGGCCTAGCGATATTGCGAGCAAACCTGCTGATTGTGGTGTGAGATTTGGCTGCCCAGTATCGGCACCGCGCACAATCACCGCGAGATCGGTCAACACCGGATCATTCAATTTGAAATCCGCCATCAACGCATCAAAACTACATTCATCGCCGCGATGGGTGAATTGCACATTTGGCACATCATAAGCAATCGCGTTTTGTGTTTCGCTGACTGATAGAACATCCTTCGCGGGCACATAAATAAATTCCGCTGTCGGATCAATAAATCGCCGAATCAGCCACGGGCAAGCGATGCGATCAATCTTCGGGCGTTCACGTGTCACCCACTTTGTTGGCGCATTCACGCCAGCTGGGATTCGCAATTGAGCATGTTTTCCAAACGTCGGCAATCCTGCCGATTTCCACGCTTCCGCGCCACCTTCAAGCGAATAAACACGAAGCCCAATTTCACGCAATGCCGAGCAAGTATTTTTGCTGATTTCATGACCGCGCACGCAATAGACGACGATATCGCAATGAACCGGTAAATATTTTCGCCAGTCGGTGACGGTTGCAGGGTCACGCCACGTGGCACCTGCGAGCATGCGCGAATCGGCTTGAAAGGCAAGTGGGCTGCGGACATCGAGTAATAGCGGTGCTGCTGCCGAGCCGAGGGTTTTAAAAAGTTGAGCAATAGATATGAATGAAGTTGCGGTGTCCATGGGCTGTCCTTTGGAGGAGATTAAGCAGCGCTTGGACGGGACACCGTCTTGCTTCTTTGCGAAAAGTTAATCGCTGATTAAGCAGCGGGAGCGTGCAATTCCCGTGCACCGATTTTAGCGCAATCTTGGCGGCAAAAGTAGGCAATCTGACGGCGCTCTAATACGAAGTTGTGGATTGCATGCTGAAGTAGTTGTGTTTGTTGCCGGCGAATTTTAATCATCAAGGCCTAATATCTGCGCGTGTTTCGGCACATTTTTGCTTTGAAGTGCGCGCGGATGCTGGGGTTTGCTTTTTGATTAGCATTACGTCCCTCGTAGCGCCGCATGTGGGTTGTGCAACGAATCATTCCGCGACCGAGCCGGGGGTTGCCCGGCAGCAAGTCACTTTCTTTTGCTTCTGCAAAAAGAAAGTAACCAAAGAAAAGCAGCCCCGATGCCGCGCCCCTTCGGGGTTCCCAACATTTTGGGAAAGGATCGGGCCACGAAAACAACTCGGCTGGCGGAGACGTTTTGTATTTAAAGGAGACAGTTTCGCGCCAACCTCAAACAATTTTCGTGGAAACCCCCGACCCTTTTCCAAAATGTTGGCGCGGCAACACGGGAATTCTCGAATGCGACGGGTTGTGTAAACGGGGCGACTTCGAAAACTATGCGCGCGAGAACAAAGAAAAGTTATTGGGTGGGTCAAAGTGGAAATCGCACAAAAAAGCAAAACCTAAAATCCCCGCTCCAGCGGAGGCGGGAGCCCAATTCCGTCGCCTCAACGACAAACCCCAAAAGCAGGAGGGCCCCGTAAGAGCCGCCGAGCAACGCAGAAGCGACAGGGGCATTCCGCGAGGACTGTTTGAGCTTTGCGCCGCGACACGCGCACTTGCTAC
>JANMQR010000210.1:0-5983 GCA_031370625.1 Burkholderiales bacterium | reverse complement strand
ACATGTTGCACATGTTGCGCGAATGGATTGAACCATCAATTGAAGATTGTTTTTATCAAACGGCGCGGGCACATCAATCTCAACAAGAATGGTCTCGCGTCCGGTCGCAGCTACTTCGCTTTGCATCAACTTGCTGAATTGATGCTGCAAATACACTGCAAAACCGGCCGGCGCGCGTTCATTGAATTCGTTGGCATTACCGAACGCATTTGCTGCAGTGCCGGCGATAACTAAGCCTGCTACCAGCCCACCGGCGTTTGGGCCGACACCGGTTATGTTGTTAATGGGACCATTAATGGGACCATATCGCGCGCCCATCATGAGCGGCTCTGTTCGCGCAACATTTACGATCGCCACCCGATTAGCGCCAGCAAGCGATGCGGCAGAAACTGGTGGTGGTGGCGTGACGCAGGCGTTTAGCACTACCGATGCGAGCAGAGCGCAGACGGCATTAGCGAAACGAGATAGGTAGCAACTTTTCATTGGGTAATCTTTGGTCATGTCTGCTCTTTGATTCGGCCCACGTCAATGGAGGATCGAGCGTCGCTATTCCTCAATGCGGTAACGAGGCTTCCAGCCATAGGTTTCCGTTAGTTGTTTAGTCAGCTTGGCGCGCTGATTATGCCCCTCCCAATGGGCAATCATATTTTCTTGCTCAACCTCATCCCAACTATTCATTTCATTCAGGAGGGCGCGCAAAGCTGTTTGATTACCTGAATTGTAAATTTGATCAGCGCCCAACCAACCGTGCGGAAGTTTATGGATACCCATCCGTCTGTCACTCGAGATAGCTTTACATGCATTTTCTAAAAGCTCAGGATTAGCAAGCCCGCGATTTACTAACTCTACAATGGCATGTCCGCGACTCAAACCACGTGTCTCATCGTGTGCGGCCTCAATCAAGGCCGCCTGGTCAAAGTCGGTAAATCCGATTGGCACAAAAAGAGCTTGTATGTTTTTATTGTCGTTCATAGTTATTATTTTTTATGTCCTTCTAAAATTCTTTGCCGCTCTCGATCCATGTTATTTTCAAGCTGCCTTGCGAGCTCAAATTGCCCATGTTGCCTTGCAAACTGTATTTCACGATCATAAGCTCTCAGCTCCCACTGTATACGCAGATCGGTGTTGTAAAGGGTCGGGAAACCACCCCAACCTATTGCTCGATCATCCATCGCATGCTGAAATTCATGCAGCCACGCGCTGTAGGATGCGTTGGGATCCATTGATATTCGACCAGGTTCGCCGACCCTGTTTCCGGGACCATATCCTATCGTACCGGGCTGCTCAACCACCACTACACCTACATTTGCAAGCTCTTGCCGCATACGCGCGATTTCCTCGGGATGACTTTCAGTACCCGGCCCATATACGTTGCGCGCAGGATCAGCCTCCAAACTCATCGTGGTGATGAAATCCTGCGGCGTTCTTGGTGTAAGTTGAAACCCTTCCAGTGGCGGCAATGTATTGGTTGGAATCGGGCTAATCGTCGTCCCATTGAGTCGATTGCGCTCGTCCGCAGTCAGCGGTGGAATAACATGCACACCGCCATTCGGATCAGGCACCGAGGGCACATTGATGAGCGGGCCGCGATAGCGTTGCAGCTCTTCTTCAGTCATCGCCACGCGACCTGTGGGGGTATTAACGAGCACTGCGTTATATTGAATCGTCTGCCAGTCACCATTTTGATCACGGGCCTGCAGTTCGCCGCGTATCGCGCCATTGCCCACGATAAAGCGTGTGCCATCGGCGAGATCAACCTGCATGCGATCACTGCCAATATTGCGCGGCACGAACAGCGTACCCGCTATCGCCAACGCGCCCAGCGCCCAAGCGCCGCCCTCCAGCGCCGCAGGGCCGAATAAACGTGCAGCCGTCTCCATGAGTACGTCCATTGTAAGCGTCTGCCCCGTGGCTTGTAGTGATGAAATCGATGCGCTCAATAGAACAGCCGAGCCTGCGCCGAATAGCCTGTCGATCAAGGCGGCACTGCTGCTCGCATCGCTGCGCGATGCACTCACGGCTATATCTTCAATTCTCAGTGGTGCGAATGTGGTCGGGATGCCGTTGCGGTCGATGTAGGCATTTGCGAGCTCAATGGCTCGCTCCTCGCTGATGCGACTGTCTGCTGCACGATAGGCCATGGCGAGGCGCGTTACCGCAGTGGGGCGGTCGACCGTCGGGGTTGCAGAGAAGGCCACGCGTCCATCCGCACCCATCACAAAGCCCACGGTATCAGGAACAATGCCCAGCTCCCGCATTAGCCGCGCACTTACTTCTCCTCGCGACTGGTTGGGGTTGTCGGTCATCGCCTGATTGACCATACTATTAATGAGTTCAGCTGCCGTGTCCCCATGGCCCAAGTCAATGGCATCGCGTATCCACGTAATCTGTTGCTGCGTTTCTGCACGCGCTTGTGCGGTGACTGTATTCAGACGTCCGCCTTCGGCAATTGTACGTTCCACCATTTGCGTGGCATCTTCACGGCTCATGCCAATGCCCAGTAGCTGTTGAATCGCCTGATCGCGCTGTGCTCCGCGCTCGATCCCTGCCATCGCGGGATCGTTAATCAATCCGCTAACAAGTCCGCCCAGCGCGCCTTGCGGGTCATAGAGCGCGCGAATCGCGGCGCTGGCGACTGTGGCCGGAATCTTTAACTCATGCGCAATCACGTTGCTGGAAAAGCTCACCAGACCATTGACTAACCCGCGCCGCCAGTCACCCTGAATGCCACCACTGACAGTGCCGCTGACGATGCTGGAAACAAAATTGCCCATGGTCCACGGGGTGTTTGGATTAACGTTTAACTGAAGCCCTTGTGGGCCAACAATAAATCTTGCCACTTGTGATCCAGCAAAGCTGGCCAAGCCAGCGATAAAGCCTTGCCTTAGGTCGCCAGTCGCAGCGGTAGTGCCTACGAAGCTGCTCAGCGCCAAGGCCTCGGCGGCGGAGAGCGCGCCGCCGCTGAGCAAACCAGCGCCGCTGTTGAGCGCTGCAACGCCACCGGCTGCAGCAGTAGCGATGCCATAAGTTGCTACTCCAAGAATCGCTGTCACCACAAGTTGCTCGAGCCCATCTTCGTTATCCAGTGGCCGGATATTGTCCGGTGCCGTCACCAGCCCATAATCAGGATGAAAATCGAGCCGGGACAAATCGTGAACGCCACCATCTGCACCGACCGAGAGTTCAGATTCCAGGCCACGCGGTACTTGCACATAACCCGACATCAGCATTGGCATATACGGGATGTCGTTCCGGGCGATCAGCTCATCGCTGGGTCGGTAGTAACGAATGATGTTCGATCCCGCATCGCCACCACCGGTATCTCGTTCTTCCAGCACCCAGCCCTCCAGTGGCACCAACGATTCAAACGCGACCGGGTTTTCATCAACGGCGGTACCGCCCTGCGGCGGAATGGTTTGGCTGGCAAATCCAGCGTTGTGATAACTACGCTGTCCGCCAAACACGCCGCTGGTATCAAAGCTGTTGTCAGGATTTCGCACCACCACGTTCACCGCTGCGCGCAATACCTCAGGTTTCAACGACAACCAAGCAGTGCCCCTGTCGTTGTCGTGATTGGCTTGCATCAACACCGCGAGTTTCATGATCTCGTCGTCGTTGTAGCTGTGTTCGCGGCCGTAGGCTAAGGCATTTGCATAGTGCGGGCTTTGTTCGGGCGCGGTGTGCAGGCCGGGGTAGAGATAGGGGGTGCGGTTGCTGGGTAGTGGCTCGTTTATGGCTTCACCACCGACACGCGGGGCGTTGGTGACAGGCGGTAAGGCCGGTGCAGCGGGCGTTGTTAATGGCGGTGGCGGCGTTGCATCGGGCACCCTGATGCCGCCGGGTTTGGGCATGGGGATGGGTGAGGGCGGCGTGACTGCGGGTGTGGGTGTGGGCGGAGAAGGAATCAGCTCAGGCTCAACCGGCTCGCGATCAGCGTCAATTTCGACCAGGCCTATGCGCTGCCTGTTTGCATAATCCGGACGACCGGTAATAACGGTATCGCCTAAGCCATAGCGCATGAAACTCGGTTTGGCGGCTTCAGCTTCTACCGGCGGTGGGGGTGCGTTTGCGGGGTCGTGCGCGCTATTGCTGTTGCCACCGCTGCTGCTGCCGCTGGGTGATTGACCTTGCTGATCGGTGGGTGCGGTGATGCTAGGATCGGGCTGCGAATTCGCTTGCCCGTCAGGGGTGGCGGGATACGCGTTATGGGCATCCTGCTCGGTTAGGGCAAACTCAGCGCGTGGTTGATGAAGATTGATGTTGGCTGCCATGACGTAACCCCTGAGCGATGATTTTTATCGATGAGTGATCATAGCTTTTGCTACGTCGTGCGCAAGCTGGGGTAAACCCTGTATGGGTTGCTCAAAAAACCAAACACTAATATCTAAGCCAGTCTTGGGCTATAAATGGCTGGGGAAGCTCGCCAGTATTAGCTTTTAATTTTCATAAATGCGTAAAATCACGCTTTACGCTTCGTCTGCGTTGACCCATCATCACGCGCACGTCTGGCCGCTTTGGGATCTGCCTGAAGCGTTCGATAAATTTCTACGCGATCATGCTCCCGCAACACAAATGTCAGTGGGCGCACCTTGCCCCACACGCCCACGGCGGCGATTTCAATCGAGTCAAAACCAGCTTTGCTTAACGCATCCCCAATCGACGCATTCGGCGGCAGATCCAAACTGATTTCGCCACTTTTTGTATTTGTATCGGTAACCCCATTAAGCCCCGGCGCGGCGAATGCCACCGTCACGCGAATCGTCACGGCACCGCGCTCGCGTTAGCGCCGTACAACGCATCTGCACGCGCCACAAAGCGATCCATCATCGTCTCCGCAATCATGCCAAAGACCGGCCCGACCGCGCGTTCCAGTAAATTATTTGCAAACGTGTATTCCAGCTCCAGTTCGACCTTGCACGCCGCTGCCGACAGGACACGAAATTGCCATGCGCCACGCAGCGTTTTGAATGGCCCATCACGCAATTTAATTCGCATCCACGCCACGCCCTCTTTTTCATTTTCAGTCGTGAATGATTGGGCGACACCCGCATAGCGAATGTTGATCGTGGCGACTGTTTGCAGCGCATCTCGCGAATGCACCTCCGTGCTGCTACACCACGGCAAAAATTCCGGATAGCGTTCCACCGCGTCGACCAACGCGAACATGGTTTCAGCCGAATAAGGCACCAGCACGGATTTTGAAACTTGCGACATCAGGGAAGTGATTGGGTGAATTGATAAAGACAATGACGCCCACATTTTAACTGAGCACCCATCGCACCGGCGTGCATCGGTTAAAATCAAACTCAATTCTTTAGTGGCATTATTTTTATGAGTATTGTTGAAAACAGAAAAGCATTTTTCGATTACTTTATCGAAGACCGTTTCGAGGCGGGAATCATGCTCGTCGGCTGGGAGGCAAAAGCGATTCGCGCTGGCCGCGCGCAGCTGAAAGAAGGTTATGTGGTGCTGCAAAATGGCGCGTTCTATTTAATCGGCGCGCATATTTCCGCACTTCCCGAAGCATCCACGCACGTGAACCCTGACCCGGTACGCGCCCGCAAGCTGTTGCTGAATCAGGCGGAAATCGACAAGCTCATCGGCAAGGTTGAGCAGCGCGGCTACACGATCGTGCCGATTAATTTGCATTATTCGAAGGGCATCATCAAGCTCGAAATTGGTCTCGCCAAAGGCAAGAAACAACACGATAAACGCGATACGGAAAAAGAGCGCGACTGGCAGCGCGAGAAGCAGCAAATCATGAAAACAAATCGCATTTAAGCCGCCTTTTTAGCACTGGAAATTTTTTGGCCAAACTCTACTTCCGATTTGCCGCGATGAATGCGGGCAAATCCACATCTCTGCTTCAAGTGGCGCACAATTATGAAGAGCGCGGGCAAAGCGCTGACCTGTATACCGCCGCAATCGATAATCGAGCAGGTGCAGATGAGGTCATCGGCAGGGGCCGCATCAGCTCGCGCCT